>DATDVW010000064.1:0-2138 GCA_035289865.1 Candidatus Nanoarchaeia archaeon
TTTCCGACAACTTTATTAAGGTCTTGGTCGTAAGTCCTTTTACGCATTGAAGGGGCTCCAACCACCCCCATCTTGAGAGACAGATGGGGGCGAAAGCCCCTTAAATCTTTCTAATTATGAGTGAACTTGCAATCGAGCCGCCCACAGGCAACCTATTTAAATCCCCGCCTGATACTGGCTGCATGGGGAACAATTTCACCAAGAGCTGGGGTGCAGAGGCCCTCCCGCAGCCGGAAGAGGCGGTATTCTATGTCCTGGAGGCGAACAACAAGGGCCCGCTGACCGCAGGCACCTGGAGGCAGTTCCTCGTCCGCTCGGTGGTCATCGGCGCGGGGATGGCAGCGGTGAAGTTCCTGGTGGTGGAGCGCTTCCCCAGCATCAAAGAGGCGCTCGGCGTCATCCTGATATTCAGCATGCTGGGCATGCTGGTGATGTGGCTCTCCACGCATCTCAATGCCATCGCGAAGAAAAGGGGGATAGCAGGCATCATCGCCATCCTGCTCGCCGCCGGCGCCATCCTGGTGGCTATATGATCATCAAGATCATGGGGGGCATCGACTTGGTCGCCTCCATCATCCTCTTCTTCAACGGAGTGATGCCGGAGAAGCTCCTGGGCTATGTGGCCAGCTACCTGATCGGCAAGGGGGTGCTCTTCGGCATGAGCGGGGACATCGCCTCCTATATAGATGCCGGGATAGGGGTCTATGCCATCTTCCTCAGCTTCGGCCTGAGCAGCACCATACTGAGTACCCTGGCTACCATCTACCTCCTCCAAAAGGCAGTAATCAGCTTTTTCTAGGAATTGTCCAGTAGAATATCACCATTCCAGAATAGTAACCTTTATATAGGGATAACCGTTTGCAGAGTGCAGGTGATATTTCCATGAACACAAAGCTGATAATCGGAATGATACTGGGGCTTGCCCTTGCGCTGGCAGTCGTGCAGGCAGGGACCAATTGCCCGGATAATAAATGCCTGGTCATCGACAGCGTCGATGTGAAGGTGGACGGCGACAACGACAAGGGAGTCGTGGATGGCAGCAGGATAAGCCAGGACGCCAAGCCGGAATCCAAGATCCAGGCGAAGGTCACCTTACGGAGCAAATATACCCGGACCGAGAACGTGGACATCGAGAGCATCGACATCACCGGCACATTGGTCGGCGTGGATGACGGCGATGACATCGAGGAGACCAATGACATCGAGCGGATCCGCCCGGACACCACCAAGAGCGTCACCCTGAACTACCAGTTGCCCCTCAAGATCGACGAGGGCGAATACGACCTCAACCTGGAGATCGAGGTCAATGATGATAACAGCACATCATACATCCTCCCCTGGAGGGGAAGACTGGAGGTGGACAAGAAGTCCCACGAGCTGGTCATCCGCAGAGCTGACCTCAGCAGGCCGATTCTGGAATGCCGCAGGACAGCAACCTTGGATGTCGAGGTCATGAACTTCGGCTCAGAGGATGAGGATGAAGTGGTGCTGACCGTCGTCAACGAGGATCTCAGCATCAGCACCCGGGACCAGTTCGAGCTGGTTGCCGACGCCTTTGACGACCAGAACTCATTCGTCAAGCGGATCAATCTCAATCTCCCGATGGATTTTGCGGCCAACACCTACCAGGTGCAGGTCCAGGCCTTCCGGGACATGAACAACCTGATGGCGCAGAAGACCGTGGATGTCACCGTGGCAGACTGTGTCCAGCCAGAGCCGGAAGTGAAGCGGCCGGAGGAGCAGATTGTGGTCACCCCTCCTCAGCAGCCGAGCACCACGCCGGACTTCATCACCCAGCCCGTTCCCTTTGAGCAGCCCCAGACCTTCTGGGAGCAGTATGGCACTGCTGCCCTGATCATCGGCGGGGAATTCCTGGTGCTGGTCGTCATCATCGTGATCATCATCGCGGTCGTGGCGGGCAGGAAGAGAGAGTAAGGCCCAGATAATTTTTTATTTTTCCTTTTCCCTTTTTGTTTGCAGGGATGGACAAGAAGGCGGATAAACCACAACATTTAAATAGGAGTTGCATATTCAAGCTATTGAATTGATTCTCAAAAACTTCTGTGATACCAGATGGAAGAGAAGGAACTGAAGACCGGGACGACCACCATTGGGCTGGTGTGCAAGGATGGCATCCT
>DATDVW010000065.1:0-7728 GCA_035289865.1 Candidatus Nanoarchaeia archaeon
ATCTTTTTTTAATTATGTTTGATGGATCTTCCCCTTTCTTGCCTGACTGGCCTGCATTGACAAGAGTAACAACCAGCCATATAAGAGCACCCCAAAACAGCAGCATAAAAAGGAATCCAAATCCCATTCCAAAGCCCATCATGCCGTAGCCTCCCATTCCAAAACCCCCTAAAAGAAAGAGCCCAGCAGCTACAGCAATAATTATCCATAATAATGTGTTTTTGTCTTTTTCCATGATTATCACTCCCTTAGTTTTTTACTTTATTAAAGTAATCCCATAATGGTATGGCCTTAAATCATGTTTTATAGGATTATTAAAACTGGCGTTTATTGCCCAGCGTATGACCTGTTCGGGTTTTGGCCTTATTTCCATTGGCGGGCCTCTGGGGGTGGTTGAATCATAATTCCAGTGGATAATCCCTACTTTTCCATTAGGCTTCAAGATTCTATATACCTCTCTTACCAATTTAGCTGGCTCCTCTGCATGAAGGATATTAAACAGCATTACATAATCAACGCCCCCATTATCGAGACCAGAGCCTTCAGAAACAAAATCACGAAGCACAGTCTCTACATTGTTCAATTTGTTATCCCTGGCTTTTTTTCTTGTAGCTTCTATCATTTCTGGCCCTATGTCAATGGCATAGATCTTTCCGCTGATTATTTTTGCAGTAGGGATAGTAAACGTCCCGTAACCGCAGCCAAATTCAGCCACATCTTTAATCTTGTGGTTAACCCCCATTGTTTTGAGGATATTGCCCGGATTAAAAAATTCCTGCCATGTTTCCTCTTCAGGCATACCACTCTCTCTGACTTTCATTTTCTTGCCTCATCCCTCAACGATGCCCCTATTGATTCTTTAGTTTTTCAGCCAAAACGTCCCTGAGTATATCAAACGCCTTGATTATTCTTGGATAAGAAAGTTTGTAATAGGTGTTTTTGCCTTTCCTGTCTGATGTGACAATTCCCTTGGACTTCATGATTGACAAATGCTGTGAGATGTTGGCCTGGCTCAATTTTGTCTTTCCTATCAGTTCTGTTACTGATAATTCCTTGTCCCTCAACAAGTTCAATATCTCTAATCTTGTTGCATTTGAGAATACCTTGCACATCTCAGCATGAATCTTATATAATTCACCCATATTAGGATATTAGAATATACTAATGTTTAAATACTTTTCGGTGTTTTTTGAAATCGGTTCTCGTCCTCTCCCATAACCTTAATAAACCACCGCTGATTTATATGGATTATGGATTTCCGTGAGCAGGTACTGGAGATGGTGCAGAAAGTGCCTAAAGGGAAGGTCACCACCTACAAGCTGCTTGCCGAGGCGCTCGGGACCAGGGCATACCAGGCAGTGGGGCAGGCGCTCCGGCATAATGCGCATCCGATCGTTGTCCCCTGCCACCGGGTCATCGCCTCAGACGGCAGCATCGGAGGGTATGCGGGGAAACGGGGGAGCAGGAAGAAAAAAGAGCTATTGGAAGCAGAAGGCGTTGCTGTCCAGAACCGAAGGATAGACCTTCAGCGCCATCTTTTCCGGTTTTAGAGGCTCAGCTTTTTCTTGAGAAATGCAACATACCTACGCGTATTCCGCTCAAAGTCTCCCTCATTAACAAAATGATAGTCCACTTTTTCAAACGGTTCCCAATGCCTCTTAAAAGACAGGTACATCCCGTAGCCAACCATGTGGTCCTCTTTCTTCTCTCTTTTTTCCAGGCGTCTTTTTACTAGCTTATCATTCACGGTCACTAAGGTCAGGATCACACCTCCAAAAATTCTCTTTGCCTTCTCAAGAAATGGATCTCGCAAGCTTTTCTTATGGAATGTTTCTTCTACAATCGCATGTTTATGCCCTTTGGCCAACTTTCTCAATCCGTGCAACGAAGCTCCAAACGTTCTCCTCCTTGTTTCATCTGGAAATGGGATGTTATTCTTCAGAAAATACTCATATTTTGGGTGCTGTCTGTAAATTCTTTTCTTATCGTCATCAATACTATACAGCGGGATATTAAGGCGTTTAGACGCCTCTCTTGCGATTGAAGATTTGCCTGCTCCAATTAATCCAGCTATCACCACCAGCATAAGATTTATAAGGAAAACCTCTCTATTTAAAGTTTATCATGAATGTCCATCAATTCCTCGCATTAACAAAAGCATCGGGACGGAGATTCCTGAACCGATCCCACAGCGAAAAAGACGTTAAAATCCTTCATGTGGGACTGGAAAGCTTAGCGCCTTTCCTGTTCGTTTACCAGCGGAAATTCCATAAGCAACTTTCTCAAGAGCAACAAAACATAATTGAAACGATAGTTCAGCTTTGCCGACAGCCGCTTACTCAATCAAACTTTAGCCGATTACTCGCAGAATTACAAAAATATCATTCTTTTGGTATGAACATCCTTGTTCGCCATCCAGAATCCCTCTTATCATCCTACAGAAAAGAGCCGGGCAGAAATCTCAGTATGCGGGGCATGATTCAAGCATGGCGGTTTAACAGATTCCTCAGAAAGTTCCTAGAAATTTATGATGGTGTCAATTTAAGGCTGTACATTTCAGATAGTAAAAGAACGGGAATATTTGCTGATTTGACGTATTCTTATCTTTCAAGGAATTCCCACGCTCGCCTTTTAGCACCGAGACAGAATATTTTTCTTTCAGGAACCGGAGAGAGAATAAAGGATATAAAAAATCGTTACCCTACCCTTAAACAGGTGCTTGATGATGGAAAACCAATCAACCGGAGGAAGATAATATTATTGCGAGAGTATTTTAAACAATGGATTGCTGAATCTCCCTTATCCAGGGCTACTTCTAATGAGATTAGAAGTTTAATGGGTGCCTTCACCGAGAACACCATCAACATTTATTTTAGCCACGAAAGTGTTATTGGGAGCTATCTCCATCATGCATTAGGCCAAGGCATTGATAATGTTCTTATCACATTTGCTGGCTATGTTATTACGGTGAAAAATCACGCTCACATAAGCTATTAGGATTTTACAATGACATATCAAGTCATGCTCTGCTCCCCGGGAACAGCCAAGGACATCGGCAGGCGCGGCTATGTCGCCGAGCCGAAGCTGGACGGGGTGCGGGCGGTGCTGGTGCGGGAGAAGGGAATGCTGCAGCTGATCAACCGGAAGCAGGAGGACATCCTTCCCCGGTATCCGGAGCTGCAGGAAATCGGCAGGCAGCTGCTGCAGGACTGCGTCATCGACGGAGAGATTGTCGTCTACCAGAAGCGCAGGCCCAAGTTCAGCCTTCTGCAGAAGCGGGAGCAGGCAGAGGGGCAGGAACAGATATCCTCCCTGAGCAGCGCCTATCCCGCAACATTCGTGGCATTTGATATCATCCGGGCCGGAGAGAAGGATGTCACCTCCCTTCCCCTCCTGCAGCGGAAACAGATCCTTCGGGAGAGCCTGCGAGAGGGAAAGCGCCTGCAGCGCATGCCATTCACCCCCAACGCGCGGCGGCTGTGGAAACAGATACAGGAGGAGAAACTCGAGGGCATCATCCTCAAAAAGAAGGACTCTTCCTACATCATGGGGCGGAGCGATGCCTGGATCAAGGTGAAACACATCCACTCCGCGACCTGCATCATCATCGGCTATGTGCCCAGGAATGGGAAGATCGCCGAACTGGCTTTGGGCGTGTACCGGAACAAGCGGATGACTTCTGTCGGACGCGTTGCCGCAGGATTTGATGCGGAATTCATCAATGGATTCTCACCGAGATTGGCTGCGATCACCCTGCCCCGCCTTGCAGTGGATAACATGAGGGACAAAGAGCATCTCCGCTTTGTCGAGCCGAGATATATCGCCGAGGTTAGTTACTGGGAATTGACTGATAGCCTTGAGCTCCGGCATCCGGTCTTCAAGGGCCTGCGGGAGGACAAGCTGCTGGAGGAGTGCGTGCTGTAGCGAGCATCGCAACCAGCTCTTCCTTCATCCCTTCCGGAAACCTGCCGTTGCCCAGCATCTAGAGCTTGACGCTGTTGATCTCCCTGCGCACGTTCGGCTGATAGGTAACTGAAACACCAAACTGCTCATGCCAGTAGGTTACTACCTTTGAGCGATAGGCGCATGTGTCCGAGATGTCTTTTGCCGGCTGGAAGGAAACTGCACCTCTTCCGGAGAGATACTGATCGATCGCTGACTCTATGGTGCCGGGAAATGGGCCGGTCTCGCAGATGACGGCGTATGCCATGTGCGCACAAAGCATGCTGTTTTTATATAATTAGCGTTTTTGGATGACGAGGAACACTGGAGTTGACTCCAATGCCTGGAATCCGTCGATCGGTGGGGGAATAATACGATCCGGTTCCCAAACAGCATGGATGGAATAGCCTCCGGGGACGAGCTGATTATAGATCGATTGATACACATTCCTGGTGATGCTTTCCAGGACTTCGTTAATAGCACCAAATATCTCAATGCCCAGACCGGGATATCTCGCCGCCCGCTCCCAGAGAGGTAGACGCAGCGCTGCAGTGCACATAAAGGCGGTTGAGACAATGAAATCAAACGATTTCCCGGGAAATATCCTGTCCAGATGCGCGATATTCCCTTGCCGCAGATGGCCCAGGCGGACCTCTTCCTCATCAAAGAGTTCAGCATCAATATCAATGCCGTACGCCTCCAAACCGGCACGCCGGAATTTCCCGGTCATCAGGCCGACTTTGCAGCCGATGTCGAGAACAGCAGGGCTTGGCTTGGTGTTGTAATGCACTACGGCATCATAAACGACATCGTGGATCTCTTCCATTTTGCGTAACTATTCTTGCATCCATGTCCAGAATTCACCCCTTTATTCTATCCCTATGACCATTAAAAAATCTACTTCCGCTTCTTCTTCACTTTCTTGATCTCCTTTTCCAGGCCGAGCTCGTCGAGCAGCTCCTTGTAGCGGTTCCGGATGGTGACCTCAGTCACCCCTGCTACATCTGCCACTTCCCGCTGGGTCCTCTTCTCGCCATGGACTAATGCAGAGACATAGAGCGCTGCCGCGGCAATGCCGGTCGGCCCCCTTCCGGAGGTGAGCTCCGCCTTCTGCGCCCGCTCCAGTATCTCGATGGACTTGCTCTGCGTCTCCGGGCTCAGCTTCAGGGCTGATGCGAACCGCGCGATATAATCCGCCGGGTTTGAGGGCAGGATGGTGATGCCGAGCTCTCTGGTGACAAACCTATAGGTGCGGCCGATCTCCTTCTTCTCAATTCCTGACGCTTCGCTCAGCTCGTCCAGCGTCCGGGGCACGTCATGCCTGCGGCAGGCTGCGTATAGCGCGCCGGCAACGACGCTTTCCATGCTCCGCCCCCTCACGAGGCCGCGCTGGACCGCTAATGTGTATATCCGTGCAGATTCCTCTTCCACGGACTTCGGCAGCTTGAGATATGAGCTTACCCGCTTCAGCTCTGCCAGGGCCAGCTTGAGGTTCCGCTCGATTGCCGTGGATATCCGGTACTGCCATTTCCGCAGCCGGAAGAACTTGTTTCTGTCCTTTGCATCCAGTGTATACAAATCCCCCTTCTGCCCGACCTCGGTGCCCAATCCCTGGTCGAACTGGGTATAGGTCATCGGAGCGCCGGTCCTCCTGTTCTTCTGCTCGTCGCTGTCCTCGAACTCACGCCATTCCTGCGTGAAGTCCACCATCTTATCTTCGACAACCAAACCGCAGTCCTTGCAGATGACCTCTCCTTTATCCTTGTTCCAGAATAAGTTGATTCCGCCGCACTCCGGGCATTTTTTGACAAGCTCTGGCATGGCAATACCCCCCTTCTCTTGTCCCACGCACCCCCCGACGCATAGGATAGATAACAACAATGTTTATATATAGAATCAACAATCAGTATATAAAGCTTTCGGTTTATTTCTCCGGAACGCCGACGCCCGGATTCGAACCGGGATATCCTTGCGGAAACCGGCTGTGTTGGGCGCGATTTGCCGCTCAAGGCCAGCGCAATACCAGGTTATGCGACGTCGGCAGAGGGTAGCCGGGCTGGCGTTTCTATTTAAAATCTTCCATTTGCGGCATCCGTTATCGCACCGCAACCTGATTAAACTTCCTGAAGAACTCGACTGCGTACTGCAGGCGCTGCCTGCTGTTGGAATAGAGCGTGAATATCCGCTCCCCTTTCTTCACCGCATCCCCGACGTGCTTTTCCAGGTAGATTCCCGCCCCCTTGTCCTGCGGGGCGCCGGCGATGCGCGCTGTCTTGGAGAGGATCTTGTTGTGCAGCTCGCGGATCCTGCCTGAAACGGGAGAGCGGTATTGCCATCGGAAGGGGGCGAGCGGTATCTGGTCCGCATGCACGATCCTTGCGCCCTGCGCGCGGATGATCTCCATCATCTTTTGGTACGCCTTCCCTGATTCCAGCATCTCCGCTGCGCGCTGCCTTCCCTTCCCGGGGCGGCATTTTCCCGCCATCTCCAGGAGCATCCCGGCCATGCCCAGGCTCTTCTTCTTCAGGTCCTGCGGTGCCCGGGAATCGTTCTGCAGCAGCCAGAGCACATCCCGCGCCTCCAATGCCGGGCCCAGGCCGTTGCCTATCGGCTGGCTGCCGTCGGTGATAATCACTTTCACTTTGATGCCCAGCAGCCTGCATATCCTGGTGAAGAGGCGCTTGAGGTCATAGGCATGCTTCCTGCTCACCACCTTGGCGTTCTTCCCGATGGGGATGTCCACCAGCAGGTGGGTAGCGGAAACCGACTTCTTCTTGGCGAGGATGGACGAGATGAGCTGCGATTTTGCGTCGATGCTCAGGGGATGCTCCACCTGTATAATCCGGTCGTCTGCCGGGGCCAGGCCCAGGGCGCCGCCCCAGACCATGCAGGCGTTGGTCTTCCGGACCACCTGCCTGATCCGCGGGATGGAGAGCGAGACATCCGCCAGCACCTCCATCACGTCGGCGGTGCCTGCGGGAGAGGTGATGGAGCGGGATGATGTCTTGGGGACGGTCAAGCCCGCTGCCGCAAGGATAGGGACGATCACCATGGTGGTGCGGTTGCCGGCGACGCCGCCGGTGCAGTGCTTGTCCACCACCGGATACCTGTTGAAATGGATGGTCTTGCCGTGGCTGATGAGCGACCGGGTGAGGGCGACCGTCTCCCGGAAGGTGAACACGTTCATGTAGGAGGCGGCGACAAAATAGGCGAGCTCGATGCTGCTGAGGCGGTTCTCCACCACGTCCTGGATGATGGCGTCGATCTCCTTCGGGGAGAGGATGAAGCCGTCCATCTTCCGCTTGATGAAATAGACCGAGTCCGGCTTCTTGACCAGGGAAAGGGAGACCCGCTGGCCGTCCCGGACGCGCAGATCGCGGATGATCTCCTCGAACAGGCCGATGCTGCCCGGAGAGACCGCCTTTCTTCCCTCGGCGATGTTCAGGACAGCGATGACTGACCTTCCCCGGCGGCTGATCTTCACCCGGTCGCCATGATGGAGGTCAAAGAGCGCTGCATCCTGCTCCTGCATGGTGGCGATATAGCTGCCGCCGGAAGAGATGTCCATGTCCTTGGCCTTGAGCTGGATGGGGGATCACCTGTTTTGGCATATTGGGATCATGACAATATTTAAAGGTATGGATTGCTAAACTTTTGCGTTTTTAACAAAAACCAACTGATTCAATATTTTTCTGAATTCTACAATATCTTTTGCTTTCTGCTTTAGCCAGAAAGTGCCCTTTAGGGCAATTAATCTTAGATACCTGCAACCTTCTCCTATCGTCT
>DATDVW010000066.1:0-5127 GCA_035289865.1 Candidatus Nanoarchaeia archaeon
TCCCGATAAGCAGTTTCTTGACCATGAAAAAAGCAGGAGGAGGGACTCGAATTCGAGGACGTCAAGCAGAGCTTGACGCCACCCTCGATCTGCTGGTCTGCAGCCAGCCGCTTTAGCCGCTTAGCCACTCCTGCTTGGGGGAAAATGGTAGAGCCTCTTTTATAAAACTAACTGTTGGCTGCCCATTTCCATGACCTCCGCCTGCACACTCTTCCTCTGCCTTGCCGCTGGCGTAAGATATTTAAAGGAGGGTATACCTAAAATCATAGATGACGATGAAATTCCGCATCATTGTTGAGCAGGACGAGGACGGTATGTTCGTTGCGGAATGCCCGGCATTGCCCGGATGCGTTTCCCAGGGCAAAACGCGGGCAGAGACAGTACGCAACATCACCGATGCGATACAGGGATATCTCGAAAGCCTCAAAAAGCATAACGAACCCATTCCACCGCCGATAAGCGAGGAAATAGTGGAAATCCATGCCTAGATTGCCTATTATTTCTGGCAAAGACGCGGTACGAGCCATGGAGAAAGCGGGTTTTGTTGTTGACCATCAGACTGGAAGCCACATTATCCTGCGGCAAACAGCCGCGCCACACCGAAGATTGACCATCCCCAATCATCAGGAAATAGCAAAGGGAACATTACGGGCAATCATCCGGCAGGCGGGCCTGAGCAGAGAAGAATTTCTTGAACTGCTTTGACGCAGGCATGTACAATATCGTATTCCGGGGGATCAAACGAGCCTGAGGGGATTTGAACCCCCGACCTCTGGCTTAGAAGGCCAGCGCTCTGTCCAAGCTGAGCTACAGGCTCATGGAAAGAATGCCGCTGGTTTCCTTTATAAACCTTCACTTGAAGATGATCCGTTTCCAGTCCTTGTACTTGGTGCCCTGGAAGGTCATGCCCACCGCTCCCCCGAACAGGAACAGGAATATCGGCAGGCTGAAGATCTCCCGGTTCAGGAACAGCCAGACCCCGGTGAGCGAAGAGAACAGCCAGTGGTGCAGGTGGACGGTGTACTGCCGCAGGCGGAATCGCAGCGAGGGCATTCTTCCTCTATGCCCCTCTGCCCCCCCGGAGCAGAACTTCACCCCGAAATAGCCGAGCAGCGCTCCCAGGACGCTGGAGCCAGCCACCGCCAGTGCATCGATGATTGCCATAAGGATGCCTTCCGCTCAGCCCTTTTTAAGGTTTTCTATGCCCATTCACTCCAAAAACTCCCCTTTCCTGATCTTCTCCGGCAGGTACTTCTCCGTGATGAAGCTGATCCCCCTGCTGCTCAATGCCTGGATTTCCGCCTTTGCCTTCATAGACTTCATGAGCTTGAACTGCCGCTGCCACTCCTTGTTGTCCCGGAACCACTCATAGTTCTGCAACTGCTCCAGCCGCTTCATATCGACGTCCTTGAACGCGATGAGGTGTTTCTTCAGCCCGTAGTTCTCGATGTCATCCGCGGTTATCCCCAGGAACCGCGCCGTGCCGAGCGTCATGCTCTCTGCCATGTGCGCCAGGTTGATCGAGCCGAACTTCAGGACCGAATAGATATAGAATCCCCAGGGATCGAAGTCCGCCAGCACATAGATGGGCAGCTGATGCTCGATCGACAGCCGCTGCAGCAGCCTCCGTATCCCTCTGGTGGTCTGCCCCTGCGAGCTCATGATGATGCAGTTCTGCTTGTCCCAGAACTTGTCCTCGTGCAGCCGTTCCCACACCGCTGCCTTCTCCATGTAGATGACATACTTCGCCCGGACCCTCTTGAACGTGATCTCCTCGACATTCGAGGGGATGCTCCATCCGCCGGAGCCCATCCTGCTCCAGTCGATCTCATCCCCTTTGTCGGTGATGACCACATGCCCGGCGACCGAACCCATCTTGTTGGCATTGATGTTCAGCTGCTCCCTGCTGTGGTCGGTCAGCAGCTCCAGGTCCTGGATGGCGTCATCGCTCTCCGCCTGCTCGTCGACAATATTGGTCTTGGTGTTGGGGATGGTCCTTTTGACCATGTAGAACACGTCTCGGAGCGAGGCGTGCTTCCCTTCTTCCAGCAGGTTCTTGCTCGCCGCGGCGACCTCCAGGGTCTGCAGGAACTTCTTGGCGTGCGCGACATTGAAGAAATTCCGCTCTGCGGATCTCCCCCCGAGCTGCAGGGTCTCTGTCTTCTTGTTGAACGTGACGTTGGAGAGCGCCCGGATCGGCACGACCATCCGCGGCTGCCGGTTCGCCAGCACCTCTTTCACGAGATCCTTGCCGAAATCCTCCAGCGCCTGTTTTGGTTTTTTATTCATCGTCAAATCCGCCGGCCTTCGCAGGCTCTTCCTCCTCCCTGGCCTCCACGCGGTGGGCCTCCTGGTGGGCCTGGATGTACTCCTTGTTCTTCTCGAGCATCTTCCGCATCGCAGCGATGATCTTCTCTTTTCCCGCGCCGCTGATCCGGGCAAGCGCATCCGCAACTTCGGGTATGTAGTTCTCGAAGATGTTCACCCGCTCCTGCTGCTCCGCTACCCTCTTCTTCTTGTTGACGTAGATGCTCAGCCTCCTTCCCGCCTCCTGCACCGCCAGCTTGATCTCCTTGATGATCTCCGGGTAATGGGCGATCGCCTCCTTGCTTTCCGAGGTGAACGGCACCCACACGCTGGCCATGTGCACCATGATCGTGCACGGCCCGCTGGGGATGGCCCCCTGGCTCTGCTCCAGCCCGTATCCCCTCCAGCTGGTCTGGATGATGCTTCTGGTGATGGCGCAGGCGCTCTGCTGGTAGAGCAGCGGCACCCTGTTGGCGAACCGCATGATCCGGATGGGCTGGTCCAGGGGATGGTTCCCCCCGTAGGCGATCCCTACCTCGATCTGGAAGGGGTTCCCCCGGTACACTGCCGGAGACCGGGTGACGCTGGCGTAGAATTCCGCGCTGATCTCCTTCTGCAGCCCCTTCTCCACCAGCTCCTGGCCGATGGGGCTGAGGCAGTCTGTCGGCGGGTTCTGGATCCTGGTCTTCTTGATGCCCTCCACCAGCCGCTCGACCATCTCCCGGCTCATCTCTCTCGGCTTGGTCTGGGGAGGGATGGCGGCGTTCTCCAGGATCTGCTGGGCAGCCCCGCTGCCCACCTTGCTGAACTCATTCGTCAAAAACGACTGGATCGTTCTCTCCTCGCAGAACCGGAGCATGTTCATCAGGACGCCGAGCTCCACCCCATAGGGATGCGGCTTGATCTCCTTGGGCTTCCGCGGCAGCTCGCTGCTCACCCGGGGGAATATGGACTGCTCTGCCTTGGGATTGGTGTAGATGATGGTGCAGGAGGGGTTTGCGATGGCGGTCTCCTTGAGGTATTCATCGACGCTCTGGTTCCCCCCGGCATAGTTCGCCTCGATGTCCAGCTCGATCCTGGTGCCGTGCTCCTTCTTCCATTCCACCACGTCCTCTTTCACGATCTCCGGGATGTTCTTCTGCACGTTGACATGCAGCTCGTAATAATGCGCCTGGTCTTTCGGCCCGATCTTGGAGGTGATCTTCGCGCTCCTCCCGGTGGTGAGCTGCGCATACATCACTGATGCCGAGATGCCGATCCCCTGCTGGCCGCGGGATTGCCGCATCCGGTGGAACTTGCTGCCGTAGAGCAGCTTGGCGAAGATGTTGGGGATCTGCTTCTTGACGATGCCGGGGCCGTTGTCCTCGACGATGACGCGGAACCGCTCATTCCCCATGTCGATGACCTCGACGGAGATCTCCGGCAGGATGTCCGCCTCTTCGCATGCGTCCAGGGAGTTGTCCACCGCCTCCTTGATGGTGGTCATCAGCGCCTTCTTCTTGTTGTCGAATCCCAGCAGGTGCCGGTTCTTCGCAAAAAACTCAGAGACAGAGATCTCCCGCTGCTGCGCTGCAAGCTCGTGCGCTATTGCCATAGTGTGGTGTTCCGCCGTAATTCCCTTCGCTTCTTCTCCAGGAAGCGGTAGACGTGGGCATGCGGGCTTCCCTCCAGGAGCATCTCGACCGCCTTCCGGGCGGCGAGGGCGTGCTCCTGCTGTCCGATGATCGCCACCGTCTTCCCGTACACGGAGATGTGCGTCTCGGTCATCTCCTCGATGATGTGCCGGGTCTTGCCCTCGCTGCCGATCAGCCTCCCCTTGATCCTTAATAAATATTTCTTTTTTCCGCTCTCCGGCAGCGGCAGGACGATGAAGCTGCTTTCCATGTCCGTGAGCTTCAGGGCGGTATCCGGATGGAATCCCCTGCCGACGGCGGTGACCACCTCCCGCGCGACATAGACATGCAGCCCGTCGTCGCTCGAGATGCGCACGTCACCCTGGCTGCTGTCGATCTGCAGCTTTGCCTTGGTCCGCTGCTCGATCAGCCGCTTGACCGTTCCCCGCTTCCCGACCAGCATGGGTATCCGCGCTTTCGGTATCTTGAGTTCGTAGGCAAATTCCATCTGCTCACCGGATGATGCGCTCGCGCAATTCCGCTTCAGCTGCCGCAATCCCCCGCTTCTGGAAGAAAGTTGCCACGTTCTTTATATCCCTTTGCAAATACTCGGCGGCCCGCGAATCCTCCAGTGTGGTGCATTGCGACAGGTCGATGATCACCGGCCTCTCCTCATGGTTGAGGATGTTGAACGCGGACAGGTCGGCATGCACCAGCCCCGCGCGGTGCAGCTTCCGCATCTGGAGGGCGATATCCTGGAGAAAAGCCTCGGCATCCTGGGGCCAGGCGTCCTTCAGCTTCGGGGCAGGCTGCCGCTTCCCGATGTGCTCCATCACCAGGATATGGTGCCGGAACGTGATCGGCTTCGGCACCCGCACGCCCCCTTCCCTCGCTTTCAGCAGGTTGCGGTACTCGCGCTGCGCCCAGGCGAATATGATCTTCCGCTTGCTGGGGTGCACGGTGCTGTACCGGGGATCGAACTTGATATAATCATACATCCGGTTGAAGTCGCAGCTCTCCAGGCGGTAGATCTTCACCACCACGCTTTCGCTGCCCTTCTTTGCCGAGAATATGTTTGCCTCCTTGCCGATGGATATGGGGCTCTGCAGCCCGTCAAAATGCCCTGCGCTGATCAGCGTGAACAGCGCCCGGTTGGTAAACTCGTCAAAGACGTTGTGCATGACCTTGAACCGTTCCCTGCTCATGC
>DATDVW010000067.1:0-4055 GCA_035289865.1 Candidatus Nanoarchaeia archaeon
AGCATCAACGGCAGAGATTGAGCGGGTGAATGATCCTCGGACGTTCCCTCAGCACCGGAAAGCATCGAGGGAGGGCGGAACCGTCGCAAAGACCGCCCGGATGAAGCTTGAAAGCAAAACGAGGAGAAGAGTGATATCCCCGGAGAACTATCTGGATGCGCCTGAGCAAGAGAAGAGAAAGCGGCTGGTGAAACAATGAGCTTCCCAAAAATCCGCCCCGCAACCCCTGCAGACTGCGCGCGCTGCGCTGCATTGAGCAGGATCGAGGAGCTGCGGCCGGGCACAGGGCCGTATATCCCGGAGCGTTATTTTCGCCAGTTTACCGATACCAAGCTGTTCTTTGTCGCGGCCGAGAAAGGCAGGGTCGTCGGCTATATCCTGGGAGAGGAGATGCGGGGAAACCTGGCGAATCTCGGGCTGTTCGCTGTGGACAAGAAACAGCGGGGGAAGGGCATCGGCACGCTGCTGCTTGCCGCTTTCCGGAAGGCATGCGACGCACGGGGGCTGCGGTATATTGTGCTGTATGCCCCTGCGTTTAATGCGGGAACCCTTACCTTCTACAAACGGCACGGGTTCACGCAGGGCAAGAGATATGTGCAGTTCTTTGAGGACAGGACAAAAAAGAAATAACCTATCCGGGTTGGTGCGAAATTCTTATTCGTGCGTATGCGGAGCCCGAATATGCCCCTCCACTTCGCTTCGCTCAGGTCGGAGAGCACATCCTGCGGAGCAGTCCCCATAGGCAGAGACGCATACGCACCGACTTTCGCACCAACCAACCTTTCGCAACCCTTAAATACACTTCTTTCCCCGTCTAAACATAAAAAGAGGCCTTATGGACATCCTGCTTGCGCTCACGCTGGTCTTTCTTGCCATCCTGCTGCTGACCGAGCTGTTCTATGCCTTTCGCATACCGGTGGTGCTCTCGTATATCCTCATCGGCATCGCCCTGAGCATCCCTGCGGTGAAATCAGCCATCCTGGGAAGCGGCGCAGGGGTGATTGTCACCCTGCTTGCCGACCTGGGGATCATCTTTCTCATGTTCCTTGCCGGGATGCAGATCAAATGGAACCAGCTGTACGGCAGTTCCCGGGAGGTCATCGCCATCGGCATCTTCGGGGCGGCTGTCCCGTTCCTGCTCGGCTTCCTGCTGATGAAGTCGCTGAACTTCTCCACCATCACCGCGCTGGTCACCGGGATCGCCCTGAGCATCACCTCTGAGGGGACGAAAGAGCGCGACCTCCTGGAGATTGGCAAGCTGCACACCCGGCTGGGCAGCATCATGGTGGGGACCGGGATACTGGATGATATGCTGGGGATCGCCGCATTCCTTGCCGCTGCATTCCTGCTGGGCAAGCACGTCTTCACGCCCGTTGCCTCGCCCTGGCTCTTCCTTGCGTTCATTGCGGTCATCTGGCTGACCTTCAAGTATCTCCACCGGATCATCGTCTTTGAGGAGCATGAGCGGAAGCAGACCAGGGAAGTCTCGCTCTTCACCACCACTTTGCTTATCGCCCTGCTCTTCGCGGTCTTCGGGAAGCTGGTCTCGGGCACCATCACCGGCGCCCTGGTGACTGCATTCATCGCGGGCATCATCGTGCAGCTGAGCCTGCGCCACAGCGAGGAGCAGCTCATCCAGCACCATTTTGAGGTGATGGCGCTCTCCTTTGTGGTGCCGTTCTTCTTCATCGAGACCGGGCTGCAGTTCGACTTTTCCGCGCTGAGCGTGAGCTGGCCGCTGGCGCTCGCCATCCTGCTCACCGGCACCGCAGGAAAGCTGCTCGGCGCGCTGGTGGCAAAGCCGTTCACCAAGCTCAGCTGGCAGCAGCTCCACTTGGTCGGGTGGGGGCTGAACAGCAGGGGGGCGGTGGAGCTGGTGATTGCGCTGCTTGCGCTGCGCTTCGGGATGATCCCGGCGGGCGTCTATTCCGCGATCGTGGTGATGACCCTGGTGACGACGTTCCTCTTCCCTCTGGCGCTGGACTGGAGCATCGCCAAATATCCCCGGATCATGAGCCGTTAGGCAAGATACCTGACCAGGACGAACCCGCCGACCAGCAGCAGGGCGGCGAGTATCGCCAGGGCATTGAAGTACCGGTCAATGAACACCTGGATCCTCGGCCCGAAGAAATAGATCAGCGCCGCCTCAGTGAAAAACCGCGCTCCCCTCCCGACGACAGACGCACCGATGAAGGGAAGCAGGCTGATCTGGAACACGCCGGCAGCGATGGTGAACACCTTGTACGGGATGGGGGATATGGCTGCGATCAGGACTGCAAGCACCGCATACTGGTTATAGAGCGCCCCTGCTTCTGCAAAATACGCCTCATACCCCAGGCCAGCGATGATGCCCTTCCCGACGGTCTCATAGAAGAACATCCCGATGATATAGCCGAATATCGCGCCCAGGACGGAGCCGACCAGGGCTACTGAAGCATAGAAGAACGCCCGCTTCGGCCTGCTGACCGAGAGCGCGATCTGCAGGACATCAGGGGGGATGGGAAAGAAAGAGGATTCGATAAATGCCAGTACAAATAGGGCAGCGGTTGCATACCTCTTGTGCGCCCAGGAGAGGACATACTCATACAGCCTGCGGAGCAGGCCGAAGGTGTAAAAGTGCAGCTGCCGGAGCATGCGCATCTATCTCACCTGGAGCAGCCTGGCCTGCCGCAGCTTCCCTTTCACGTAAGGATCATCGCACATGTCCCGGAGCAGCTCCTCTGGCCGGCGGTATTTCCGCCGCATCTTGGCAAATATCCTGCTCCCCCGGACAAATGTCTTTTGGTACTTCGCCCGGAATTCCTCGGCATTCTTTTTGAGGCGGACCGGAGGCCCGATCCGCTCCTCTTCCTGCGGCAATGTCTCTTTCTTCAGGATATAGTAGAAGAACGTCTCCTTGCCCCAGCTCCAGCCGGCGTCCAGCAGCGTGAAATCGTTGTTCAGGAGATGGATCCGGACATGCTCAAACGCCTTGAGGAGCTTGCTGCCGACCACATCCCTCTTCCCTTTCTTGGGGGCGACCTGCAGGATCAGCAGTTTCCTGTCCCTTGCCTTCTCCCTGACATCCCCGATAGTAAGCTCTTTTGTGGTGAAATATTCCACATCCGGCTTCCTGAGAAAACCCCTGGCCGCTGCCTGGAACAGGGCGATCTTCTCCTGCGAGAGCGCTGCCGCGGCATTCCGCTCCGGCAGCAGGGGATCGATGACTATCAGCGGGGATATCTTCGCCCGGTTGAGCCTCTGGAGCGCCTTCCCTCCATGCGCCTTGTTGATATCAACGACCTCCTGCCGCTTCCATTTCAGGCTGGCGCGGAGCAGGGGGATGAATCCTTTGTAGTAGATCACGAGGATGTCCAGGACGTGTCCGGAGAATCCCTTGATATAGGACTCGGCGCCGTAGGCATGGGCTGCCTTGCAGAAGGCCTTTGCCAGGCGGATGCCTTCCCGGTGCTTCTTATGCTGCAGCACCCAGGAGACATGCAGGGGGGACATGTCGGTGACATTCACCGCCTGGCTGGGATGCTCCACCTTCAGGACCGGGACGACCTCAAACACCAGCTCGTTCCGGATCTGGAAATAATCCCGCGAGCCGTGGATGCGCTCCGGCTTCCAGGGCTCCAGCAGCCTGGCGAGAAGCGCGGAGAGGTCCTGGTCCAGGTACTGCTGCTCAAACCGGACAAAGATGTCCACATCATAATCGCCCTTGAGGAACGTGCCTTTCGCGACCGAGCCGCCGGCCATGGCCTCTGCCTGCAGCTTCGCTTTCCTGATCCTGGCGTTGAGCCGCCGGACAAACCCATCGACTTCTGCAAGGATGCTCTCATCCGGCGCGAGAGAAGCGGCGACCGCATCGAGGATCCTGATGAGCGGCTTCATGGCAGGATGTGGGACGATATCGTTTATAAACATTCGCAAAACCGGCTTGATTGCAAGTTCCATCTTTAACACCTCATGAGTATATTATGTGTAAAGCACTTCATGTAGAAGTGCCTTGCCTGCTGCCCGACGGTCTTTCCCCGCAAAGTCTCTCCCATTCCCCTCTTGAGCATGCTGTT
>DATDVW010000068.1:0-4526 GCA_035289865.1 Candidatus Nanoarchaeia archaeon
CCTGGACGATGCACTCGGTGCCTGTCCTGTTGACCGGGCAGAGCCTGATGCAGAGATAGTTCCCGCACTTGTCCGGATGGCACTTATCCTCCTCAACGACGGCGATGCGCGGCATGGTTACTTGCGCTGGGCAGCGCGCCAGAAGCCGGTGACCAGGTACCAGAAGGCGTAACGGTAGGCAGGGTAGGTGATGATCAGAGTAATAAGTGGAAGGGATGCGATAACTGCCAATACAACCACTGCGATGATTTTCAGGACAGTCAGGAGATACATCCCGATATGCTTGAAGATGAGATCTGCTCCCCGGTCAATCCGGAATCCCTGCTTAAGCATGTGCGTAAAGCCTGCTCCGGTCGCGCACTGGACCATCAGCACCGGAATGATAAAAAAGCCGATGATGTAGAGGAGTTTGCCGATGAAGGGGATGATGGATATCAGCCCGAGCAGCAGGGAGTAGAGCAGGGCAAAGACCAGAAAAAAAAGGCCGACCTTTGCATTTTCCCAGAACGGGCCGAAAGCAGGCGCCTCCTTCCGGTTTCCCTTGAGCAGGGTGCGTATCATGCGGACCTCATAGCCAACGAAGGCAAGCGCGCCGACAATCGGAACAAGTATCCACAGCCAGTAGAACAGCCTGCTGAAACGCCCGAAGGGGTATGCGATCGCGTCACGGAACGTCTCCATAGGACGCATGGGAACGGCAGAGTATAAAAAGATTGTCATGACAGCTCGCTGATCCCCTCCCGGGTGACCGCCACCAGGCGGATGCCCAGGCCCAGCTTCAGGCAGGCGGCGACAATCCCCATGTGCTCCTTTCCGCTGCCCGAGACGAGATTGAGGGCGACCTCAAAGCCCGGTATCTTCCCCTGGAGCCTGGAGAGCAGCTCGGCGATGTATTCCTGGACGGGCTGGGCGGGACTCACCACCAGGATGCTGAGCGGTTTCTCTGCAGCGAACTCCATCGGGGCAGCGGCTATGAGATAAACCTGCTCCCACTGCTGCTCGGCGATCAGGCGCCGGAGATGGGGATGGTGGTCCGCGCCCAGGCAGGCGATGAGGGATGTCATAGGGGGGAAGAATATGCCTGTTATTTTTATAGTTTAGCAGGGATGTGCTGTCTTCTATTCCTCTCTTCCTGCGAGGATGGCTCATCCGAGCGAGCGAAGCGACGTATCGGAAATACGAGGCACTTCAGAGTATGCTCAAAAACCGCAGTTTTTGACACACCGCCGGGCGGCGGCGCTCTTTTCCTTGTCTTATGGCGTCATTTCGCAACCGATACGTTTATATAATATCTTTTCCCGAGGATGGCCCATGCAGCGGAATACTATGCTGGTCATCGCTGGCGTGCTGATCGTGCTCGGCATGCTCTTCTTCCGTGACGGGCTTACCGGGATGCTGATCTTCGACTGGAAGGATTCCTGCCGGGTGAACCAGGACTGCAGGCCGGACCAGGTCTGCTGCCTGTTCTACCAGGAGAGCTATGGGGTGTGCGACGCGGCGGACAGCTGCCCGTTCATCAGCGACATGAGCAAGGTGGAGCGGGAGACGCTCGGTCTCGCAGGAACGGTCGGGACAAATCCCCTGCTTGAGGCGCCGGTCCGTATCCAGCGGGCGCAGGGCGCGAACACTGCCCTGTTCTTCCTGGGAATTGTCTTGATCATCATCGTGATCTATTATTATGCCCGGTTTGCGCAGCGGCAGAAACGGAAACATTTAAAACAGAGGCGGCGATAGTCCCGGCATGATTGATGTGGTGTTTCCCGGGGGGAACCCGTCTGCTTTCCTTGCGGCGGCGCGCAGGCTGGGGTTCCAGGACATTGCTGCTGTGGGCGGGCAGCGGGAAGATGGTGTTGTCCCGGCCGTGCTGTGCAGCCCCAAGGATGTGATGAAATCCCGGCGCGCGGGAGCGCTGGTGCTGGTCATGCATTCTGCGGAGGACCGGTTCGCAATCGAGAAAGCCCGGCCTGATCTCATCTTCGGCCTGGAGCAGCAGCCCAAGGATTTCATGCACTCGCGGAATTCCGGCCTGGACCAGGTGCTCTGCACGCTGGCGGCAAAGAACCAGGTTGCGGTTGGCTTTGATTTTGGGAGCGTGCTGCGGGCGGATGACGTGGAGCGGAGCAGGCTGATGGGCAGGATGATGCAGAACATCCGGCTGTGCAGGAAGTACCGGGTAGCGATGGTGCTGGGATCGTTCGCCCGCTCTCCTGGCGAGATGCGCGCCTGCCATGACCTGATGTCTTTCGGGATCAGCCTGGGGATGCATCCGCAGGAGGCAAAGCAAAGCTTAAAATATCTGGAATCCCGCGGCAGGGGATAATGGGCAAAAGAGGGCAGATCACCGTATTCATCATCGTGGGGCTTCTCATCGCCGGGGCGCTGCTGATCCTGCTGGCAGGCAGAAGGGAGGCCGGGCAGGATATGCTTCCCGCATTTGCCGGGCAGCAGGTGCAGGCGTATGTCTCCACCTGCCTGCAGGATGCTGCAGTAGGCGGGTTGGATTTGCTGAGGAGGCAAGGCACTATCTATGCTGAGGATATGCCGGGGAAAACCGGTGATCCGACGAAGGGAGAGGCATTCGTGGACAACCAGAACCATGTCCGGTACGGCATCAAGAATAATATCGGCGATTATCCAGACCAGTACGGCAATCATTTCGGCAGGCCAGAGGATGAGAGTGTAGTGCGCTCCCTGCTGGTGCCGCTCTGCAATCCATACAAGTATTCGCTGCATTATTGGGACCTGGAGGGAGCGCCGTGGAGCTGCATGACCTATGCGGACAGTTTCCATAATATCCAGAATTACCTGGAGGAGTATGTGGAGCAGCAGCTGATCCAGTGCCGGATTGCCGAGGCTGCCGGCGCCGGGAGCGAGGTCACGGTCGGGAATCCCACGGTGCGCATCCGCATGGGAGAGAGCGACCTGATCGTGGCTGCGGAGTATCCGGTGAGCATTGATGATGGCGGTGAACGGCGGACTGAGGTGGTGCGGTACGCCATCAACCCCCAAGTCCGGCTGAAAAAGGTGCATGAGCTGGCATCGGAGATCGTGCTGCGGGAGGTGATTGAGCTCAGATTTTATCCACAGAATGTCGAGCGGGAAGGGGGAATAAATATTCACATAAATTGCGGGGATCCTGGTGAAAATTACGTGATTCTGGTAGAAGACGCCCGGTCTCTGGTCGATGGGCTGCCGTTTTCCTTTCCGTTTGCCGTGGAGGACAGGTCTGATATTCCGGATGATGGTGTTGATCCAGACGACTGTCCATAGGTTGATAATGTTGCTATTTGACCATTTATTTCTTTTTATTGGTAATGATAGATTATTCTTTACTCTATTTTTGTAATAAGTATTCTTTTTAACTATTTTTTACATTATATTGATAATATTATCTTACTATCTGATGATTATCCGGTTATATATTACTTTATTATTCATATAAATTGTCTTATTATAGTTAAAAGATATATATTTGGTGTAACATTTTCTATTATTACTTATTTATTGTTATAAAACGTTTTTTAATAATGTTCTACGCAGTATAATGATGATTCTTACTTTTATATTATTATAAGTCTGTTAATAGCGTATAAAACGCTGGTTAACTGTTGTTATCTTACTGTATTACCTCAATAAATCAGTAGGTACAGGGGTATAGCTGATACGTATGGATAGCATTACTCCATAAAAGGAAAAAGTTTATAAAAGGCAGTACTTGCTATCGTCCTGTAATGACCTTAACGCCGAGCGAGCAGAAGGTATACCGGAATTTCTACCAGCAGCAGATATTCACCCTGGATGAGGCAAGAGGGGTGCTCGGGAATTACCGGACAGCCATTGCCACTGCCCGCGGACTGGCAAAAAAGGGGTACAGCCAGCGGATCAAGGGCGGGCTGTACTCAGTCATCCCCTTTGAGCAGACCCCTGATGTCGGGCAGCAGCACCTGCCGGACAAGTATATCGTGGCCTCGCGGATGAGCAAGCGGTATTTCCTGTCGCACCATACGGCATTAGAGCTGCACGGGGCTGCAGATGCCCAGTTCAGCACGGTGTATATCACCGCACCCCAGCGGATCCCGCACCTGCACCATAAGGGAAAGAGCTACCTCTGCGTGCAGAGCAAGCATTTCTTCGGGTTCCAGGAGATGGAGCACCATGGGCAGCGGATCCTGGTGAGCGACAAGGAAAGGACAGCAGTGGACTGCCTGCGGACGATCAGTCATACCAAGGGGATGCAGGAGCTGTTTGTTGCCCTGCCGAAGCTTGCGCCGCTGAATTTTGAGGTCATCTACCAGTATATCCGCAAGATCGATGAGGTGAGCCTGGCAGCCAAGGCGGGATTCGTGCTGGAGAGCCTACAGCGCGAGCTGCATACTCCTGAATGGCTGGGGGAGCGGCTGCGCAAGATGCTCACCAAAAAGACGTATTACCTGGACCAGGAGAAGGTCGGGCTGAGCAGGCATGTCAAGGAATGGAGGCTGATGGTGCCCAGGCAGATCTAACGACGATGACGGACAAAAAAGTGG
>DATDVW010000069.1:0-11199 GCA_035289865.1 Candidatus Nanoarchaeia archaeon
GGCTCGATTGCAAGTTCCATCTTTAACACCTCATGAGTATATTATGTGTAAAGCACTTCATGTAGAAGTGCCTTGCCTGCTGCCCGACGGTCTTTCCCCGCAAAGTCTCTCCCATTCCCCTCTTGAGCATGCTGTTGGCTGTCTCTGTCAACGGCCTCCGGTGATAGCTTCTCCCAGGCCATTTCCGACGCAATTGTTTGCGTCGCGACCCGTTTGTCCCCCATACTGGAATGTCTTTATGCCTCAAAGGAGCGACCCCTTTGCCACCTAATGCAATCACTTTCTGATGGAATCTGTCTTCCGCATCAAATTCTGTGTCTGCAACAACAGTCTTTCCCTTAACCCAGCCTCCTAGGATTTTGTCCAAGTCATCGAGACCATTCCTTTTGTGATATTTGAATATCACAGCGTCGACAATTCTCAGGCTCCTGGTTCCGGTAGCGATGGTGACTTTTCTGTTTGGCTCTCTTTCCAGCTTTCTTTTTGTGCGCTTGCAGTAAGCAACACTAGGCCTGCTGATCTGGAAATGGGTGGGGTCAAGTGCTATGCACTTGTCCCTTCCACCCTTGCCGCTGAGCTGCACAAGCATGCGGTAAAAGCGCGGCGGAATGCGTCGCCACGCTCTCCATAGCGTCGAAGAATCAGGAAAAATCTTAAGCTTAAGGCTTAATGGAGGGCATGACTTCACGAGCTGCCTAAAGCGCTTATAGCTTTTATCAGCCATGCAAAACAGTACGTAAAGGACAATCATCAAATGCACATCATACTTCTCGTTTTTTGTCTTGCTCCAGTGCCTTGGTACGCCGTGGTTTCGCAAAAACTTGAATGTCTTTCCGACAACTTTATTAAGGTCTTGGTCGTAAGTCCTTTTACGCATTGAAGGGGCTCCAACCACCCCCATCTTGAGAGACAGATGGGGGCGAAAGCCCCTTAAATCTTTCTAATTATGAGTGAACTTGCAATCGAGCCTTGTTGACGTAGCCTTCTAATATGATGGCATTTAATTCCTCTTTATTGATGTCATTATCATATTTTAAGGTAATTAGTTTCCTGGTCTCGTCCAGTACCAGATTTGTAAAGATATGCTGCTTATCAGGTTTACTATTATATTCTCTTGCTTCGGCGAAACTATTTATGAGTATTTGGGGGATATTACTCTTTGAACTATTTGTCAGTAGTCGGAAATTCTGGTTACCGATATTACTATCAACTTCAATATTATAAAGACCGTAACGAATAGGTATTAGTCGAATAAAAGAACCGAAATAACCTAATGTGTTTATTTGGATTGGCGCATTGATTTTGACAAATGTCCATTCTAGATTAGAGAAGGTTGGATAAATTTCATAGCTTACAAAAATTGGTTCTTTAGGGTAGTCTATACGCGGTATTACAAGTAGACCAAGCATTATAACAACGAATATCAATATCGCAACTGACTCCCAATATTTTCGTTTTTTCAGCTCTCTTCTCAGATTTACTCTGAATAATACTCTGTTTATAAGAGTATAAGAGAATGCTATTAAGATTAGTGTAACTGGTACTAAAAAGAACATTTCCCAAAGCACGTAACGTAAAGCTGTAGAGAGTATTAATATGTAAAGGCCGATAAGAACGCTGAATAATAGAAGGTAGATAACAATAATGTGCATAAAATGATTTTTAAGGTCCATTCTGGATGCGGATTTATTTCTGTAAGAAGTAAGAAATAACAACAGAAGAAAGATGGTTATTATAGGAATAAAGTATTGAGTTGTAACTCTCCATATATTTGAAAGGTTAATATCTAAATTAAGAAAACTAACTGTGATTAAGATTAAAAATGTGACACCTAAAAATGAAATTAAGGTAAAAACAAATATAAGAAGTATATCAAACAAATCAATAATATTCTCTGGTTGTAGTTTATTCTTCTTCAAAAATTTTGACCATACAAGGTATGAAAATAATGAAATCACAACTACATAAAAAGGTAAACTTAAACCAAACAATTCAATAGCGGTCATTTTAATTTGTTAATTTCTCACGCCATCTTCGTCGGATCCCAGCAGACCCGGAAGTTCTCATTGAACGCATCCAGCTTCTTCATGTCCTCTTTGGAGATCTCAAAGCCGAACACGTCCGCGTTCTCATTGATGCGCTCAGGCGTCGCTGACTTGGGGAGCACCACCAGGCCGTGCTGCAGGGGCCACCGGATGAGGATCTGCGCCGGCGTCTTCCCGTATTTCTGCGCGATCGCCACCAGCTTCGGATCAGCCAGCTTCCTTCCCCTGGTCAGCGGGCTGTATGCCTCGACAGCGATCCCTTTTCCCTTGCAGAACTGCACCAGCTCGGGCTGGGAGAGGTACGGGCTGAGCTCGAACTGGTTGACTGCCGGAACAACCTTTGCCTGCGCAAGCAGCTCCTGCAGGTGCCTGATGGTGAAGTTGCTCACCCCGATCGCCCGGCACTTCTTCTGGCTGTACAGCTTTTCCATCACCTTCCAGCTCATCACTCTCCGGTGCTCCACCGGCCAGTGCATCAGGTAGAGGTCAACATAATCCACGCCCAGCCGCTGCAGGCTCTTCTGGAACGCCTCCTCGATATGGTCATGGTCGTCATTCCAGAGTTTTGTAGTAATAAAAATATCCTTCCGGGGTATCCCGCTCTCCCGGATCGCCTCCCCGACTTCCTGCTCATTCCCGTAGATGGCGGCAGTATCAATATGCCGGTATCCCGCCTGGAGCGCATGCAGCACCGCCTCCTTTGCTTCATTCCCGGAAAGCTTCCAGGTGCCGAAGCCCAGGACAGGGATCTGGACGCCGTTGTTGAGGGTGAGGGTGGAGGTGAGGGTAAGGGGCATATCGTGAGTAAAGAAATGCGTATTATTAAATGTTTCCCTGCAAATGTTTATAAGAACAGGAAGAATTATGGTGCCTATGCTCTCCCTCGCCATCGAGTCCACCGCCCACACCTTCGGCGTGGGCATCGTGGACGATAAAAAGCATGTGCTTGCCAATGTCAAGGACAGCTACACCACCGAAGCCGGCGGCATCAAGCCGGATGACGCCAAGCAGCACCATCTCCAGGTGAAGGACAGGCTGGTTGCGGAAGCCCTCGCCAAGGCAGGCCTCACGATGGAGGATATCGGCGTCATCGCCGTCTCCCAGGGTCCCGGGCTGCCGCCCTGCCTGGTGGTAGGCATGGAGAAGGCGAAGGAGCTGGCAAGAGAATACAAAAAGCCCCTGGTCGGCGTGAACCATTGCATCGCGCATCTCGAGATAGGCAGGGCGCTGAGCAGGGCAAATGATCCTGTCCTCCTCTACGTCTCCGGCGCCAACACCCAGATCATCGCCTATGACGGCGGCAAGTACCGCATCGTCGGGGAGACATTGGACAATGGAGTAGGGAATTTCCTGGACAAGTTCGCCAGGATATTGGGGTTGGGCTTTCCCGGCGGCCCGAAAATCGATGCCCTGGCAAAGCAGGGAAAAGAGTACATCGAATTGCCCTACACCGTAAAAGGCATGGACATCGCGGTCGGCGGCCTGCTCACCAACCTCCAGCAGAAGGTGCATGCAAAAAAATACACGCAGGAGGATCTCGCGTTCTCCGCCCAGGAGACGGTCTTTGCCATGCTGATGGAAGTTGCGGAACGGGCGATGCACCATTGCCAGAAGAGGGAGCTGGTCCTGGGCGGCGGCGTCTGCTGCAACACCCGCCTGCGGGAGATGGCGGAGCTGATGTGCAAGGCAAACAATTTCAGGATGTTCACCGTCCCCAACGAGTTTCTCGTGGACAACGGCGCGATGATCGCCTGGACCGGGCTGCTGCAGTTCCAGGCAGGGATCCAAGCCAGCCCGGACAGCATGGACATCCGGCCAAGGGAGCGGACGGATGACGTGGAAGTAAGGTGGAGATAAATGGAAAGATCAGCACGCTACTTCGGCGCATGGGCAAAGCTCTATGTCACTCCCCGGCGCATTCCCCTTCTGTCAAGAACCGCCGGGCTAATGTCAGAAATCTATGATTTCTGAGCACACTCAGAAATGCCTTGCATTTCTGATGAGCCCGGGGCGTGTTCTTGAGCATGCTCGGAAATCGCTTGCTTGCCCCAAGCTGAAGCATGGCTGGCGTGCGCAAGGCGATTTCCGACACGTCAATACAACCATTCTGTTTTCTTGGCCTCATCAGGTGTATAACCGAAAGGCTTATATATGATATAACTATTATAATAGTTATATGATAAAACGAGAACTCAGAATAAGGCTCGAGCCGATCTTGAGCAATAAGGAGATCGAGGCAGTCTTAAAAAGATTGGATAATAAGCATATCACCCAAACGGAGAGCAATTATCTCAGCAGGTCGGTAAGGCCAAAGCTGATGTCAGCTGAGTTTGCAGCCTCTGCGGGGCTCTTGTCTCTGCTGGGGTACCGGAGAAAGAAGTATGAGCGGAATGACCGGTTATTGATGGAAAAGATTGTAAAATCAGTAGGTAATAATATTAAAAATGTTCAGGCGATAATCCTGTTCGGCTCGTATGTACGGAACGGCCACACCGATTACCGGGACATTGACATCATGATCGTTGTCCGTAAAAAGCTATGGAAAAGTCTGGCTGAAAAGCGGAGGCTGGAGGCAAATATAGAGCAGAGTATTGGTATACGGACAGATATTAGTCTGGTAGATTATGGAGAGCTAAGGAACATGTTCCCGTATAGCCCATTGTTACAGACCGAGTTAGAGGACCATAAGCTGATTTATGGGGATATTGCGCTCACGGGGAAGATAATCATTGATAGGACATATCTTTACAGAAAATTATTGGAAACAGAGTATGTCCTGGAGTTAGGGCGCAAGATAAGGCCAAGGTATGTATACAACGCGCTACGGAATTGCTTGTCTATTAAACTGTTTCTGAAAGGGATCATTGATAATAAACGGATAATAAAGACCATTGAAGATAACATCGGCAAATCAACAGCAAAAAGCTTAATAGAAGATAAAAGCGATGTATTACAGCGGGATATTGCCCTGAAGTATTTGGAACACCTGTATAACGGGCTGATGGAGGGCTTAAAAGATGAGCAAAAAAGAGCAGCTTGAGAATCTGGCAGCATTCATCGGCTTGCGGGCAGCGCATGAGATATTGATAAAAATGACCAACAAGCAGGAATCCGTCGTTCATCTGGGCCAAGAGGCAGATACGTATAGTGACCTGAGCTTTGAGCTGTCTCAGGGAAACTGGAATGATGCGGACATACAAAGGATGAAGGATCTGGCAAAGAAGAGATGCAAGAAAAAATTAGGGAAATATGGGGACATTGGTGAAGAAAAATATGATGGAGTTGAAAGAGTCATAGAAAATATCATGCATGATTTAGAGTTAGGATAACATTACCTAATCCTCTGCCTCAGCGATCTTCCTCAGGATGCTCTCCTTCCCCTTCCAGAACAGCGCTTCCCGCAATACCTCTGCGATCGTCTCTACCGGGATGATCTCCACCTGTTTCAGCTTCTTCGCATCAACGATGATGTCCTTCACGTTGGATTTCGGGACGATGACATGAGTTATTCCCGCCTCAATCGCAGCCTCCACTTTCGCGCTCACCCCGCCGATCGGCAATACCTCTCCCCGGACAGACAGGCTCCCGGTCATGGCATAGTCCTGTTTCACCGGGATGTTCTTGAACGCGGAGATGATCGAGGTTGCGACTGCCACCGAAGCAGAATCTCCCTCCACCCCCTCATAGCTCTGGAGGAACTGGACATGGATGTCCTTGGTCTCCTTGATGTCCTCGCCAAAGTATTTCTTGATGATCGCAGACACGTTCTTGATCGCCTCCTTCGCGATGTCGCCCAGCTTTCCGGTCGCGATGATCTCGCTCTCCTGCCCGCCGGGGGTGACCTGGCTCTCGATGGCCAGGATGATGCCGGAAAATGGGGGAGTGGCGCCGATCACCGCCAGCCCGTTCACCCGCCCAACTGCCTTTCCCTTGGTGACGAACACCTGGTATTCCTTCTTCTGCTCGATGTACTTGTCTGCCATCTGCTGCTCGAGTGTCCGGGCGATCTGCAGCGCGGCATGGATATGCTTCGGCTCCACAAATTCCGCTTTCTGCTCGACAGCGATGTCCCCTGCCGCCCGGATGATCCCGCCGATCTCCCGCAGGCGCAAGGTCAGGTGGCCCTTCCGGTCCGCCATCCGCCGCGCCTGGGTGATGATATCATCCACGGCTGCCTTGATGAAGTGGGGTATCTTGTTCTCCTTCACGACCTCCTGCGCCACAAAAACAGCAAGCTTGTCCCGGTTTTCAGGGGTGTCAGGCATGGTGTCCTTCATGTACACCTCATAGCCGTATCCCCTGATCCTGCTCCGTAAAGCCGGATGCATGTGCTTGACGGTCTCGAAATTGCCTGCTGCCACCATGATGAACTTGCAGGGTACAGGCTCGGTCCGCACCATGGCCCCTGCGCTCCGCTCGCTCTGGCCGGTGATGGCGTATTTCCCCTCCTGCAGCGCGGTGAGCAGCTCCTGCTGGGTATGCGGCTGCAGGGTGGCAATCTCGTCGATGAACAGCACCCCGAGGTTCGCCTTGTGGATCATGCCGGCCACCACCCGCTCATGCGCCGGAGTCCCCAGCCCGCCGGTCTGGAAGGGGTCGTGCAGGATGTCGCCGAGCAGCGCTCCGGCATGCGCGCCGGTCGCGTCAAAGAAGAGCTGCTCCTTCCGGTTGTAGTTGTCCACGATGACCCGGGGGACCAGCGCCTTCTGCTGCATCCGCTTGTTCATGTTCAGGAACAGCACGAACATCCCCAGGACGACAATGCTGCTCATCAGCACCGCTGCAAAGATGATGGCCGCGGTGGTCGCGTCATAGCGCGATGAGTAATAGGAAAAGACCCATCCGGGGATGAACATGGTGAGCAAGATCAGGGCAAAGACGATGATCCCCTGGTTCTTGAACATGGTGACGGACTGCAGCTTTGCCTTGGCCACCAGCTCCCTGCCCTGGCCAGCCTGCACCTGCTTGATCGCCGGCTGGTTCTCGTCGTTGGGATTGGGGAAGGCGACGATGTCCACCAGCTTCTCCTTGGGCAGCAGATCTGCCAGGGCAAGCCCCAGCATGCTCTTTCCCGTGCCCGGCTCCCCGATCAGCAGGACGTGCCTCCGCTGCTGGGCCGCCTTCTTCATGATAGCCACTGCAGTCTCCTGCCCGATAACCTGGTCGATCATCCGCTCGCTGATGGGGATGTCTTTGGTAGTGGTGAATTGCATGCGGAGGAGGAAGGAGAGTGCCTTTTAAAAAGTATCGGATTGGAGAAGGGATGGAAAAATCGGTCTTCCGCACGCCACAGGGGCTGCTGACGGATATGCTGCGCATATCCTACCGAGCACCCCGTAGGGGGTATCCCCCGCTCGGTCAGCGCCAGCGTGGCGTGCGGCGAGGGGTATCCCCGAGCAGGTTGCGCAGCAACCGTCGCACCGCCACTGCTTGCGCTCTGCAGGTGATTATGCAAAAGGCGCTGCCGGAAGAGTCTCAAAAAAATATAATATCCCCATTCCAGCAGCTAAAACCATAAATACGCAAGATAAGGGGATTCTGCCATGCAAGAGCGCCTGCTCCTCCGGATAGCCCTGGCTGCCGGCACCATAGGCATCCTCATGCTGTTCTTCCTTTCGGAGCACGCCGCCATTGATGAGCGCGCCATCGACCGGCTCACCGCGGCAGATGTGGAAGCCGACGTGAGGGTAAAGGGCGTGGTGCAGCGGATTGATGATCGGGAGAAGGTCGCATTCCTCAGCATCGCGCAGCTCAAGGACATTGACGTGGTGCTGTTCAAGGACGGCAATCTCAGCCTGAAGGAGGGCCAGTTGGTCGAGGTGATCGGGACGGTGGACGAGTATGAGGGGAAGGTCCAGCTGATCGGCAATGAGGTGAGTGTCCTTGCTCGCTGAACTCCTGCTCGCGCTGCTGCTGGGGGTGGGCGCAGGCATCATCACCGGCCTCACCCCAGGGGTTCACATCAACCTGGTCTCCCTGCTCCTGCTGAGCATCTCCCCGGTCCTGCTGCAGTATATCTCCCCGCTCACCATCGCGGTCTGCATCGTCAGCATGGCCATCACCCACACCTTCCTCGATGCCATCCCCTCCATCTTTCTTGGTGCGCCTGATGCGGACCAGGCGCTGAATGTGCTGCCCGGCCATAAGCTCCTCATGCAGGGCAAGGGGTACGACGCGGTCAAGTTGACGGTCATCGGTTCCCTGGGCGCCCTGCTGCTTGCGGTTGCCTGCATCCCGCTCCTGATCCCGATGGTGGCATACGTCTACCCCGTCCTGCAGCCATTCATCGGATACATCCTGGCGGCAGTGGTGGGATTCATGATCCTCAAGGACAGGCACCGGGCAGGCAATTTTCTGGTCTTCCTGATGTCCGGTGTGCTCGGCATCCTGGTGCTCAACATGCCCAATCTCCGCCAGCCGCTCTTCCCGCTGCTTTCCGGCCTGTTCGGGGTGAGCATGCTGGTCACCAGCTATCTGGAGAATGTCCGCATCCCCAGGCAGCAGCCCGGCTCTTCCCTCAATGTGGAGCGGAGCATCGTGGGAAAGTCAGTAGTCGCAGCGACGATCACCGGGTCCTGCACCGCTTTTTTTCCCGGCCTCGGCCCGGCGCAGGGGGCAGTAATCGCCTCCCAGTTCCTGAAGGACATCGGCGATCACGGGTTCATGATCCTGGTCGGCGGCATCAACACCGTGAACATGATCGTCTCCCTGGTGACGCTCTATGCCATCGACAAGGCAAGGAACGGCGCTGTCCTGGTGATCGCGGAGCTGATGGAGATGGATATCCCCTCCCTCATCGCGCTTGCTGCGGTGGTGCTGCTCTCCGGCGGCATCGCGACTGCCCTCACCCTGTCCTTCACCAGGAGATTCTCCGTGTGGATCAGCAAGGTGAACTATCGCATGCTTGTGGTGGGGGTTGCCCTGTTCATCACTGCGCTGGTGCTCATCTTTTCCGGCCCGGTCGGGCTGCTCATCCTGCTGACCGCGACGGCAGTGGGGATCGTTCCTGCAGAATTAGGGGTGGCCCGCAACCATGCCATGGGCTGCCTGCTGCTGCCCGTGATCCTATTCTTCCTGCTGTAATGGGCAAAGAATGGCTTAGCTGACGGGAATCGTGTTCCCGATGCTCTGGCCCGGCAGCCCGCGCTCAAAGAGCGCCCGGACCCTCCCCTTGGTGCCGTGGCAGGCCGTGATGGTCCCGGTTATCTTCTTTTTCTCCTTCCCGGTGCTCTCCCAGGCCACCTGTTTCCCGACAAGGGCTGAGGCAGCCTCCTTGCTGGTGATGTCCTGGACTGCCAGGATCATCTGGTTGTCGTACTGGCGGTGCCTGCTCCTCCGGAAACTGACGATCTGGGCGTGCATAGGATAAAGAAGAGGCGGGTAATTTAAAAAGATTGTTATTTCGGCAGGGCAATCGGGATGGTGCCGGCCTTGATGAGGTAATAGACCACTACTGCCCCGATGATCAGCCCCACGATAAAGAACATCCCGGGGTGCATGGTAAAAAACGCTTTTTTCTGCATGGAATCACCGAAAGGCACTTCTCCGGAAGGAGGTATATAAATGTTTCTGTTTTGTGTGGGTTGGTGCGAAAATCGGTGCTTATGCCACAAACCCGTATTTCCCGTGCATCGGGGTGAAGATGAACTGCCCAAGGAAGTGCAGCCGGAGGTTTCCCTTCTCCTTGATGCCCAGCACCATCTCCTGCTCATCGGCGCTTCCCACTGGCCCGATGATCATCCCCCCATCTTTCAGCTGGCTGAGCAGCTCTTTGGGAAATTCCCTGCAGGCAGCGGTGATGATGACCTTGTCAAAGGGGGCTTCTGCAGGCATCCCTTTGGAGCCGTCTTCCTCGTGCACCCGGATATTGGTGATGCCCGCCTTCTGGAGGTTCCCCCGGGAGAAGTGCACCAGCTCCGGGATGACTTCAGTGCTGATGACCGTTCCCGGATGGACAAGCTTCGCGATCAGGGCAGCATGGTAGCCGGAGCCGGTCCCCACCTCAAAGACCTTCTCCCCTGGCCGGAGCTGCAATGCGGATATCATCAGCATGACCGTGGTCGGCTGTGAGATGGTCTTGCCGCGGAGCAGGGGAAGAGGCGTATCCTGGTATGCGGCAGGCAGCAGCTCCTGGAGGATGAAGTCCTCCCTTTGGACAGCAGCAAACGCAGCCAGCTCCTCTTCCCGGAAATGAAAATGCGCCTTCCAGAAGCCGATCAGCTGGGATTTTTGGTCCATAATGGGGTGATGGGGGAACTTATACTTAAATGTTTACAGGGAAAGGTTTAAATGGGCGTATACGGGGAGTAATACGTGCCATACACGCTCGTATTTGATGGGGTAATCCTGAAACAGTTCAAGAAGGCCGGTAAAAACATGCATATTAAAAACATACTGAAAAAGATGCTGGACAAAATAGAAGCAAATGGACCTGAAGCAGGGGAGATAGTGGATCCACAGCTTTCCATTTATGAAGTAAAGAGTATGCATCCTCCGATACGGCTCTATTTTAAGCATAGTCTCGTGGCGAACGAGATATACGTCTTTGAGTATGAAATGAAAACAAGCCCGCAGAAGCAGCAAAGAACTATCGATAAACTCAAGGCAAAGATCTCAAAACCCTAGGTCTTTCCGGGTATATTTTCTTCCATGGGTGATATTATGCTCAAACTCGAGAAGCCGCTGATAGAGCTTTGAATTCCTCAGCGTTTCCAGCTCATGTTGCATGGCTGCAAACTTCTCTTTGGGAACCGTAATCGTCTCCATAGGCAGTCTGTAGCCCTTGCCCTATAAATATTTTGCGTTCTTTATGGCGGTAAAGGGCGCCGGATGCATAGGTAAAGGCTGCGTTCAACATGTAGGTGAGCGGCCTGAGGTCGAGCTTCTTCGCTGCCTACAGCATACCGACAAGGGGGATGTCCCATCCGGGGAATGTCGGTACTCAGGAATTCCTGTGCAAGCGAGAAGCCGCTCACCCGAAGCGCAGCGGAGATGTTGACGCAGCCACGGGTAAATTGAACTTTTGCGTTTTTCCTCTATAAGCACTTCTTGATTTCTGACATATATTCTCAAGAAACGAAAAGCTTATATACTTAAGGATATCCATAGATATCCTATGAGGAAGATTGAATTAAAAAATGACGCGTTAGTACTG
>DATDVW010000070.1:0-11925 GCA_035289865.1 Candidatus Nanoarchaeia archaeon
TTTTGCTTTTGCCCGCCATCCTGAGCTGCTGTGCAACATCTGAGGATACTTTATTGGGGTTGATAACCAGCCGGAAATGGCTTTGTTCCGAGAAGAATTCATCAAGGAAATAATCAATAAGTGTGGTGTACTGCAGCGAGACAACGACTCTGGGATCGTCGACGCGCTGGACATAATACCGGACAATGCCCAGGGTCTTGCCTTCCTCAACGCGGAAATCCTTTTTGCCCATCACTTCCCACCCGGCATCACGCAGCCTGTTGTACACCATGTTCTCAAATCCAGCATACATTATTCCCCAATCCAGCGCTATGACCTTAATGCCGAATATGTCCCGAACTGCGCGTTCCTGGGATTGCAGCGCCTCCGCCTGCCGCAGCAGGCGCAGGAACTTGTCCTTGGTGCGGGGTATTCCCTTGATACGCATATAAAGGTTATGGTAGGGAAATCTGCTGTTCTGTTTGTTCTGGAGGAACAGCTTCCATCGCAGATCAGTGAGCGGTATCGGAGGCTTGATCAGATAGTCAAAATCAGCAATCCGTTTCCGTTCCGGAATATCTCGTTTTTCAAAGCGCGCCCGGTATTTTCCAGTGTGCCTGCTGAGCTCAACTATTCGGTGTCCATATGGAGTGAGTTCACGCTCTGGTTTTGGGGGCTTTTGTTTTTCGGAGACATACCATCGGTGATAGGATTGAAGGGTATGGATGAGCGAATCCGGCCGGTTGTCCATCATGAATTGGAGCAGATGGAGTGCAAATTCCATTTGACTGTCGTCTTTGCTGATATAATGTTTTTTACAATATGCTGCAGCATCCATCTCCTTCCGGTTTCTATGGAGGATAAGGAGCGCCAAATCCCCCAGATGCCTCATCCCCTCGCGGTACTGCTCGTGCAGCAGCGCCTGGGCATAATCGCGCTCGGCATTCGGCCTCGACCCGCTCGGCGTGAGATCAGCAGGGTTTGCCGCATAGAGGAGTATGTCCGATATGCTGCTTTGGTCCGTGAGCGGGCTGGTCATGGTTTGCCACCATTGGCGTGTTTGCCGTTGTCTTTTGCGGGGAGCTCATCCTTCCAGTCGAAATTGAAGAGGTTCTGCGGGTGGTGTTTTCCGTTATGGACCGCCTGGGCCTCACGGGCATAGATGGTGAAAAGTGCCCGGAAGAGCAGAAAGTGCCGATACTGCGCTTCGTTGTCGCCCTCCAGTTTGATGAGTGGAGGATAAAATCCCTTAAGTGCGAGAAGATAAGTGTTCCGCATGACGTCGTTCGGCGTTACCGCATCGGTGAGTTCCTGGATTTGATGGGTGTCTACATACCGCTTGACATAGGCCTTGATCAGGTCTGCGGTGATCTTTGTCAGGCGGGGGCGAAGCAGGCGTAAGTGGGGAGAGATGACTTGCTCAAGCGTCGAGTAGATGAGATGGTTTTTGAGCGTGACCAGCGTTCCATCATAGATCGTTGTCCGGTTGATATACCTGCATGCAAAGTCCAGGTTTGCAAAATTCTTGACCAGGGAGAGAAGCACCCGGGGGACAGGAAGGCCGCTCTGTTCAAGGTTCTGAGCGCTGCGGTCGCTCAGCTTGATGCGCCGCGGCTTGCGGTCCTGGCCGGGCTCGTAAATGTTTTCCCAAAGGTAAGGAAGATAGTCCTTGGACGTGGTCATGATGGTCTCTAAGGTCTCTTTGATCCGGGGAAAGGGGCCCTGGGAGAGCGCCGCAAGCTGGTAGTCCGGCCTGCTGAGGATGGGGGCAGCGAGCTTTTGCAGATGAAGGGAGTATTCAACAGTATGGGAATTGGTCCCCATGACAAAGGTGAAGAGGGCGGAAAGATCGGGGTACTGCTCCTGGAGAGGCTGGTTAGGGAAGCCCCAGCTGGTCACCTGAGAGTGGATGTGTGCAAGATTCCGGTAGAAAGGGTCGCTGAGTTTTTTGACGATGTCGACAGCGTCAGAAGCCACCTTGAGGTAGGCGCTCCGTTGCTCATCAAGGGTGACTCCCCGCTGGGAAGAAAGTGGAATTTTGCGGGCAACGTCGCTAAGATGCTCTTTAAGGATATCTTCCTCCACGCGCCCATCTTCAACATCATCGTGGAAGAGTGCGGCAACGATAGTCGCTAGCTGGATGTTGTGCTCAACATCGCAGTGCTTGAGGAGCCGTGTAACGTCGATGGTATGCTTGGAGTTGAGATGTCCTTTGGTCTTTCGGGTCTTGTCCCCGTTGATGTCAATATCGTAGCGGAGGCATTCGGCGACATACGCAAGGGTCGCCGCAAAGCCGTGCAGCAATGTGCCCGGCATGAGCTGATTCCGGGCAAAACTCGTCAGAACATGGAGCCGTTCCTTGTTTGATGCGTCGAGGAGCTGTTTTACCCGCTTGTTGGGGATAGGCGTATATCTCTGATAGAGGGAGACCATAAGAGTAATTCCCGGCGATTTAGATCAATTCATCAATCTTCTTCTTGCTCTTGGCTTCGCTGTTCTCCTTCGCCTTGCGCGCCTCTTCCTCAAGGTCGACGCCCAGCTCTTTCAGCCCCTTCACATGCACCTGCATGAGCTGCTCCACGATCTGCAGCAGCCGGAGCAACTCCTGCCGCTCCTTTGCCAGGGTGGAAAGCGCGCCCTTGTGGAAGCCGACCTGCTCTCCGTTGGACTCGGTGATTTCTTTCTTTGCCATAGGGAAGGGAAACCAGCCCGGTGTTTATAAAGGTTTCGCAAATATTTACCGAGTAGTGATTAATCAAAAAGAGGGAAAAGAAAAAGATAAGAGCGCCTGAACACCCGCATTCCGTCAGGGGATTGCCGCAATGCGGGCACATCTTCGGCTTTTTTCCCTTCATGGTCTCACCCCTGCCGTTTTCTGCTCACCGCGCGCCTCACCGCGCTGATGATCGCGCCGCTGGTCAACCCGAACTTCCGCATCAGCTGCCCCGGCTCGCCGGATTCTCCGAACCGGTCCTGCACGCCAATGATCTCCAGCGGCGCCGGGCAGCGCTTTCCGAGCAGTTCTGCGACCGCCCCGCCAAGCCCCCCGGCGGCCTGGTGCTCTTCAGCCGTCACCACCGCCCCGGTCTTTCGGACGGCCTGCAGGATGGTCTTCTTGTCCAGCGGCTTGATCGTATGGCAGTTGATCACCTGCACCGAGACGGTCTTCTTCAGCTGATCTGCGGCGATCAGCGCCTCATACACCAGGGAGCCGCAGGCGATGACCGTGACATCCCTTCCCTCCCGGTACACTTCCGCCCTCCCGATCCGGAACGGGGTCCTCTCTGTCGTTATTTCCGGCACTTTCTCCCTGCCGAAGCGGAGATACACCGGATGGGGATAGGATGCGGCAGCGAGCGTCGCTTTCCGGGATTCGATCGCGTCAGCCGGCACGATGACTGTCATGTTCGGCATCGCGCGCATGAGTGCGATGTCTTCCAGCTGCTGGTGCGTTGCTCCATCAGGCCCGACAGAGATGCCCGCGTGCATGCCCGCGATCTTCACCGGAACGTTGTTCAGCGCAATCGTCGTCCTGATCTGCTCCCAGTTCCTGCCCGGGGAGAAAGCAGCGTATGAGGACATGAACGGTATCTTTCCGTAATTCGCCATGCCGGAAGAGACCGTAGCGAGCAGCTGCTCCGCAACGCCGACCTCAATGAACCGCTCAGGAAAGATATGCATAAACCCCTCTGTCCGGGTGGACTCGGTCAGGTCAGCGCAGAGCGCCACTACCTGCGGATATTTCTTTCCTGCGGCAACCAGCCCCTCGCCATACCCGTTCCGGGTAGGGACCTGCCCGATATCAGGGGAATACAGCTTTGGCGAGAGATGCATCCTGCTCATTCATGCTCACTCCTGATCTTTCCCCCCAATGTCCGCAGCTCATGCAGGGCAACCTTCGCTTCTTCCGGCTTCGGCGGCTTGCCGTGCCATTCCGGGAGGTTCTCCATGAAGGAGACTCCCTTCCCCGGTATCGTGTGCGCAATGATCACCGTCGGCCTCTCATACACCGCTTTCGCATGGTCGACTGCAGCGATGATCTCCCGGAAGTTATGCCCGTCGATATGCAGCACATGCCAGTTGAATGCCTTGTACTTGTCTTCCAGGGGCTCCAGGGGCATGACCTCCTCGGTATGCCCGTCAATCTGGATATTGTTGCGGTCGATGATGGTGGTGAGGTTGGAGAGCTTGTATTTTCCCGCAAACAGGACCGCCTCCCAATGGTTGCCGGCATCATGCTCGCCGTCAGAGCAGAGGCAGTAGACCCGGAATTTCTTATGGTCCATCCGGCCGGCATACGCATATCCTGCCGCCTGCGCCAGCCCGCTGCCGAGCGGCCCGGAGGTCGTCTCCAATGCCGGCATCCGCTCCCGCTCCGGATGCCCCTGCAGCCTGCTGCCCAGCTTCCTGAGCGTCGAAAGCCATTTCCGGGGGAAATAGCCGGCATGCGCCATGGCGACATACCGCACCGGCGTGATATGTCCGTTGGAAAGGAAGAGCCGGTCACGCTCATTCCAGAGCGGCTTCTTCGGGTTATGGTTGAGGATGGTGAAATAGAGCGCGGTGAATATGTCTGCCATGCCCAGGGGGCCGGCGCTATGCCCGGAGCCCGCAGCGACGAGCATCTTGATGATGTCTTTCCTGATCTCGTTCGCCTTCAGCTTCAGTTTGTTGATGTCCGTGATGCGTTTCATTTGAGCGCTGCCCGGAGGCAGGCCACCCCTTTTTCCGGATCCCTGAACTTCCCGATGAAAGAGCCGGATGCGATATACCCCGCTCCAGCATCGGCAATGGCGCGGATCGTGTCCGGGCTCACCCCGCCGTCAAACTCTATGGGAGGGCAATCCCGCTGTTTTCCCAACCATCTTACTTTATTTAAAGTTTGCGGGAGGAAGGGAGCGGCGTTCTTTCCCGGCTCGACGCCAAGGACAGTCACCTGGTCAATAGCATGGAGATACGGCTTCAGCGCAGATGCCGGGGTCCGGGGGCTGATGGCGATCCCTGCTTTCAGCCCGGCGTGGTGTATGGCGGCGATCAGCGCAGGGATCTGCTTCCGCCCCACCGCCTCATGATGGAATATGATGAGGGAGCATCCCCTCTGGAGAAGGCCGCCGATCTGCAGTTCCGGCGAACGCATCATGAGATGCGCCTCCACAAGCTGGCCGGGAGGGAAACGGGGCATTTTGGTTACCGGGATCGACCGTGCCGGGACAAACCGGCCATCCATCACATCTACCTGGATGCGGGGGAATCTCCGGTAGCGCCGCAGCTTGCTGCGGAAGGTGCGGATGTTCCCCGTCAGGATGGTCGGTACGATGATCATAGCCGGGAGATCTTCGCGACCCTCCTGCGGTGCCGCGCATGCCCGCTGAACGGGGTGGAAAGCCAGATGCGGACGAGGGTTTTCTGTTTTGCGCCGCTCATCCCCCTGCCCCGGAGGCAGAGGATATTGGCATCGTTGTGCAGCCTGGACATCCTGGCGGTATAGTCATCATACGCGCAGGCCGCCCGGATGCCCCTGAACTTGTTGGCAGCGATCACCATGCCTGTCCCGGTGCCGCAGATGAGGATGCCTTTGTTCTTCCTGCTTTTCTGCACCCCTCTCGCCACCAGCCGGGCGTAGTCCGGGTAGTCATCCTTGCTGCCGGGGTCAAAGCTGCCGACGTCGACAATTTCCTCCCGGGAAACCTTCGCCAGGTACTTTTTCAGCTCCTCTTTCAATGCGAATCCCGCATGGTCAGCGCCGAGGTAGATCATGATATATTCTGAATTTTATTGGTATTTAATGGTTTTGATTTATCAGGAAACTTTCCATTGCTCCAAAAAGAAATTTTGATATTGTCCATAGATTTGGTCAGAGGTGATCTCAATAGCAGTCGGCCGCTTCCCCCAGATCAAGTTGATGATCTTATTTTTGATGATAATGACGCCAAGCGGGGTTTCGTTTCGGGTAAAACGCAGCTGGATATTGTTATTGCCGCTAAATGCCTGCCGGATCTCCTTCTTCACGGAAATATGCCCTATCGCTTTGTCTGCAACCCCCTTCTTCTCCAGTTTCTGATGGAATTTTCTCAGGAACAATGAGGCAGCGGGAGTATAATATTCATGCTTGAACGCAAATGCCCAGTAGAAATCCTTTTTTCCCAGCTCATCGGCAATCCGGTTGAACAATGCCTTAAATGCCTTAAACCCCTCATGCACGACAGCAACCTGTTTTGTTTGGCTAAATCTTTGCTTTAAGTGAAGCTCGCCCAAAATATCCTTCACCTTTCGCTTCTGCTCATCCAGCACATGCAGGATCTCTTTTGGATCGGCTGCCTGAAAGTGCTTGGTTTTTCCCACTATAGTGTAACTTACCAGTCCGCGTTCCATCAGTTTGTCCACGGTTTCGTACACCTTAGAGCTTTGCAGTTTTGTTTTTGAGGCAATCGGCCCAACAGTGCTTGAACCCAGCTCCAGCAGGGCGATATATACCTTAATCTCCCGCTCGGTAAAGCCGATTTCTTTGAGGATTTCAATGGCCATAGGTATATATCCGGGATTCCCACTATATAATGCTTTCTAATATATACCTCCAAAAGGGGTAGATAAGTTAGATATAGGGTATCTGTACTTACTGAGGGGTATGAAAAACGATCAGAGCATACTTGCAATGGAACCTCTTAACTTGCCAAAATTCAACTTAGTATTAGTTAAAGAATTGTATAGAAACAATGAGAATGGCAACTTGGTAAGATGCGATCTCTTACGTGAACTACTACGGGTTTCGCCCTACGGGGCTCAACCCGTAGCGTCGCGGGCGAGTTACGCTGCATAAGTAAGCAGCGTGTGCTGCTTTCTGGATTCGTATTCCGCCCAGTGCTTCTGCTGCCCCTCTGCGATGTACCGCTGCACGGTTTCTGCAGTGATTGCTCCAACCGTCCGGTGGAAGTAGCCAGAACTCCAGAATTTCTTGCCCCAGAGCTTTGAGTGAAAAAGAGGCTTGTGCCCCTTTCGCATCATCCTACTGGAGTACGTCTTGAGCTGGCCTGCGAGAACTGGAATGCTCCAGTTTTTCCAGTGTTTAGCAAAGAGATGGAGATGGTCCGGGCCGCATTCGATAGCTGCTATCTCAACTTTCATCTCCCGCGCGCGCTGCACGATGTAGGCTATGGTAAGCTCCCGCGTGAGCGGCTCGCTAAATATGTCGCGCCGGTATGCCGGCGTAAACTGGAGATGGAGGTTTGTTTCCCCCACCGTATGTCCACTGCTTCGTAGTTCGTTTGCCATGTTCGTTCTCCGATGGGTTTTTATAGAAGTATAGCTAATGCTATCTTTGGCTTCTTTTTTTCAGGGCGCGACCATCACGCGCCCAGTTTATTTATTGGGAATTGGAGAATAAGAACATTTGCCTGCTCGGGTGCCGATACCAATTCACTGCGGGTTTCTCTGGTCAACCCGCAGGGTTCTTGGCTACCCGAGCACTAAAGACCGATTTGGTTATGCAGTGTACGATGGCTTCACAAAAACAGACTGGTATGACGCATTTACTGTAAGACGACTGTTAAAGGTAACAGATTCTGTTATGCCGGATGATGTCATAGATCAAAAAAGAGTGTTCTACGACTACCCTGCAAGCATAGGTTATATCGCATTAGGGGAGTATATGAAGCAGGCATACGGAAACAACCTGAGAGATAAAGTGCTTGTGGATGCAGGCTGTGGATTGGGTGCAGGAGTCTTATACCTACGGGAGCAATGTGGTATCGATGCCCGAGGGATTGAAGATGGTGACGTTGTAAGCGCTGTAAAAAACAATACTGACATTCCCTATCGCAAGGAACTCCAACGCCTGATAGATGATGGCGTTGTCATCAAGGACAGGTATGAATTCATGGCAAGGCATTTTGAACCGGATTCAGTAGATACCATCAGCTTTGTGTATTGGGGTTGGGGCATTGGGAATCCCCTGCATGATACAAACAGGGAAGAGGTCATGCTGGCACGCCAGTTGCTTCCAGGGATTGTAAAACATCGCGGATTTGTATTTGAAGTGCTCAATGATGGTGGAGGGATACACCACCCATTCATTACGAGAAGCCTGTTGGACACCCCCGGCGTTTGCCCTACTCACATCCAAACCCATATGAGATATACTGCAGGGGATGGATTCTTTAACGATTGAGGAAAAGGCATTATAGAATACCATAGTAGCCCATTTATCCAAACGTAAACGTCGATACCTGAAATCCCTTCCCCTGGACATTGATGGTGATGGTCCGCCCCTCATAATCATCCCCTGCAGAGAGCTGGTAAAGGTCAAAATCCTGCACAAGAACAGTGCCCTGCTCCTTGCCGTTGATGAGGATCGCCAGCGATGCCCCTTCCTCTGCGCCCGCGACCATATTGATGATCTTGGAATGGTAGCTGAGCTGGATGGTGCCGGTTTCGTCGAGCAGTTCCATCGTGTCCGCATTGCTCTTCCATGTTCCGGAAAGGTACACCTTGTTCTGGTCAGGCGACGCGGGGATCACATATGCCTGCGCGCTGTCCGCGGGAATCCTCCCGTAGCCGAACCCTCCCCGGTCAAAGGCGTATCCCAGGTAGAGCTCCGGCGTGCCGATCCGGGAGAACTCCGGCTGCACCGCGGATTCCGGAGCGGTGATCTCGGTCGTGATGATGTCGCCGGACTGCAGCAGCGCAGCGCGCTCCCGCAGCAGCTCCTGGATCTTCTGCTCGGTCTCAGCATACGCTCCCTCGCCGATATGATCGTACACGATGTTCCCGTTCACATCAATCAGGTACTTGTGCGGCCAGAAGCGGTTGCCGAACGCACGCCAAGTCGCATAGTCATTGTCCTGCACCACGGGATAGCGTATGCCGTATTTCTCCAGGGCGCGCTGCACGTTGCCGTACTCTTTCTCAAACCCGAACTCAGGGGTGTGCACTCCCACGATAGCCAGCCCCTGGCTGCGGTATTTCTCATCCCACATGGTCAGGTAAGGAAGTGTCCGCTGGCAGTTGATGCAGGTATATGTCCAGAAATCGACCAGCACCACCTTGCCCCGCAAGGACTCCAAGGTTAAGCCCGGTTCGGCGTTGAGGTATCCGGCAATGCCCTGCAGCTCCGGGGATGCGCCGCTGCCCGGAGGGAGTGGAGGTGATTGGGCTTCCTCCTGGAAGTAGAGGATGCCGCTGATGATGATGGCAGCGGCAACGATCCAGAGGATGATCTTCAGTGTCATGATGGTTTTGTGCCGAGCGATGTTCCGGACAGGTACGCGAGCAGGGCAGGGACCAGCGGCAGCACGCAGGGGGAGAGAAATGATACCAGCCCGAAGAAGAAGGCAATGCCCAGGGTGGCCAGGGAGAGCCCGCCGGTGAATATCAGTGATGCGGCGCCGCTCTGGTCCAGGCCGAGGTCCGCGCCAAAGATGTTTACCGCTGCCTCAAAATTCGCCACCCGGGCGAGCTGGTTGGTGAAGACGAGCACACCCAGCGTGAGCAGGAGGAGGCCGACGACGATGTTGAAATATTTCAAAAACCGCGAGAACCTGCTGATAAACGCCGTTGCCTGCGCGGTGAACAGCCCGATCAGGAGGAAGGGGATGCCTAGGCCCAGGGAGTAGGAGAGCAGGAGAAAGAACGCGCTCCCCGGATGGCTGGCCGCCAGGGTGAGGATCACTCCGAGCACCGCGCCGACACAAGGGGTCCACCCGACGGCAAACGCTACCCCGAACAGCGCCGAGGTCAGATACGCATATCTCGTCTTCCGCACGCTGAACTTGTGCTCCCGCTCCAGGAACGGAACCTTGATCAGCCCGAGCAGGTAGAGGCCAAAGAGGATGATGATCACGCCGCCGATCCGCGCCAGCCAGTTCTGGACGGTGAACGCAGCCCTGCTCAGGACGGTCTGGAGAAGGATGCCCAGCAGCGAGAATACCACCACGAACCCCAGCACAAAGAATACGCTGTTGAGAAACACCTTAAGCTTGCTGCTGTCCATGCAGAACCATGATAAGCTATGCTATATAAATTCTGCGGTCAGCGGGAGGTTGGCGCGAAAATCGGTGCGTATGCGTATCTGCCTATTGAGAGATCTCCGCAGGATGTGCTCTCCGACCTGAGCGAAGCGAAGTGGAGAGGCGTGCTCAGGCTACGCATACGCACGAACAGGAGTTTCGCACCAACCCCAGTCAGCGGCTGAGCCACCGGTAGATGACCAGGCCGGCAACCAGCAGGCCGGATCCGGTGAGGATGGCAGGAAGCTCCAGGTTGGCGATCATGAACGCCGAGAAGAGTATGCTCGCCAGGGGAAGCAGAGGCATCTGCCCGATGCGGAGAGGGGAATGGAACAGCCGCTGCGCTGCAGGGATGGTGTAGCGCAGCCTGATCAATGCGGCGTTGATGGCGATGAAGGTCAGGAACACCGCGAAATTCGTGACCTCGGCAGCGAATTTGATATCCCCGCCCAGCGCGAACAGCATGGAAACTGCGCCCACCGCGATGATCGCATGCTTCGGAGTGCGGTGTTTCTTATCAATGAAACTGAGGAACCGGAGCCTCTTGAACTCATGGCCGACCCCGTACAGCATGCGTGATGTCACGATAAGGATGATGAGTATGGTGCTTGCCGTGGAAAGCAGCGCGACGGCCGCAAGGAAGAGGAATGCATAATTCCCCAGGGCAAGGGCAGCGACGTCAGCCAGCGGCGCGCGGGATGCGGCAAGCTGCTCCCAGCCCAGCACGCTCACCGCGGCAAGCGCGACGAGGATATAGATGACCGTCGATATGCCTATGGCGAAGAGCATCGCCAGCGGGATGGTCTTTCTGGGGTTCTTGGTCTCCTCGCTGAGCTTGACGATGCTCTCGAAGCCGAGAAATGCGAAGAAGATGAGGGACGCTGCCTGGAACAGGCCGGAGAGGCCGTGCGGCAGGGCAAGATAATCCACCGCCAAAAAAGAGCCAGGCAGGAGCGCGATGATCACGCCCAGGCCCAGCAGCCCGAGAACCGTAAACGCGATGCTCAGATGGGTGCTCTGCCGGATGCCGAAGTAATTGATGAAGGAAAAGACAGCAAGGGCCAGGAGGGCGAACAGGATGATGCTTCCGGAGCCGGTGATCACCGCAAGATAGCCGGCAAATCCCAGGGAGACTGCGGCAGCGGAGATGATTCCGGCGATGATCACCAGGTAGCCGATGGTGAACCCCGCTGGTCTGCCGAAGGCGTGCTCGACATAGATGTACTCGCCGGCATCCTTGGGGAACATCGAGCTGAGCTCCGCATAACTGAATCCGGTGAAGATCGCCAGGACAGCGCCGATGAGGAACGAGAGCCAGACCGCATTGCCCGCCAGGCCTGTCGCCTGCCCGATGAGCGCATAGATGCCCGCTCCCACGATGATGCCGATGCCGGCAAGGGTGGCGGTCAGCAGGCCGAGATCCCGGCGCAGGGTCAGGTGGTGCCGGTGGAAGTGCCGCTTGTGGTGGTGGGCGTGGTGGATAGGCACGCAGGTTACCTCTTTTTCAGTATAGAATCGATGTACTCCTGCTTGTATTTAAACCCATGCGTCTTTGCCAGCTTCCCCAGGGCCTGGTCAAAGCGGCTGCCGTACTGCGCCGCCTGCTTCTTCCGCAGGGCGATCTCTTGGGGCAGCCCAAGATGCATCGCCGCCTCCCGGAAGATCACCTTGTTCTGCCCTGCGGCGATCTTGTGCTTCCCCGGCGCCTGCATCGCAGCGATGATGACCGCGTCATCAAGCAGCGGGTCCAGGAACGTGATATGCAGCGCATCTGCAAGCAGCCGCCCCCGGATGATATCCCGCTCCCACATCCTTGCCAGGCCGCGCCAGCATTCTGCATTGACATCCTTGACCTTATGCCGCTCATAACCGGCGAAGATCTCCTCGCTCCCCAGCCCGGTAAAGAACGTGTTTACCTTATCCTGTTTCGCCAGCTGCGCGGCGG
>DATDVW010000071.1:0-26264 GCA_035289865.1 Candidatus Nanoarchaeia archaeon
GGGCCTTTGCGTCTACTGCAGTGAACTGGTCAGGGGTCAACTGAGCATAGTCATTCCTGACATAGGGGAATAAGACAACATCATGCACTGGTCTGTTCATCCTGCCATCTGCGCCATAGTGCGCCGTTTCAGAGCCTCGCAGGGGAAAATGTTTCATCTTGCCCTTCACCGCCTGTGCGACTGCTGCGGCGCCAACGGCAACATAATGGCCGTCAGCGGTGTGCACAACCCCCAGTATTCCTCTCAGCAAAGGGGAGTTTGGCTGCGGCTTGAGCTGGTCTTCATGAGTGATGCATGCATCTGCGAGATCATAATAACGATCGCCCCAGGCGCCTATTTGTTCAGGATTTCCTGAGCGGAGGGCGTTGAGCCTTTCCGTAAGAACAACCTTTCATGATGCGAATGATCTTCCCCGGTCCCTCAGGAAGGGAACTATTTCAGGTATGGAGCCCATCTGGACATCAAATCGGTCTGCCAGTATGCTTATGGGAACCTGTTTGTGGCCTTGGTTGAGCAAGTCGGCTAAGTCTGCCATCTTGAGATAAGAATGCAATTCGGTTTATAAATCTTTCTTTTTTGATATTACTATAAAGTGGTTATTATACATGGTTTCCTGCTGGAACCCGATGCATGCGGGAAGCGGATCATTTCCTCTTCGCCCTCTTGACCTGCCCTGCTGCCTGCTGCTTTGCAGGCTGCTCCTCCTGCGCCTCTTCTGTCTCCCCTTTCCCCAGCCGCAGGAAGAAGATGATCACCAGCAGGAGCACAACTCCGATGATGATGTAGCTGCCGTAGAGCGCCAGGAAGTCCTGGAGCAGGCGCCAGGCTGCGGTGAAGAACGAGCGGAGCTGGCTGCGGAAGGTTATGGCGGCAAACGCTGCCGCAAGCAGGATGACGAGGGCAGTGATCCCATATCTCAGCGCATGGCGGTATTTCCGGAGCAGGAACAGCACGAGGAGGAGAATGAGTATCGATGCCGCAGCAGCGGCGATAGCCTTCCACTGCTCTCCGACAAACGATGCAGCATCAGGAAACAGGAGGTAGAGCAGGGCGAGGACAACGAATGCTATCAGAGTGATGGTGATCGCCGGGTGGACCAGGGGGAGCTTCAGTCTTCTTTTTGGCGCAGCGTGCTTCGCGGGCGCCTTCTGCACCGCTGCCTTTTTCGGCTTCTGCACCGGCTTTTCCACTGTCTTTTCCTCTTTCCTCGGATGCTCGTTGGCCAGCAGCTCCTTTTCCAGCCTGCGGGACTTGAGCCTGGCCGCGAGTTTGATCAGGCTGACCAGCACGGCAAGCGCGGCAACCCCGATGAGCAGCATCAGCCAGTATGCAGAGAAGAAGCCGGCTATAGGCTGCCCCAGGCCTTTCAGCGCATCGCTTATCCCGGTGAACGAGAGCGGCTGCCCAACAGTGATGCGCCTGGTGACGCGCCTGCCTCCCTCATCCAGGAGCAGGCTGACGGTCCTGCGCTCCTCCTGCGGCAGGGGAATGGCAAGAGATTGGCCGGGGCCCAGGGAGAATTCCCGCGCAATGCCGATGTCCGGAGCAGTATGCAGCGAGTAATTTCCCGGGAAGAGGCCGGCATTGGTGATGGTGACGGTGTTTTCCGTGAGCGCCACTTCCGCCAGCGCACAATCCTCCCGGGGAATGACGGTGAGGGCAGCAGAAGCGGCGCTGGTGTCTTTTCCCTGCGCAGCGACCTCAATGGTATGCCTGCCGGACTGGCGTGCATGGATGGAGAGAGTGAGCGCGCTGCTCATGCCCGGTGATATGCTCAGGGCATCGGGCTGCATGGCCACCCAGGGCGGGGCGCTGAGCGAGAGGGAAGCGGTGACCGGCCTGGCGCCGGTGTTGGTGACGGGGACCAAGATATCCTGTGCAGTGTCCTCGCACAGGCTCAGGTTCTCCGGCAATGCGATGCGCAGGGCATCACAGGGCAGGACGGTTATCGTCAGGGGAGTGGTTGCGGTCAGCCTGCTGTACGCTGCCTTGGTGATCAGGGAAAGGTTGTAGGCACCGGGCTGCCGGGAGAGGGGGATCCTGATCTCGAGAGGCGCTGACTTGTTCGGGGCGATGGTTGCCGAGGTAAAGCTGGCTGTCGCCGTATCCTGGAAATCGGTCAGGCTCAGGGTGTAGGATTCGGGAAAGGAGCGGGTATTGGTTATGGCTGCGGAGAATACGGCGGTATCGCCGGAGCAGATGGCTGCGCTGCTCTTCTCCATGGCCACGGCGATGTTCGGGCAGCGGCTGATGGCGATATCCAAAGGGTAGCGCTTGGCCTCTGTCGGCGTCCGGACAACCAGCTCAAGGCCATAATCCCCCTGGATGGCGCACGGGCTCTGGATCTGGAAGGGGATTTCCGCTGCCTGGCTAGCAGCAAGCCGGAACTGGGCGCCGGGAAGCCTCAGCCAGGCAGAAGCCGGGCCTGCTGCCTCGATACGGAAGAGCTGCGCCTGGGCAGCGGTGTTGGTGATGGTGAATGAGCCGGTGACCGGCTCGCAGTCGCAGGCAGCGAACTGCTGCTGGGGGAAAACTGCAGTAAAGCCCTGCGCAGCCTGCAGCAGAGAAAACAGCACTAGCAGAGGGATGATCAGACGCCCGTTCATGTCACTATTCAAAAATAGGGATACGGTATTTATAGATTATGGTTATGGAGAATATGCAAAAAAAGAGGGGAGAAAAATGAAAGAGAGAAATAAAAGAAAAAAAAGAAAAAAAGACCTAGTAGTAGGTCTTCTCTTCAGGCTCTTCGCCGTTGCCCTTCAGCCGGTTGAAGCCGATGATCAATCCGATGATGACCAGCAGCACGACCAGCACGATCAAGGCAATCTCGAGGCCGGACTTGATGCTGCTCCAGCCTGACGCGGAGCCGCCTGCGACATTCGCCTTGAGCGGAATCTGCACGGTCTTGCCCGCAGACTTCACTTCAGCGACAAATGCCTTCTCGCCCGCAGCCGCATTGCCGTTCGCGGTGAGCACGACGGAGACTGTGGAAGTCTCGCCCGCGCCGACCGTCACGACATTGGATGGCTGCACGGTTGCAGCCGCCCATCCCGCAGTGCCGGAGACCACGATGGTGTAGGTCTTGGAGGCGCTGCCGGAGTTGGTGACCACAATCGGGTAGACTGCGCTCGCACCAGCCGCAACATCCTGGCTCTCGATGCCCACGTTGATCATGGTCTTCTCGGTGCCTGGGGCCGCGCCCTCAGCATCAGAAACCACGGTGATGGTGGACTCGCTGGATTCTCCTGCAAAGCCCTCATCAAACTCCAGCGTGGTGAGCACCTTGTAGGTGCCTGGCTGCGCGTTCACGGGGATGCGCAGGAGCAGCTCTTCTGAGGTGACAGACTTCTCTGCCTTGAGCTCTTCAACATAGTCTGACTCAGCAACACCCAAAGCCGGAATCTCGATCCTTATCTTGATCCCCTCTTCGGTGTTCTGGCCGATGTTCTTGAGGCGGACAGTGCCGATCAGGTATCTGCCTGCCTGGATGGTGTCCTCAGGTGAGAGCACGACGTCCCTGATCTGGAGATCGTGGCGCTCGCCCTTGACGTTCAGGCGGATCAGCTTCTCATCAGCCGCGCCTGTCCTGCCGCCGGTCCTGATGCGCAGGTCATAATGGTCCTTGTCTGCAAGGTCCGGCACATTCAAGCGCAGGCTCTTGATCACGACATCATTGCCGTCCAAGTCGAACAGGTCGGTTGAATCGGAAAGCCTGTTCCCATCCCGCGCGTTATACTCATAACCGAGAATAACTGCCTCGACTTCAAGGTCGCGCTCCACTGGATTGGTCTGGCCGGATGCCAGCGCAGGAGCCTTCAACCGCACCTTGACATTGAGATTATCTCCTCTCTGGACCTCGATCTGGTCCCCTGTATTTACCTGGTCCTCGTTGATCTTCACCCACTCAACTGTCGGAAGCGCCTGTGCAACTCCCACAGCCAAGAGGCTGATGACGAGGGCCGCAAACAATGCGTACGTCTTGTTCATGGTTGTATACCCCCAATATTATTTTGATATCGTGAAAACTGATGCATACCCCTCGGGATTGTGGGGTGGATATATAAATGTTTCTATTTTTAAGTAGTTGCAGTTTTTGCGCATTCTCCAGTCAGTGCTCATCGCCGCACCTCGATCGGGCGGTAGACGGTCCGCTTGATGCTGCCATCACTGATGGTAAAGCGCGCCAGGTATTCGCCTGCCGCCGCATCTGCGGGAATCTCCAGCGGCAGCACCTTGGTGACCTGGTCTCCTGAGTCCAGGAGGGCGTTTGCCCTGCGGTGCGTTGCCAGCTCCGGGATGGTGACCATCACCTGGGAATGCTCCATCTCCCGGATATCATTATTGGTGAAGGTGACATAGGCCTCGGCCACCCCTCCCGGCTGCACTATCTCATTATGGAAGCCAGCCCCCCCAATATAAATCTTCTCCCGCGGAAGGCTGGGAGCCGGAACAGTGGATACGGTGATGCTGAAGCTCTGGGTTGCGGTGAGGCTGCCGTCACTGACTACTACCTGCACAAAGACGCTGCCCAATTGGTTCTCATTGGGCACCCACTGGATCAGGCCGGTGGCTGTTGCGATGCTCATGCCCTGCGGGCCTGCCCGGAGCGAGTAGGTAAGCTGGTCGTTGTCCGGGTCTGTCGCCTCAACATCATAGACATAAGCTGCATCAAAGCGGGAGTTGGTGGTGAATGCAGTGACTGGGCTGGAGGTGATTACCGGTGCACGGTTGGCATTGCCCACCTGGATGGTGATGCTCTCGCTGTCTGCAAGGGTGCCATCATCAACGGTAAAGGTCACCTGATGGCTGCCTGCCTGGCTGAAGGACGGTGTCCAGGAGAACTGCTGGTTCTGGAAGGATGCGCCTGCAGGAAGGCCGCTGATGGAATAGGTAAGCGTGTCATTATCTTGGTCAGATGCGGATACGGTGAACTGGAGCAGAGCGTTTTCTGCCGCCTGCTTGTTTCCGATAGTGCCCAGGACCGGGGCGCGGTTGGTGTCTCCGACGGTGATGGTGATGGCCTGCCGGACGATCTCTTTATTGTCTGAGACCGAAAACGTCACCGGATAGCTGCCTGCCTGGCTGAAGGATGGTGTCCAGGAGAACTGCTGGTTCTGGAAAGAGGCGCCTGCAGGAAGACCGGAGATGGTATAGGCCAGTGGATCATTGTCTGCATCGGCCGCGGTTACCGTAAACTGCAGGAGCTCGTTCTCCCTGCCCTGCCGGTCATTCAGGCCGACAAATACCGGCGGATGGTTGACATCGCCGACGGTGATGGTGACCGTCTCGTTGTCGCTCAGGCTAGCGTCAGATACGGTGAAGGTGATTTGGTGGCTGCCGGCTTGGTTGAAGGCCGGTGTCCAGGAGAACTGCTGGTTCTGGAAGGATGCGCCCTGCGGGAGGTTGGCTACGGTGTAAGCCAATGGGCCGCCGTCCGGGTCTGCTGCGGTGACGGCGAACTGGAGCTGCTGGCCCTCCTGCACCTGCTTGTTGCCGATCGGGGTCAGGACAGGCGCACGGTTGACATTGCTTATCGTGAGCAGGATGGTCTTGCTGTCAGTGCCCGCCTTGCCGTCATCGGCCGTGAAGGTGACTGAGTAGCTTCCTGCCTGCTGGAAGCCGGGGGTCCAGGAGAACTGGCTGTCCTGGAAGGACGCTCCCTGGGGCAGATTGGCTGCGGTATAGGCCAATGCATCATTATCCGGATCTGTCGCGGTGACAGCGAACTGAAGCAGCTCGTTCTCCCTGCCCTGCTGGTCCTCAACACTTAATACCGGAGGCCGGTTAACGTCAGTGACCGTGATCGTGATGCTCTCGCTGTCGGTGCCGCCGTTGCCATCGCTGACCGTAAAGGTGATTTGATGGCTGCCGGACTGCTGGAAGCTGGGCGTCCAGTTGAATTGCCTGTTCTGAAAGGATGCACCCTGCGGCAGCGGGGATGCGGAATACGCTAATGCGTCGTTGTCTGCATCGGCCGCGGTGACGGTGAACTGGAGCAGAGCGTTTTCTGCCGCCTGCCTGCTGCCGATGGATGCCAGGACCGGCGCCCGGTTGAGATTATTGACCTGCACGTTCCAGGTGTTGCTTGCGGTGAGCTGGCCGTCGGATACGGTCACTTTGATGGTGTGCGCGCCTGCATCAGTGAATCCAGTTATATAGTTGTAGGCTGTGGCGCTGGAGACCGGCTGGCTGTCCAGCGTCCAGACATAGCCGAGCACGGCATTATCCGGATCTGTCGCGGTGACGCTGAAGGCAAGGGAATCGCCCTCGCTGATGGCCGGATTGAGGTTTGCAGGAATAAAGCCGGTAATCTGTGGCGCGTCATTTACTGGAGTCACGGTAACGGTGAATGGGTTTGAGGGAACAGAGAACGTGCCGTCTGAGGCAACTGCGGTGAATGTGTGCTGGCCCGCCCATTCCTGGTCTGTGGGAGTGATTGTTACTTGAGAGCCGCTGATGGCGACCTGGATGTCATTCTGGGTGTAATTGGTGGTGACCTGATAGGCAAGCGTATCAGCAGGTTCCGGATCGCTGAAGTAGCCTGCCAGATTCAGGGTGATGGGTGTCCCTTCCGGGGTAGCCTGATCAGGGATGGGGCCGGAAAAGAGGGGCGGAACCTTGTTGACGGTAAGGTCAATAAACTTATACTGGATCTCGCCCAGCGAATCCTTTGCCTCGAACTTGGCATGGAAGACGCCTGCCCGCTGGTATTGCGCGGGAGCGACGGAAAATGAGTTCTGGTAGGTGTTGCCGCTGTACGGGGCGTTGATATAGGTATGGACAGCGTTGTAGCCCTGGTCAAAGAGCACTGCCTGCACGTACGGGAAGCTGCTGCCTGTGGTCTGGCCGGAGACGGCAAAGTTGATGCTCTGGCCGTAGCTGATGGCTGCGGCGTCCTGCCCGTCCTCCCACTGGGTGTTGACGGTCAAGAGAGCGTGGGCACTAGGCAAAAGTGCGAGCATCAGCACGCTGAGCATTATGGCTAGTTGTTTCATTGGCTTTCCCCAACGATGATTCAGATCACGCCCTTTTTTCTAAAATTCCGCCTGCAACAGGAAGCGGATGAATGTGTCTTCTGGTGAGCCTACCGGGATGCCTGCACCCGGGCCGAACCGGAGATATTTGAGATCTGCCGGGAGATGCCTGTTGAGCCGCTGGATGGTGGCAAGGAGCGCCGGGCTGATCACGAAGTCGGTTGTCCGGGTGATCCCGCCGTCGGGCTGCGTGATGGGCTGGTTTTGCTCAGCAACCACCACCCCGCCCTGGTTTCTCATGATCAGGTGCTCATGGACTGTCCTTGAGCGAGTTGATTTTCGCCGGCTGACATCAAGCGCGAGTTCAAGGCCAAGGCGGTGCGTGCGGGGATCGAGGACATCATATCCTATGCCCAGGCTCAGGCCCGCGCGGCGCTCGGTGCGCCCGTCAGTTATGGTGATCAGTTCACCATTCAGGTTCGGTCTGGCTTGGTCGATATAAGGCACAGATGGATTGGCATGGAACGCAATTTCCCTGCCGCCAAGCCCCCCAGCCCTGATATGATACGGCTCGAGGCGGGCATCAAAGCCGATTCCCCAGCCTCCACCGTCGCCAATCATCCTCTCGACATAGGCGCCGCCGCCCAGCCTGGTGCGGAGCTCTGCGTTTTCCGCACGTTTCCTTTCCTCTGCGGCGAGGCGCTCGGCTGCCCTTCTTTCTTCTTCTGCAGTTTGAAGTCTGTCTTGTAGTGCTCCAATCCCTTGATTCGCAGCAAAAAGCTCACTGTTTTTAAGTTTTAAATCTCCGACTACTCCCCGCAAATCAGAGAGTACCTTTGTTGAATCGTTATAGGAAGTTTCCATTTCACGTAGCTTACCTCGCAAGTGATTAGCAGTAGAGTCGCTTGCTGTCACCTGTCCGAGAAGTTCCGCAATCCGCTTACCATCACCAAGTTTTTCCTTGGCTGATTCTTGCACCTTAGCAGCAAGATCCTGGGCACCTTTCTGTACTCTTACATAATCTTGGTCAAGGCTTACTCTTTGGCTACGAAAAAGATTTAGCATACGCGAGAGCTGGATGGCGTGCAGATTACCAGCAGAAGCAAGGCTATCAATCTGGGAAATAGTATAGCTGCCAAGATTTGCATTTGCCTGCTCAACGAAATCACTGATGGCGCGATCCATTAACTCAATATCGCTTACTCGATGCGCTAACCGCTCCTGATCTGCCAGTGCGGTGAGACGTTCAGCCTCACTATAAATGTACCGCTCAATATAATCCGCATTTATTAAACTCTGTGTTCTTGTTTGGATAATATCTTGGGAGAAGCGAATATAACTCTCTGGGACGCCAAAGCTTGCCGCAATATTTTTAAAAGATATATAGGCTTCTTCGCCTTCTTTCATTTGTTCTGCAATCAACGGCTTATGATAACGGCGCTGATAGACCGACGCATTCATTGCCTGTAGTGCTTTACTCAGAGGCACAGTAACTGTGTTATAATATTTTCCACCTTCAGAATAATTCTGGGGATCGCTAAACATCTCTCTTGCTATTTGAGTAGCAATATCTTCAAAGGTGACGAGCTTATCTTTCTGCCCAGGGCCTTTGCCTTTAAGATAATCACCAAAACGCACTTTGTACCCAAGGCTGTCTTCAGTGAATGACAGAGAAAGAATATCGTGTGATCCTCTTCCTTGGAGAAGTGCTGCTTTTGCAACCGGATGCGTTTCTTTTGGATAGCTCTCGACCATTCTCTCTAAAGTTCCTGGGCTCTGCTGGAGATATTCAATGACCCGCACATTTGTATGTTCAACATCCAGTGCTGTTTGTGGATTGTCATAGGCTATGGTTGCGATTCCCCGTCGGGTAAGTTCCGCATGGAGCTCCCGCTGCTGCGTCAATGCTTCGCCGAGCCTGCCGTTTTCCCGCAGGCTGTCCGGCCTGGCAAATTCCTGGTTGACCGTGTAGGATGTTGCCTCGTACGACTGGAGCAACTGCTCATTGGAATGCCGCGCAAATTGTCCTGCCGGTACCTGCCGGACTAAAGTGTCGATGCTTGCTGTGTCAGCCGCTGCCGGAGCGCCCAAGGCTGCGCGAGGCTGTTGAGGCCGCTGATATTCCCGCGCTGCTGTTCGCGCTGCAGATGCAGCAGATGTATCAGCGGCCGTGTCCGCGGCCGTCGGGTAGACGGGAGTCAGTACCGGCCCTTTTGCTGCTTGTGGCGGCGCTGCCGCGGTGTCCGGGCGGGCACGATCATTGGGCTGCTGACGCGCTGCAATATATTTGTTTAAGTCGCGGTAAATGCCGGGACCAAGGTTTATTTTCGGCTCTTGATCTTCCCCACTATCATTAAAACCTCGTACTCCTGTGTGCAACAGGTGATCCCTGAGATTAACCAGCTCAGGAAGTGTGGTGGTAGACATTCCTAGGCCGTCATCGGTAAAAGTGAAGCGGTAATCACGAAGAGGCTTATTATACCGAATCCAGAGGATTCTTCTGTTTTGGCCATTAGTAAAAGATACGCCTGGCGGATTATCCTCATTAATAGCATCTGTATCAATATGGTATTTCGGACCATCAGCTGTGGAGTCAACGCGAGTTGGAAAATGATTGATAATAAAATTCTGCCCCTTCGCCGGGCCTGCCGCTGCCAGCGCCGCATAGGCTGCAATGGCGAATGCTGCTCCCTTCGCATATCTTTGGGCGGATGCGGCGATGTCTGCTATGCTCATGGTTGTTGGTAAGGCAAATGTTTTAAAGCTGTTATGTTTCCCCGGGTAAATGGCTGTTCCTTTTTAAGCTTTATGTATTGTTATCATTGAGGGATAGTCATATAAAGCATAGTGGGGGGCAACAGGCATATCACCATGATCTCCATCATCGGCGCCGGGCCAGCGGGGAACTACCTGGCATACCTGCTCGCGCGGGCAGGCAAGCAGGTGCAGGTATTTGAGGAGCATGAGCAGATCGGCGCGCCCATCCAGTGCACGGGGCTCCTGACGCCGGCGCTTGCCGATTTTCTGGACATCAGTGACGAATATCTCGTCAATCGGCTGCAGCGGATCAAGGTCTGCTCAAAACAGCAGAGCACGGTCATCACCCTGCAGAAAGAGGAGCTGATCGTGCAGCGGCAGTGGTTCGATTCCTATATCGCAAAGAAGGCAGAGGATGCAGGAGCAAAATACTTCCGCGGGCACAGGTTTCTGGATTACGCCGGCGGAAAGATGAGGATACGGCATAACGGCGCAGTACAGGACGTGCCGACGGACATCCTGGTGGGCGCAGACGGGCCCTTCAGCCAGGTCGCCAGGAGCCAGGGGATGCTGGGGGACCGGAAATACTACTTCGGCATCCAGGCAAGGATGCGGTACCGGGGAGAGCGGGACATGTATGAGGTGCATTTCGGGGATGAATTTCCGGAGTTCTTCGGCTGGATCACGCCGGAAACCGGCGATATCGCGCGGATCGGGCTGGCGGTGAAGGGCAATAAGGGAATGGCGTGCTTCGAGCGGTTCCTCCGGATGAAAGGGCTGAGCAAGACAGACATCATCGAGTACCAGTCCGGCGTCATCCCCATCCATGATCCCCGGCTGCCGGTGCAGCAGGGGAATGTCTACCTGCTCGGCGACGCGGCATTCCAGGTGAAGGCAACGACATTAGGCGGGATCATCCCCGGCATGGCTGCTGCGGAGGCGCTGGCGGACGCACTGCTGCACGGCAGGGATTACCGGAAGGGGCTGGCAACGCTCAACCGGCAGCTGCGGCTGCACCTGAAGATCCGGAAGATGCTGGATAAATTCTCTGACGCGGATTATGACCGGCTGATCGGGCTGGTCGGCCAGCCCAGAGTAAAGCGGATCATCGAAAGCGAGAGCAGGGAGTTTCCCCTGAAGATGCTGGTGAAACTGGTGCTGGCAGAGCCGCGGCTGCTGCGGTTTGCGGGAAAATTGGTGTAATTGTTGGGCTTATCCGACCACTGCCTCTTCAAGCGCATAAGCGCCGGAGAATGAGGAAGCGCGCAATGCAGAACTAAATTGACCATGGGGCAACCGCGCAGCATAGTCGAGAAGCACGATAGCAACTGCCTGCGGCAGGATCTTGCCACGGTTATCTTCAGTCGTCCTTGCCCTGTTGCCGGGATCTTCTCTCTCGATATCGTACCGGTTATGGGCAGCGTAATAGAGGAATGCCTCCAGGCTGTCGGGAAGAAGGGGCAAGAACCGATGCTCCCGCTCTTCTGCATGTATCCATTTTTGCATAAAATCATGCGCGTCCATATCGATATCCACGTGCACCACCAGGTATTGCCATCCCTTTCCCTTGGTGTCTGTCACCATCCCCACGACCTCTGGTTTTTGCCGGTACCGATCAGTGGGAATGCTGCCCAATTCCTCGCGCATCTCCTTACCAAAAAAGTCAGTCCCATAGGTGATGGAGCCTGCCGGAACGACGTGCACCGTATCAGCATAGTTGTGCCCGCCCCTCCAGCCCAGCACAAGGAGATTGTCCAGATGAACAACGCCCGCTACGGAGAAGGGGATGTGATGCTGCCCGGTGGGGATCAACTGGTCAGTAAAATGGGTGAAATAAGAGTGCCTTACTGAAGAGGGGATGCGCAATGCCTGCGGGAGAAGCTCGTATCCCCCATAGAATACCAGCTGCTCGTTGAACCATGGCCGGGTGATTGCAGCGAGCATGGCATCCTGGTCAATCTCCTGCCTGTTGCCCGCATTTTCCATGATAATCGCCGTGGTCGCGTCCCGCCAGCGTCTATCTTGCGTAATATGCTCTCGGAGGGCGCGCACTTCGCTCGGGGGGAGATGCAAGGGGTTGGTCGCCTCGTGATGACCCAGGCTGGTGAGCTTGTCGGCAACGACCTCGTCGACCTGCTTCATCGGCCCCTGGAGCCGAGCCGCAGTTGGCTGGTTGTCGATGTCGAAGACGACGTTATCGAGGCTGACTGCCTGTGGAAAAGGGGCAAGGATAAAGCTTTGCGCGATCTCGGACGCCATGCGGGAAGGATGATCGGACTCCTATAAAAGATTTCTGCATAATGTTTATAAACTGCAACTGGTGAGACCGCCCCATGATCATCCGCAAGGAAAAATGGTACCGGAAGAAAAGCGCCTATGCGCTCGCGCTCCTGATAGTCATGGTGGCATCCACCATCGGCTTTGCGCTGGTGAACGACACCAGCCAGCAAGGGGGGACGAATGAGTATAATGGCTATACCTTTGCGGCAACGTCGCAGGGATGGATAACGACGGTCAGCGGCCAGCGGGTTGCGTTCGCTTACCATCCTGCGGAGCTGGAGCACATCAGCATGCCGCAGATCAGCCGGGGGCAGGGAAGGGTGTATCTCCTGTTCCACCCGAATGAGACGGCGTTTGACTTCTCCCTGTCCAGCCAGCGCTTTGCCGCGTTCCTGCAGTTCAGCGGGGTGACGCCGCAGCAGGCATGCATAACCGCAGAAGGGTGCGGGAATATCCCCGTCCGGGCGTGTGCGGATCCCTTTGTCATGGTATACTACAAGAGAGGGAATGAGACGACGGCGTACCAGCAGGATAATTGCGTGGTGCTGGAGGCCCCGGGGGATTACGAGATGAGCCAGCTGAGCGAGCGGGCGATATTCCAGATCTTGGGGATCATGCCCTAAGCATTACCTTTAAATAACGCGTCCATATTCCAAAGCACATGGGTGAAGAAGGGGTTGACCAGAAAAGAGAGAAGGTTGTCGCGTTCTTCAAAAGCATTGCATCTGGCGGAAAGGATGAGGCGGCGCATCAGGCGCAGCAGGGGCGCCAGGCGGATGACGGGGCGCAGGCGAACATCCAGGAGCTTGTCCAGTTCTTCCACGCGTACAAGAAGTATGCATGGGTCATCGGGCTCATCATCCTGCTCATACTGGGATGGCAGCTCCGCACGGCCAACCTGGAAAACACCGCCGCCGGGATCAACGGCCTGGTCGACATCACGACCGGGAAGCACGTCTCTGTGGACCTGGATTCGCACGTCTTTTTCCGGCTGGCGAAATACATCGTGGAGAATGGGACGCTGTTCGCGCATGACCCGCTGCGCTATTACCCGGTAGAATACGACCCGTATCCCATCGCGCCGATGGCGTACGTCATCGCTTACCTGTACCGGGCCTGGGCGCTCTTTGACCATAGCCTCACCATCGAGTACGCGGATATCATGTACCCGGTGCTCTCGTTCCTCATCAGCCTGGTGTTTTTCGTGCTCCTGGTGCGGAGGCTGTTCAACTTCCGGATCGGGCTTCTCGCCGGGCTGCTGCTGACGGTGCTGCCCGTATACCTGTTCCGCACCATGGCGGGATCGTCGGACCATGACGCCATGGGGCTGATGATGATGTTTGTCGCGTTTTATTTCGCCGTGCGGGCATGGCAGCAGCAGCGCCTGCTCCCGGCAGCGGGATGGGGCGTGCTTGCAGGGCTGGCGACCGCTGTCCTGGGGATGACGTGGCCCGGGGGCGCGTTTCCCGTGTATGTCATCATATCGCTCGTCACTATCAGCGATATCATGCTGAACAAGTTTGACACCAAGGATTTTTTTGTCTATTGGGCATGGTTCCTGCCCGTGTTCCTTATCCTCTTCAATGCCTATGGGGGGGCTTTCCTGAGCACCGGATTCCTCATCGACAGCGCCATCGGGCTGCTGCTCCTGTTCGCCGGTGGCGCCTCGCTCATCAGCATCCTGCTGCTGAAGTCCAATCTCTTCGGGATGCGGTCGAAGGCTGATGCGCTCATCCCCCGAGGCGTGCTGGTCATCGGCATGCTGCTTGTCCTCGGCATCGTGTTCGTGTCCCTTGTGCGCGGGCCCTGGGTGATCAGCGAGCAGTTCAGCTACATCAAGAGCAACCTGCTCAACCCGTTCGCCAACAGCCGATGGCAGATCACGGTCGCGGAGCAGCACCAGCCGTATGTGGTGGACTGGAGGAGCCAGATGGGGGGCAACTGGCTGTTCATCATGCTGTTCCTGACCGGCGCGGTGCTCCTGTTCTATGAGCTGGTCAAGCCGCTGAAAAAAAGGGTGCTTGTCCTGACCGGCATCTTCGCCCTGTTCCTCCTGGCATTCATCTTCAGCAGGCATTCCGAGGGGCACCCTTTCCTGAACGGGACCAGCGGAACGGCTATCTTCCTCTACATCGGCTCCCTGGTGCTCTTCCTGGCAGTCATCATCGGGGGATACATCTACAGCTTCTATAAAGACAAGGATACCTACCAGCGCATCCACCTGCTCGACCGGAGATACCTGTTCGTGTTTCTCTGGTTCTTCCTGATGGTGGTCGGCGCGCGGGGCGCTATCCGGCTGCTCGTCCCCTTCAGCCCGGTCGCCGCTGTCCTTGCCGCGTACGGCATCGCCGTGATCATCTCCTACGGATGGAATATCCGGAAAAAGATAGCCGACAAGGTATACCGCTCGCTGGTTTATGCAGCGCTATTCGTGTTCATCCTGCTCATCGCGGCGCCGTTCACCCTGCCGATGCGCGGGGAGAAGGGCCTGGTATTTGACCTCTATGATGAGACCAAGGGGCAGGCGAGATGGGTGGGCCCTGCCTACAACCAGCAGTGGCAGCTTGCCGGGCAGTGGATACGGGAGAATACGCCTGCTGACTCCGTGTTTGCGCACTGGTGGGATTACGGCTACTGGGTGCAGTCCGGGGGCGAGCGCGCCACGATCACCGACGGGGGCAATGAGATCGGGCCCTGGAACTACCTGATGGGAAGGATGGTGCTCACCGGGCAGAACCAGACCGAGGCGCTGCAGTTCCTGAAGGCGCATGACGCGAGCCACCTTCTGATCATCGCCGACGAGATCGGCAAGTATACCGCCTATTCCTCCATCGGCTCGGATACGCAGTATGACCGCTATTCCTGGATGACCCTGTTCCATCTCGACCAGACGCAGACGCAGGAGACCCGGGATGAGACCATCCTGTTCTTCCGGGGAGGGCAGCCGATCGACGAGGACTTCATTTTTGCGGGAGTAACTTTCCGGAAGCAGGCGTCTGCTGTCGGGGCGGTGCTGCTGCCGATCCAGCAGAACGGGGAGGGGCAGGTGACGTTCAGCCAGCCGACTGCCATTGTTGTCGCGTACAACCAGCAGTACCGGGTGCCGGTCAACTGCATCTTTTTCCAGGACCAGGTCGTGCAGTTCGAGGGAGGGTGGCCGGGATGCCTGCGGATCGTCCCTTCCTTATCCGGCGAGCAGCAGAATCCGCTGGGCGCCGCGTACCTCATCTCTGCGCGGGCGATGCGGACATTATGGGTGAACCTGTTCATGCTCAACCAGAAGAATCCTGACTATGACACCAGCGCATTTGAGCCGGCGTATGACGACAGCAGGAGCTGGCCGCTGGCAGTCATCAACGGCAGGGCGATCGGGCCGCTGAGGATCTGGAAGGTCAATTACGGCAACTTCACCATCAGCGACGATCTGCGCGCATTGTACATCAGCAGGGAATACGTCAATCCGGATGCGATAATAATTTAAAGATCGCGCCAGTTGCTTCCGGGATGCGCATCGTTCTGTATCCCTATAATTTCCATGGCGGGACAGCCATCTACATCGTGGAGCTGGCAAAATACCTGAAAGGCACGGCCCATGAGACGTATGTCATTGGGGAGCGGAGCGGAAGGGAGGGGAACCTTGCCTTCATCCGCCAGCCGCCGTTTCCTTTCGGGATGATGGTGCGGGATACGCCATTGAGCTACCTGGCCAAGCCGTTCCTCAGCTATCGAATCGCGCGGACTATCAGCCGGATCCGGCCGAAGATGGTGATCTCCAGCGGATTCCTCTATTTTGTGGACAAGAGTATATCCATCGTGCAGGTCGGTTGGGACTATCCGCGTTCGGTGGTGCAGGCGGTCGTGCTTGCACGGCGGTATGCTTCCGGGCTGCTCTGCTGGTACAGGGCGCTCCGGGAGATCGAGAGCTCGGTGACTGACCGGCTGTTTCCGACCAGGAACGAACTCACCGCCTGCGTGAATTCCGTTGTTGCGGAGAGGCTGCGGGAGCGGGGGGAGCATGCAGTCTATCTGCCCCCGGGGATCACGCCGGTGCGGCACCGTTTTTCCAAGTACCGCCGGTTTACGATCTGCTTTGTCGCCAAGAACCACATCTGGACCGAGCGGAAGGGGCTGCATCACCTGCTGGACGCGCTGCTCACGCTTGCCCGGGAGCATCCGGAGCTGGAGTGGGAGCTGCAGGTGATCGGCAATGTGCCGCCGGACTCTGCCGCGCGGTTCCGGAAATATCATGAGATCCGGGAGCGCATCGCCGTTGCCGGGCCGCTGCCGCGGGAGAAGAGCATGGAAACCGTCGCGCGGTCGCATCTCTTTGCGGCGCCGTCGCTGTACGACGAGTTCGGCTATGCGGTGCTGGAGGCGCTGATGCTGGGGACGCCGGTGATCGCCTCGCAGAACGAGTCGTTCCTGGACATGGTCACGCCGGAATGCGGGGTGGTGACCGACACGAGGGATCCGGCTGGGTTTGCCCGGCAGATCGCCCGGCTGGTCAGGGACAAAAGGCTGATCCGGCAGATGGGCAGGAATGCAAGGAAGCGGGCAGTGCGGGAGTATTCGTGGGAGAAGGTGATGGAAAGGATACGGCAAGAGCTCAGGATCTCTGCTTAATGCCGTATACCCCGAATCCGCCGCCCTCTTTCCTGTAGTTGTGCGTTACGTCCCGGAATCCGGCCTCCCGGAACCATCGCATCACCTCTGCAGGGGTATGGCGGTAGTTGTAGCGGTGGGTGAAGTTGTCGTGTAGGTCGATCAGCTTCTCCTTCCAGCTGGTCCTGCCCCTGCGGTATTGGTCGGCGCTGTCGAATCTCTTGAGACCTGCCGCTATCTCCATCTCCTGCTTCAGCATGAAGAGGGGGATGAGCGAATAGCAGAACGCATTCTTCAGGGAGACCGGGAGCCTGCCGATGATTTTCGGGATGAAATCATACAGGTAGAGTTTGGGCTTGTTGTCGTATATCCAGTCCTTTCCCCTGATCATGCTGATCTTCAGGTAGAGCCAGACCCAGTATTTTCCGCCCGGCTTCACGCTCCGGGATAACGCCATGAACGACCTCTTGGTGTCCGGGGTGTGGTGCAGGACTCCGGAAGAATAGGCGTAGTCGAATATGCCCTGCTTGAATGGCGGATGCATGACATCACCCTGCACGAAAAATACATTGTCTTTCCTGGTATTGTACTGCTCCGCCAGATAGACGCTTTCGGTGATGTCCATGGCAATTATCTCTGCGCCGTAATCAGCGAGCTTTATGGAGAGATGGCCGTTGCCGCAGCCTGCATCCAGGATGGACTTGCCCCTGAGCTGCCCGGGAGAGACGCCCATCTGCTCGAGGAACAGGGATTTCCGCTCGTCTGCCTCGAGGCCCCAGGTCCTGACCTGGTCGATGTCCCGGTAGAACTTCCGCTGGAGCTTCCACTGCTCGGCGAAGCTCTTCCGCACGGCATGGACATTGGACTGGAGAGGGGGGAGCATACGGGGGACGCCGTGGATGATGGGATAGACATGGCCGCTGCCGCAGGAGAGCATGCCCCCGATGATCTCCTTTCCCATAGTGCGGGCGCCGGACAGCTGCAGGCCGCTGCCGCAGGCCGGGCAGCAGAGATAGCTGAGGAGTTTCTGATCCATGCCCCCGGCGAACGGCATGGTTTATATATCGTTTATGGTTTTCCAGCAGCATGAAGCCATTGGTACTGTTTGATGTCGGGGCGGTGCTGCTGAAGCTGGATTATGGCGGGCTCTATACTGAGGCGGCAGCGTATGCTTCGGTCTCTCCCGATGAATTCAAGTGGGGGTTCAGCAGAGCAGAGATGGATGCGCTGACGGGCAGGATTTCCACCGCACAGTTCCTGGGCAGGGTGCGGGAGCTTGGCCTGCAAGGGCTTCCCCAGGATGTCCTCGAAGAGATCATCGGATATGCCTGGCCGGAAGAAGTGCCCGGGATGGTCGAGCTGAAGCGGGATGTGCACTTGGCAGGATATCCCGTCGGTATTCTCTCAAATATGGCTGAGTTTGCGTATGATACCATCAACAGAAAATTTCCTGACGTCTGTGAAAAATACCACCCCTTGTATCCTGCGGTGTATTCGTTTCAGATCGGCTCGGTCAAGCCAGAGCCGCCCATGTACCGGGAAGTGGAAAGAGTGAGAAATACATACGGACTCGGGCAGGTGATACTCATCGAGGACAAGGCAAGCTACCTCAGGACCGGCATCCAGCAGTTCGGCTGGAAGGGCATCTGGTATACCGAGCATATCGATCCCGCAGAGGCGATAAAGGCAGTGCAGGAGAGCGCGGATGCCGCGCTGCCTCCGGAACATTTCCGCAGGGCGGATTCTGTGGATGAGGTCATCGCTGCGCTGCGGGAGTTCGGGGTGCACGGGCAGCGGTAACTGCCGACTGATAGACAGGCAAGAGCTTCTTCATCACCGCGGGCGCAAGGAAATGGCGCCCGGCGAATGCCCGCACGTTCTGCGACAGCCGCTTCCTCAGCCCAGGATCATCCAGGAGCGTTTGCAGCCCTTCTGCCAATGCAGCGGTGTCCAGCTCAGCAAGGTATGCGGTCTTCCCGTGCTCCAGGTAATCTGCCGGCCCTGCCCTGCCCTGGAAGGCGATGGTGGGAAGGCCGGTGCAGGCTGCCTCTGCCCATGCCCTGCCGAAGGGCTCGAACAGCAAGGTGGGATACGCAAGGATATCTGAGGAGTAATAGAGCTCCTTGAGCTTTTCGAAGGGGACTTCACCAAGTACAACAACATTTTTAGGGACAGCGACATTCTTGATGATCGGATATATCCTGCCGGCGATGAGCAGTTCGGCATCATTCCGGTTTAGGCGGGAAAATGCGTCCAGGAGCGGGAGGATGCCCTTGGTGGTGTCAAAGCCGTTGGTGAAGAGGATGCGGAGCTTTCGTTTTCCTTTTTTTAGGATTGGCTTCCTGAGGATATCCTCGTCAACCGGCTGGGGGATTATATGGATGGGGGCGGTAACGCCGTTTATCCGCAGGATTTCCTTGAGGGTCTTGCCGATGGCGATCACCGCTGCGGATTTGTTCAATGCAGTTATCCTTGCGCGCATCCGGGAGTAGCGGTATGGCGCGGAGAGCAGGTATTTGAGCTGCTGGCGCCTGGGAAAGGACATGCGGTAATGGCCCCGGATGCTGCACCTCATCATGCACATCAGGCTGCAGCGGAGATTGGGCTCCCCAAAATAGGAATAGCGGATATGCGTGCCCTTGCCGCAGGTGAACAGGCCGTTGATGGTAGGGACAAAGGGGATATGGCGCTTTTCCGCAAGGCGCTGGACAGACACCAGGTCCTTGATGTTGTGGTGCAGAAGGATGTCCGGCTTGGTACCCTGGAGGTACCGGCGCAAGGCAGGGAGGGTATCGCATACCGTGACCTGCTGGCGATGTTTCCTGAGGTATGCTATTGCTGTTGCGGTGCTGACCTGTCCGCCGCCGACGTGGCTTTCCTGACGGGAGTAGAGGCAAATATCCATGGCTGAAGAATGTGGGCAGCATATATAAATATGAATCATCCGCGGGCCCTGTAGAAAATCTCGCTGCGCTCAGGGGTAGCGCCGGTTCGCTCCATATTATAGTGGCATGAAGGGCGGCCCCTTCCCGTAAGGAACAACCCCTTCCGCCACGCTGTTGCTGATGCAGCATCGCTCACGGGATGGCGCTACCCCTTTTTTCTCCAGAGCCTCATCCGCGCTGCTTGGTGCAGCTGGCGATGAGGTAATCGCTCCACTGCGCGGTGAAGGCGGGCAGGTGGATCGCCCTGCCCTTCCCGATTGGCAGCGCAATCTTGTCCCCAGCGATGATGATATCGCGGAAGCCTGCATGGGCCAGGAGGCTCCCGACGTCAGCGCAGTTATAGTCACGGATATGCGGGCTGTTGTAGCGGGAGGCGTATGCAGGCATCCTGCCGAAAAGGATGAGGACGGCGTTCCGCAGGGAGGAGATGTTCGGGGTGGTCAGGAACAGCCTTCCCCCCGGCCTGAGCACCCGGTTGATCTCATGGAGAAGGACATCAGGATGCAGGATGTGCTCGATCACCTCACCGCAGAATACGGCATCGAATGCGCCGGCCGGATATGGGAGCCTTCGGGTGAAATCCGCCTTCCGCGCGCGGATCCCTTTTTGCCTGGCGAGACGCACCGCCTTGCCGGAGATGTCCACGCCTTCTACATTATATCCTTTGCCGAGGAAATGCCGTGAAAGGGAGCCGTCAGAGCACCCGATGTCCAGGAGCCTGCCGCTGCCCTCCGGAATAATCTCCAGCACTTTCCGGATGCGCTCATCCGGGGAGAACGAATAGGCGCAATGGTCATAGTAGGATTCCTGGAACCGCTGATGCGCGCGTTTCATGGTGAGTGGGCTGCCTGCAGGCGCTTCCGGTATGCCAGCACATCGCCCAGCATATGGAATACCCTCAGCAGATCCAGATGGCTTCTTCCTGCAGTGCGCCGCTGGTGCTGGATAGGAATCTCGTGCAACCGGAACCTATGCTGCTTTGCCCTGTAGAGGATATCAAGATTAAACAGCCAATTCTGGACATGAGGCTTGATAGTTTCATACACATTCCTTCTCATCAACAATGGGTAGGCGTTGACATCCCTGACGCGGATGCTGAAGAGCAGTATGGTGAGCAGGTTATAAAGAAGGGAGAACAGTTTCCGGGATATCCCGTCGGTCCGTGCGCATCTTACGGTCTTGCAGAGGTCAATGGAGGGATTGGTGCGGAGCGCTGCATACACTTTATAGCTGTCTGCTGCGGAGATTTCGCCGTCCCCGCAGGAGAAGCCGATGATGTCCCCTTTCGCATGCTTAAATCCCTCGATGATGCCGCCGCCGAAATCCCGGTTGGGCATTACCGAAACGATATTGATTCGCCTATGGCGCGCGGCAAGGCGCTGCAGGATGTCTCCGGTGCGGTCATGGGAGCCGTTATTCACTGCGATGATCTCATAATCCACCTTCTGCCGGCCAAAGCAGGCGGCAAGGTCAGAAAGCACCTGGCCTGCGCAGCCCTCCTCATTGTAAAAGGGGATTACCAGGGAGAGTTTCATAGCCCGCAGCCAATCCGGGGCAACTTATAAATCATTCCTTTTTGGCTGATATTTTTGCAGGAATTCCGCAAAGACCGCAATGATCCTCGCCATGTCCTCATCCGTGAGATTCGGCTGCACGCCGATCCAGAAGCTGTTGTCCATGATGTAGTCGGTGTTCGGGAGCGGGAATGCGCGGTAGGCGACGCTGCTGCTCCTAAAGTAGGGCTGCTTGGTGAGGTTGCCGCCGAACACGAGGCGGGTGCCGATGCCATTGGCCTGCAGATAGTCGATGGCCTGGTTGCGCGTGAAGGGGCAGCCAGGCCTGAGCGTGAGGGTGAAGCCGAACCAGGAGGGATCGCCGTTCGCTTTCGGGAAAGAAAAGTAATTCGTGTGGCCGGAGAAAAACGCGGCAAGCTGCTGGAAATGCTGCCTGCGCTTTTGCAGGAACAGCGGAAGCTTCTGGATCTGGGCATAGCCGATGGCTGCCTGCATGTCGGTGAGCTTGAGGTTGAAGCCCAGATGCGAGTAGATGTACTTGTGGTCGTAGCCGAAGGGGAGGCTGCCCTGCTGGTGGGAGAAGCGCATGCCGCAGGTGTTGTCTCTGCCTGTCTTGCACCAGCAGTCCCTGCCCCAGTCGCGGAGGGATTTGGCGATCTTGTCCAGGGTGTCATCATCGGTGACCATCGCTCCCCCTTCGCCCATCGTAATCTGGTGCGCGGGGTAGAAGCTGAAAGTCGCAAGGTCACCAAATGTACCGACCGGCTTTTCCAGATATGTCGCGCCTAAGGCGTCGCAGCAATCCTCGATCATCCACAGGTCATGGGCGGTGCAGAATTCCCTGACTTTGTCCGCCGGGAAGGGATTTCCCAGGGTATGGGCGATGAACACCGCCTTTGTCTTCGGGCTGAGCGCCTGCTCTAACTGAGCGGTGTCTATATTGAGGGTGTCCATCTCGATATCCAGAAACACCGGGACGCATTGCGCGAGGATAATCGGGTTTACCGTAGTGGGAAATCCCGCCGCCAGGGTGATGACCTCATCGCCGGGCCTGAGGCGGCGCCCTTCCGGGATGAGGTGGGAGGTGAGCGAGAATAACGCCAGGAGATTCGCCGAGGAGCCGGAGTTCGCCAGGGTCACATGCTTTGCCGGGATGACCTTCCTGAATTCCTCGATGAACCTGTCCGCGAACCTGCCGTCGGTCCACCAGCCGTCGAGGATTGCCTCTACCCCTGACTTCAGCTCTTCCGCGTCGAAATCCTTGCCCGAGCAGTGGATAAAGCCTTTTTTCCTGTTGGCAAACGAAACAGTATAGTATTCTGCTACCTTATCCATGATTTCCTTCCGCAATTGGTCAGGAGTATGGTCGAGTGTCATTGCTGAAAATGGCGCTGGTACCAGCCGATGGTTTCTTTCAAGCCTTCCTCGATCGTGTAGCTGGGCTCCCATCCCAGGATCTGCTTCGCTTTCCCGCTGGAGAGATACTGGTGGGTGATCTCCGCCTTGGCCTCGTTGAGGATGTGCGGCTCCAGGGAGGTCCCCATCAGCCCCCGGATCAGGTTCACGACCTCCAGGACCGAGAGCTTGTTGGCGATGCTGAAGTTGAAGGCATGGCCATGGAGGGATTTCTGCCCAAGCTGCTCCGCAACAAGCATGTTGGCCAGCGCAGCATCCTTCACGTAGAAATAATCGCGGATATAGCTGCCGTCGCTCCGGATGACCGGGCGCTGGCCCAGGATGATGGACTTGATGGTGCCGGGGATGATCCTGCTGAAATTCAGGTCGCCGCCGCCGTAGATGTTGCCGCATCTCGTGATGCTTACCGGCAGGCTGTAGGTATGGTGGTAGGACTGGGTGATGAGATCCACGCAACTTTTTGAGACATCATAAGGATATCTTCCCTGCAGCGGATGCTCTTCGGTGTAGGGAAGCTGCGCATGGCTGCCGTATGCCTTGTCTGAAGACGCGACAACGACCTGCTTCACCAGCGGAGAGCGGCGCGCCGCCTCCAGAAGCGTCCAGGTCCCGCGGATGTTGGACTCAAAGGTGGAGAGCGGCGACCGGTTTGCCGTCGGAACAATGGTCTGCGCCCCCAGGTGGAAGACCGTGTCAATCTCGTATTCGTTGAGTGCGCGCTCAACAACCGGAAACTGCTGGAGGGAGCCTTTTATCTGCGTTACATGGAGATGAATATCCTCTGTGAAAAACCGTGATTGGGGAACAAAATCACGGACCAGTGCAACGACATTGGCTTTCCGGGCGAGCAGCTCCTCGCAGAGCCAGGAACCAAGCAGGCCGGTCGCGCCGGTGACCAGCACGTTCCGGTGATGCCAGAAGCTCATGGAGCGTTCCTCCAGACCATCCAGGGAACGTTCTGCTCGTCATACATCTTGTTGAGGCGCTCCACATCCTTAAAGGTGTCCATGGGCATCCAGAATCCCTCGTGGCGGAATGCCGCGAGCTGCCCCTCGTTCGCCAGCCGGGTGAGGGGCTCCTGCTCCAGGAAGACATCGCCCTCCAGGTAGCTGAAGACCTTCCTGCTGAAGCAGAAGAATCCGCCGTTGGTCAGGCCGGCGAGCTGCGGCTTCTCGCGGAATGAGGTGACCAGGCCGCCCTCTTCGGTGACGACGCCGAACGGGGATGCCGGGTTCACTGCGGTCAATGTGGCTACCTTTCCCGTGCGCGTATGGAAATCGTAGAGCTGGGGAATATCCACGGTGGAGAGGCCGTCGGTGTAGGTGCAGAAGAAATGCTCGGTGTCGATGTACTTCTCGATCAGCTTTATCCTTCTCGCCGTCTTGCTGTGGAGGCCGGTCTCGGCAAAGGTGATCCGCCAGTCTTCCACCTGGCCATGGCTGATGACCCGCTGCTCTCTGGAGCGGAGGTTCAGGGTAAAGTCGTTCGTCATGTGCTCAAAATCCAGGAAATAGCGCCGGATGCTGTCCCCCTTGAAGCCGAGGCAGAGCACGAAATCCGTGTAGCCGTAATGCGCGTAGGTCTTCATCACATGCCAGATGATGGGCATCTCGCCTATCCTGACCAGGGCCTTGGGCACCGGATCCGCGTAATCCCGGAGCCGGGTCCCCATGCCTCCGCAAAGTATCACGACTTTTGGCTTGTCCCCCATTCCAGGGAGGGGAGTAAAAATCAGTATAAATAGATATAGGTTCACGAAGCTTCGTCTCAAACTCCCACTTGCCTCCAAAAGTCCTGATTCTGCCTCAAAAATACCTTACAAATGGTTTACGATAAATATTAACCCAAGTTTGACCAATCAAAATCTTTAGGATACTCGTGCATATCCTCATCCTGATATTTTGATTTTTCTTCTTGACTATTTAAAGGAGGCAATTCGCCAAAATAATCTGCATAACCCATTAACAGTTTAGCCTCTTCTTTTTCATAATCATCTGTATAATTTACAATAAACATTAATTTACAATTTCCCAATTTTTCTATACTTTCTAATTCTAAAGAATAGAATCTATTACCAGCACTATGCATACGCCCATTGTCTTTTGCAAAGAGGAATTGTTTCAATCTATTTTTGACGTTATTACTTGAACCTATTACAAGAATACCAAAATTATCCGTTTTAATAAGCCTTGATATTGGGCGTGGAGTTTCATTCTGAAAACACCTTATTTGATAAACACCAGATTTTTCTTCAATAGAGTTAATACCTGCCTTATTAAGTTCTAATAACCCACCCATAACAACACAAACAAATGGGCTATATAATAATCTTTGCCTCAAAAGTAGGCACTCCGCTCCCAATAGTAAGCTAAAAAGCAGCCTATGAGGAAAAATGAGTTCACGACCAGAACGTTTTTAAGCGATAGGAGAATTCCCCGGCCTATGCCCAATGATGATATACTGCTCCCGCTGTACCGCCGGATGCTGCTCATCCGGAGACTGGAGGAGCGGATCGCGGAGAGGTATGCCGAGCGGGAGATGCGCTGCCCCACCCACCTGTCCATCGGGCAGGAAGCAGTTGCCGTCGGGGTGTGCGCAGCCCTTGCCCCGGAGGACATGGTGTTCTCCACCCATCGCGGGCATGCCCATTACCTTGCGAAAGGGGGGGATCCCGATGCCCTGGTCGCGGAGCTGTACGGCAAAGCTACTGGCTGCTCCGGAGGCAGGGGAGGCTCGATGATCATCATCGACAAGTCCGTGAATTTCCGCGGCTCGACGCCGATCGTCGGCGGGACCATCCCCATTGCTGCAGGCATGGCATGGGCGCTGCAGATGCAGCGCAAGAAAAGCATCGTTGCTGTTTTTTTCGGCGACGGGGCTGTTGAAGAGGGGGTGTTCCATGAGGCGCTGAATTTCGCGAGCCTGCACCGGCTGCCGATCCTGTTTGTCTGCGAGAACAACCTGTATTCTGTGCTGACGAGGATGGATGAGCGCCAGCCTGCCCGCCCGATCGCCGGCATCGCCCGCGGGCAGGGGATAGCTGCCGACCATGGCGACGGCAATGATGTGTCGGAGGTGCAGGAGAAGGCCCGGGCTGCGGTGGAGCGCATCCGGAGCGGAAACGGCCCGGCATTCCTGGAATTCGCGACCTACCGCTGGAAGGAGCACTGCGGGCCGTCTGATGACACCGAGAAGGGCTACCGCAGCAGGGAGGAACTGCTGGCGTGGAAGCAGCGGGATCCGGTCGCCAGCCTCCGGAGGCAGTTAGCCAGCCGGGGAATACTGGGCGATGAGATGCACCGCCAGATAGAGCAGGAGACCGACGGCCAGATCGCGCGGGCATTCGCCTTTGCGCAGGCCAGCCCGTTTCCCAGGCAGGATACGCTGGGGGAGCACCTGTATGCCTAGGATACTGACGTTTGCAGAAGCAATACGGGAGGCGCTGGTGCAGAGCATGGAAGCTGATCCTGCAGTGCTGGTCATCGGCGAGGGCGTGCCGGACCCGACGGGATCGTTCGGGACCACCAAAGGGCTGCGGGAGCGGTTCGGCAAGGAGCGCGTCTGGGAGATGCCGCTCTCCGAGAACGGGATGACCGGCGCCTGCATCGGGGCTGCGTTAGGAGGGATGCGGCCGGTGATGGTGCACCTGCGGATCGATTTTCTGCTGCTGGCGATGGACCAGCTGGCGAACAACGCGGCGAACTGGCATTATATGTTCGGCGGAAAGGATGCGGTGCCTCTCGTGATCCGCGCGATGGTCGGCAGGGGGTTTG
>DATDVW010000072.1:0-19329 GCA_035289865.1 Candidatus Nanoarchaeia archaeon
TGCCTTCAAACGACGAACAATCCACTTACGTTTTTTTCATTTAACTTGTATGCCATAAAGCGCACCTCCATAAGAAAATAAGTAATACGGGGCTTTATTTAAATACTGCCCCAAAATGTAAACCAAAAACGGTACTAAACACAAACCTCATGAAATAGGCAAGTTTTTATACTTATTTCCGTTCTGCCCTGTTATGGCAATGAGCATTACCGTAGATGAGCAAGGGAATATCCGCATCCCGAAAAGATTCGGAATCCAACCGAAAGAAAAGCTCTTTGTGGATAAGATAGAAGATACTATAGTAATCACTAAACCAAAGAAGCCATTTGCTGATATCAAAAAAGTTGGCAATGAGATCGTTTCTCTCCTGAAGACCAACCTGAAAGACGCCCGCTTTAAAGATATTGAAAAAAGCAGAGAAGGCTGAAGAGCAGAATCTGATCCGTGTGCGGCTTATCCCGTCCTCCTGACACATCAAACAACCCGTATTCTCCACGTCTGCACGGCAACCTCATCCCCGTCGCTCACCTCGACGACAATCGCTTTCACGCCCTTCTTCATAAACGTCCGCGCAATGGCGTTCCCTCCTCTCTGCCTGTCAAATGCCCCGAAGACCCAGGTGTACACCAACCCGTCATCGTCCCCGTCCGTCGCATTCACGCTGAAGATGATCCGCGCCCCCCGCGCAACGGTGATGTCTCCTGCCGGATGCACGCCGGTGATGCCCGGCGCCTGGTTCTTGTTGTACACTCTTGCGGCAAATGACCGGGAGACGCTCCCTCCTGCGCTGTCCGCGGCAGCGACGGTGAACTGCACCTCCCTTGCCGGGCGGAAATCAAGATATTTCATGCCCGTAAGCAGGCCTGGCCTGTCCGCTCTGCTGGCTGTCGTGAATGCCGGCCTCCAGAGGAGCATGTTGCCCTCAATCCGCGCCCCTGGGGAGCCCTGCACGATGCTGAATCGTACCTCTTCATCATCAGGATCAGCGGCAAACAATGGAATAGCCAACTCATCACCCTCATTTGCCCTGAGAAATTTCAGCTGCTGGAACTGGGGCGGCCTGTTCGTGCTGTTGATGCGGACCATGATATCTTTACTTGTTTCCTCACGGCCGTCGCTCGCGCTCACCGTGACCGGATGGTCCCCGGCATCGCCATACCCTGCCTGCTTCCTGGCCTGCTGCATCCATCCGCTGTATCTCAGCCGTATGAAGTCGCCGTCCGGGTCAGAGGCGGCAGGAGAGAGGGCTACCCACTGGCCCTCCTGCCCCTGCACATCACCAATATCCAGCACCGGCGGCCGGTTCACGTCCTGCACCCGGATGGCAACCGCCTGTTCCTGCTCTCTGCCTTCCCTGCTCGCGATGACCGGAATACGGATGGTTATCGCTGGCGTGTAGGGGATGCCGAGGTGCTGCAGCATCTTGGCGAACAAGCCCTTCTGCACGGCTGCTGTATCCGGGAGATAGCGCAGCACGTTTCCCTGCAGTGTCACTCCGGGGATCTCCGCCCCGAGCGCGAACTGCACCCCTTCTCCTGGCAGGGAAACGGCGATCTCCTTACCCTCTTCCGTCCTCTGCAGGGAGACCGGAGGGAAGATGACTTCTTTCTTGCTGACCACTATCCTTACCCTTTGCAGGCCGGTATCCTTGCCGTCACTGGCAATCACTGTCACCTCATATTCCCCGGCATCGCCTTCCTTGGTCTGCCATCTCCCATCCTCGTCCACGATACCGGAGTAGGTGATTGTTATCCTGCCGCCATCGGGATCTGTTGCCCGCGCCTGTACCCGCACTTCCTCCCCCTCATCTACGATGATATCCGTCATCGGCTCCAGCACCGGCGGGGCGTTCGGCTCTTCCTGTGGGATATCCGGCTCGGGAAGGGGAGGGGGCGCTGCCTGCGGCGCAGGCCGCACCATTATCAGGATATCCTGGGTTACCTCTGACTTGCCGTCGGATACGGTGATAGTCACCGGGTACTCGCCCGCATCGCCTGCTGCAGTCTGCCATTCTCCCCGGTCGTCCAGCGGCGGAGTGAACATATATGAGAGCGGATCGCCATCATCATCTGCTGCCCTGAGCCGCAGCTTGAGCAGGTCCCCTTCTGTCAGCGTGAAATTCTGGGCAGCGGCAGCTGGAAGAAGAATAGCCAGGATAATGATGAGATATGTCAAGAACACCTGCCCTAAATGGCGGGTGTTCTTGAGCACACTCGGAAATCGCCCTCTTACTCCTAGCAAGGATGGTGCAAGTGGCAATTTCCGATGTCTCATCGCTGCTGCCCGCTCATTCTTGGACAATACTCTCGATCACCGGCGGCCGGTTGACATCAGTGATGGTGATCCGCACATCCCTGCTTACAGATACCTTGCCGTCCGACGCCGTCACGACCACCTTATATGAGCCTGCATCCGTGTACCCGGTCTTTTTGCTCCTGTCCGCCATCCAACCGCCGTACGTGACCTGCACGGGATCATTGTCCGGATCCGTCGCCCGGGCATCGATCAGGACCGTGCTGCCCTCAGGCACGACGATCTCGCTGTCCACCTCCAGCACCGGGGGATTATTGAGCGGGGTGACGATGATGGTAACCTTCCGGGCTGCTGTGGACCTGCCGTCGGAAACGGTGATGGTCACCGGGTACTCGCCTGCATCTCCTGATGCTGTCTGCCATTCTCCTTCAGCATCCAGCGGCTCGGAGAAGGTATAGGCAAGATTATCATCGTCCGGGTCCATCGCCTTCGGGCGGAGCCTGATGGTCTCGCCTTCCCGAACGGTGAACGTGTCCTGCTCTTCCCTCGCCCGCCCCTGCTGCGCCTTCGGCTCGCCTGCCGGCAGGGCGATGTCCTCGCTGATGATGCCTGCCAGGGGAGACTCCTCCCCTGCCGGCGCTTCCTGGAACTGGCTGACATAGCTGCATGACACCAGAAACAGCGGTATGAGCCAGAGGAGCGCTTTCATGATCTTTTCCTGCCCTATCACGTTCCTGCCCCTATTTAAGGATTATAAACATAAAATCTCCATATCTGAATATATTCATTGCAGGTACTCTTCTACTAGCCTCTTCCCCCGGAAAATGTCATCCGCGGTCCAGTTGTCCTGGCCCTCCGGGGTGATGGCGATCCTGCGGAGGAGCTGCTTTCCAAAGCGCTCCATCATCTCCGTGTTGGCGATGGGCAGGTGCTCATCCACGCCTTTTCCTGAATTCTCCTGCAGGTGCATGGCCCGGATGTAGGGAGACATCTTCCTGACCTGCTCGGCAAAATCCAGATCATGACGAAAGCAGTTCACCTTCATGTGGCCGGTGTCAAAGAGTATGCCGAGGTTCTTCAGGCCGGGGGATTTCAGCAGCGGGATGAACGCGTCAGCATGATAGAAGGCGGAACGCTCTGCCATGGTCTCGATCGCGATGCCCACATCATACTGCCGCGCGTATTCGCAGACCGTGAGCAGGGATTCCTTCAGGAACTGCTCTGCCTGCGCCGGGGGAATGGACGACGATATCGGCTTCCCGCCCTTTCCCAGGTCGCAGAGGAAGCCGGAGTGGGTGGTGTGGAGCTTCGCGTTCAGTTTCCGGCAGAGATCGACGGCGTTTTTCGCGATAGCAACAGATTTTTTCCTGACAGCCTCGTCCTGCGAGCTGAGGTTCACAAAGAACGGCTCTTTCAGCGGCGGGAAGAAGGCGTGGATCACAAACCTTGCGCCGTGCTCTTTCTGGAACGCGAACAGCCTGCCGAGATCGGCGAAGTGCCGGTGGGCTGAGCCGAGCTCGATATCGGTGATGCCGAGCTTGCCGTAGCGCTCCAATACGCTGTAGAAATCCCTGTTGCCGGTGAGGGAGCAGGTGGAGATGAAGGGCATGGCAAGCTGGCGTTTCATCCTTGTTTATATCTCTATCTTTTTCCCCGTCCCTTGCCTTTTCCCATAATATATAAAAGACACTGCCTGCCCCCCTGCACCATTACGTATGGAGCGGATAGTGAGGATCATAAAGGGGTGCCCTATCTGCAGGAATGACGTTTTGGGGAATGATCTGGCCTTATTCTTCTGCAAGAAATGCCATGTGCTGTTCAGCAGAGGATCACTCAAACATCCGCCTGAATAATCCCTTGTCCTTTCCCGCCTCGGCAAATTCCCTGAGCAGCTCTTTCTGCCGCTTGGTGAGGCTTTTGGGGACCTCGACCTTTATCCGGACATACTCGCTTCCCTGGCCGTATCCCTGGAGGCTGGGCAGCCCCCTGCCCTTCATGCGGAAGAGCGTCTCAGGCTGGGTCCCGGGCGGCATCTTCAGGACTGCGGTCCCCTCCAGCGCCGGCACCTCGATCTCATCACCCAGTATCGCCTGGATGACCGAGACCTTCGCCTCGACATAGACATCATCACCCTTGCGGGTGAACGCCTCGTCCTCTTTCACGTGCACGATGATATAGAGATCGCCGGCCGGAGCGCCGCGCTCGCCCGCTTCCCCCTCTCCCGGCACGCGGAGCTTCATCCCCTCCTCTACGCCAGCGGGAATCTTCACCTGGATCCTTTTTTCCTTCTCGAGCTGGCCGGTGCCGTCGCACATCTCGCAGGGATGCGCCACCACCTCGCCGTTCCCTCCGCACCTCCTGCAGGGGCTGCTCGTCGCAAAAATGCCGAACGGGGTCCTTCTGGCCTGCTTCAGCATGCCGGAGCCGTGGCAGTCCGGGCACCGCACGGCATCACTGCCGGGCTGCGCGCCTGTCCCCCCGCACCTGCTGCAGGCGTCCATCTTCGCCACCACCAGGCTCTTGGTGATGCCTGATGCGACCTCGTGCAGCGAGACCTCGATCTCCGCGCGCAGGTCCCTGCCGCGCTGCCTCTGCGCCGAATAGCCCCCGGAGAACCCGCCTCCGAAAAACCGGTCGAAGATATCCCCAAAATCAAAGCTGGCAAAATCCTCAGAACCAAAATTCCCAAAATCAAAGCCGGAAAAGCCTGACGAGCGCTTGAAGGCATCAGCGTCGCCGAACTGGTCGTACTGGCCGCGCTTCTCCTGATCAGCAAGGACAGCCGCCGCCTCATTGATCTCCTTGAACTTCTCCTCGCTGCCCGTCTCCTTGTTGTCCGGATGGTACTGCCTGGCGAGCCGCTTGTATGCCTTCTTGATATCCTCTGTCGTCGCGCCCTTGCCTACCCCGAGGATCTTGTAATAGTCTTTTGCCATACCGCGCCATCATGCCCGGCGCCACCTCTCTTTATTTTTCATCCTCTACCTTGTAGTCCGCATCAACGGCATCCTCGCCTTCCTCATCCCCCTTCTCCTTCCGCTTTTCTCCGCCCTTCTCTGCCTTCTTGCTGGCGCGCTGGTACATCTCCACGCTCATCGCCTGGACCTGCTGGCTGACCTCTTCCATCAGTTTCCTGATCTTCTGGATGTCTTTCTGCTCCGCCCTGATCAGCCCCTTGAGCTCGTCCAGCTTTTTCTGCGCAGCCTTGACCTTTTCTGCGTCCAGCTTGCTCCCGCTCTCCTTGAAGAGCTTTTCCGTGCTGTAGACCAGCGTATCCGCCTCATTCACCGCCTGGACCTCATCGAGCTTGCGCTTGTCCTGCTCTGCGTATTCCTCAGCATCCTTCCGCATCCGGCTAAGCTCGTCCTCAGAGAGCTTGCTGCCCCCGGTAACCGTTATCTTCTGCTCCTTGCCGGTGCCGAGGTCCTTTGCCGAGACGCTCACGATGCCGTTGGCATCGATATCAAAGGTCACCTCTACCTGGGGGATGCCGCGGGGGGCTGGCGGGATGCCGACCAGGTCAAACCTGCCGAGGCTTTTGTTGTCCGCCGCCATCGGCCGTTCGCCCTGCAGCGCATTGATGGTGACTGCGGGCTGGTTGTCCGAGGCAGTGGAAAACACCTGCGATTTCTTGGTGGGAATAGTGGTGTTCCGCTCGATCAGCCTGGTCATCACCCCTCCCAGGGTCTCGATGCCGAGACTCAACGGAGTGACATCCAGCAGCAGGATGTCTTTTATCTCGCCGCCGATGATCCCCGCCTGGATGGCCGCACCCAGCGCGACCGCCTCGTCCGGATTGACGGATTTGTCCCCTTCCTTGCCCGTGATATCCTTCACCAGGCGCTGGACAGCCGGGATCCTGGTTGAGCCGCCGACCAGTATGACCTTGTCGATATTGTCCTTGGTCATCTTCGCGTCCTTCAGCGCCTGCTCGGTCGGGCCCTTGAGCTTGTCCAGGATATGGTCAATGAGCTCCTCCAGCTTTGCCCGCGTCAGGTCCATATTGAGATGCTTCGGGTTCCCTGAGGCCGCGCTGATGAACGGCAGGTTGATGGATGCCTTCTGCGCTGAACTCAGCTCGATCTTCACCTTCTCCGCAGCTTCCTTGAGGCGCTGCAGGGCAACCTTGTCCTCACGGAGATCGATGCCCTGCTCTTTCTTGAACTGCTTTGCCATCCAGTCGATCAGGATCTCATCGATGTCATCGCCGCCGAGATGGTTGTTGCCTGCAGTCGCCTTGACCTCAAACACGCCGTCATCCAGCTCCAATATGGAGACGTCAAATGTCCCGCCTCCGAAATCAAACACCATGATGGTATGCGCCTGCGACTTGTCTATGCCGTATGCCAAAGAGGCTGCGGTCGGCTCGTTTACGATCCGGAGCACGTTCAGCCCCGCAATCTTTCCCGCATCCTTGGTCGCCTGGCGCTGGGCATCCTCGAAATACGCGGGAACCGTGATGACTGCGTCACTCACCGGCCTGCCGAGATAGGCCTCCGCATCCCTCTTGAGCTTCTGCAAAATCATGGCGGAGATCTCCTGGGGCGTGTACTCTTTGCCCTCGATCTCCAGCCGGAAATCCTTGTCGCCCATGTGGCGCTTGATGCTCCTGATCGTATGCTCGGGATTCGCGATCGCCTGGTTCCGGGCGATCTTCCCCACCAGGACATCATTGTCCTTGACCGTCACGACGCTGGGCGTGGTCCTATCCCCTTCTGCATTGGGGATGATGACCGGCCTGCCTGCCTCCAGAATCGCGACCGCTGAAAATGTCGTCCCTAAATCTATGCCGATTGCCTTTCCCTGTGACTGTTTCTTTGCCATGTTCCTTTCCTCCTGATGATTAATTTCTGGTGATGAATATCAATTGCTGTGGGCCATGGAAAAGAGGTGACCAAACCATGACCCACAGCGAATTGAGCGTGATTATCCTTTCTTCTCTTTTTTGAGCTCTCCGATGCTTCCCCCGGGAATCGGTGGATTCTGCTTCAGGTACTGCTTCCACTCCGCCAGTGCCGCTCCGTCCTCCCTGTCGAGTATGTAGTTCAGCGCGAACCATTGCTCCAGCGCAGGCCCCTTCTCGTTGCACAGGGCTGTCCTGCACTGCAATGGCTTCACTTCATGGATCGTGCACCGCTGCTCTTTGTCAAAAAACACGCAGGGGCCGTACGGCTTTCCCTTGCGGAGCAGCCGGGGGCGGTACATCACCCTGTTCAGGCGCGTGACCCTCTCCAGCAGGTTGTCCTTCAGCAGCTCCTCGCTGATGCCGAGGTATGCCGCTATCTTCGGGATGTCGCTGGCGATGAGCATGCCGGAGCCGAACTCGCAGCAGGTCTTCACCTTGCAGCATTCATCCACTTTCCTGCATGGCCTGGCTATCTCCAGGATCACGGGCAGCGGCGTGTTTTTCCTGATCTCCATTGCTCCTCTTTTTTGCGATCTTCACCTTCGCGTGGCGCAGCACCTGGCCCTGGAAGAGATATCCCTTCTGGAGCTCCTCCAGGACGGTGCCCTGCTCCTGCCCGGACTCCTCCTGCAGGAGCGCCTCATGCACATAGGGGTCAAAGGGCCTGCCCAGGGCATCCATCTGCTTCAGCCCCGCATCTTCCAGGATGGCATACATCTCTGCGTATGTCATCTCCACTGCCTTGATAAACTCCTCGTGCTGCTTATGCAGCAGCGCGAGCTGGAAATTGTCGAGGACCGGGAGCAGCCGCGCGACCATGCCCCTGTTCGCCATCTTGGCGTATTCCTCACGCTCACGCTCCATCCGCTTCCGGTAGTTCTCAAAATCCGCCTGGACGCGCTGGAGATCATGGGTGAGCTCCTCTATCTTTTCCTGCGGCCCTTTGCCGTCCTCTTTTTTCTCTGCCTTCTGCTTTGCCATAATAATCAAAATTATTTGATCTCAATCCGCTTCGCCCTGCGCTCCACCTGCTTGAGCTTGGGCACTTCCACCCGGAGCACGCCGTCCCTGTAGCTGGCTTCCGCCTTGCTGCCCTGGACCTCTACGGGCAGGGGAACTGCGCGGTAATAGCCCTGGGAGGCTGCCTGATAATAGTAAGCGCCATTTTCCTGGTGTTCCTTTTCCATCTTCTTCTGGACCTTGACCTCAATATGAGTATCGGTCACATTCAGCTCGATGTCCTTCTTTTCTGCGCCCGGCAGCTCAAATGAAGCGATGACTGCCTTCTCGGTCTCCTGCAGCTGGCAGCGCGGCATCCGGATGCTCTCTGTCCGGACCGGGGCATTGTTCTGTCCCAGCCTTCTCTGCGCCAGCCTGTTCATCTCGTGCTGCATACGCTCCATCTCGTCAAGAACACCCGCCCTAAAGAGCGGGTGTTCTTGAGCGCACTCGGAAATCGCCATCTTGCTCTTATCTGCAGCGTGGAGCATACGAGCGGCGATTTCCGATGCGTCAAATACATCAAACCATACCATAGCTCTCACCCCAGTATTCCTGGCTTCTTTATAAACTTTGTTGTTTTTAGTTTACTTTAAGTAAACTATAACTACTTAGGATAAACTAACATCTATTTAAATCTTTCTGAAAAGGTTTAAATAGCTGGCTATCGCCAGTTGCGTATGGTATTCTATCAGTATCAGAAAATCACGATCATCCGCACGGCCCGGCCCCGGCAGCCTGACCTGAACCAGGAGCTGCAGTTCCTGGGAAACTCACTCGGGCTTTTCAATCTTCGGGACAAGGACAAGAGCCTGTTCCGGATATTCATCGAGCTGCTCCGGGCCAGCAAAAAGGGCAATCCCCTGACCTCTGATGAGCTTGCCGAGCGGCTGGGCCTGAGCAGGGGCACAGTTGTGCACCATGTGAATAAGCTGCTGGAGGCGGGGATAGTGCTCAATATGCGGAACAAATACCTGCTCCGGGTGGAGAATCTTGCTGCCCTCATCGGGGAGCTGGAGAAGGACATCCAGCGGAATTTAGAAGATCTGAAGGCAGTGGCATCTGATATTGATAAGCGGCTTGCTTAACATTACTGTGCAGTGGTTAAAATAGAAAGGTTTATATACCCTTATCTCTCTATACAGCCTCATGGGAAGGGCGACAGATTATACGCTGGATAGGTTCCTGGATGATACCCGATTTCTGGCAAAGGTTAAGAACCTTCTCCCGCGTGGGCTCAGCCTGAACCACTTTCAGACCGATATGGCTGGTTTCAAGTGCACTTTGATGGAAGACAATTATGGCTGGACGAACGGGGCCGGAAGGTTGCAGACTGCGAAGCAAAATGGTAGGCTGGTGCAGATTGGTCTCATCTTTGATGACACGTATCGGCGGGCAGAGCGCAATGTGCATACCTATGCAGCGGTCTACGGCATCGCTCTGCAAATCAAAAAAGCGATGCAACGGAGGGATGATTTAGAACCGCTTATCGAACAACTCAACCAAGAGAGGAAAAAACTTCCGCCGCCGGAGCAGCTCAGAATACGCCAGCCTTTAGAGGACATGCTCGCCTGTCGCGGGCAGCAATCCCTCTTTACCTTAGTTCAATACGAGAGCGATGGCCCTGCTTATGTCCGCCTGAACCAACAGCACTCTTTTTAAACCCATCCGCTTCCTCTCTCCGCATGCAAACCATCGGCGGCCAGGCAGTGATCGAGGGGGTGATGATGCGGAACGCCTCCCATTATGCCATCGCCGTCCGCACGCCGAAACAGAAGATCATCACCTCCACTGCGCGCATCCCCGGCCGGCCGGCGTTCTTCAAGCTGCCTTTCTTCCGCGGGATGTATGCGCTGGCCGAGACCCTGGTCATCGGCATCAGGGCGCTGCAGCACTCCGCGCGCCATGCGCTGCCTGATGAGGAGCAGGAAGAGGGCAGCACCCTCTCCTTCATCGCCACCATCATCCTCTCGCTTGCCGCAGCGCTTGTCATCTTCAAGCTGGTCCCGCTGGGGATCACCTCGCTGGTCGCCGCAGCAGGCGCCCTGGACCAGGGGATCATCTTCAACCTGATCGAGGGTATGCTGAAGGCGGGCATCTTTGTCCTCTACATCGTCCTGATATCCCTTTCGAAAGACGTGCGGCGGCTCTTCCAGTACCATGGGGCGGAGCACATGACCATCCACTGCGCCGAGTCCGGGAAATCATTGACGGAGAAGAACATCCGCAGCCATTCCCCCATCCATCCGCGCTGCGGCACCAGCTTCATCGCGTATGTCATCCTGATCAGCATCATCGTCTATTCCTTCCTCCCTGCTGCAGGATTCTGGACGCTCTATGCCTGGCGGCTCCTCCTCCTGCCGGTGATCGCGGGCATATCCTACGAGGTGCTGAAGCTCAGCGGAAGCTACCACCACAATGCCTTTCTCCGCATCCTTGCGCTGCCGGGCATGTGGATCCAGAGGCTCACCACCGCCTTACCGGACCGGAACCAGATCCAGGTTGCTGTCGCTGCGCTCCGCAGCCTCAATAATGCACGCTCAGGTAGCAGTTGAGCAGGTTGTAGGTCATCTGGGTGATGGTGATGAGATGATGGATCACCCGGACCTCATGATTGTCTTTTGTCTTTGCCATCATGGCGAGGGCTTTGGCGATCAGGTCCTTCCGCATCTCCACGATCTCCGCCACCTGCTTCCGGTCAAATTTGTAGAACACCTGGTAAAAGAGGTCAAAAAGCAGGATGACATCCCGGAAGAGCTTCCTGGTCTCCTTGCTGACCGCGACTTTCTTATGCTCGGAGAAAAAATAGATCAGGTACTTGTACTGGTCCGCAATCTTCTCCATCTCCCAGACGATCACATACATGAAGACGGTCTTGTCAAACTGCCTATATCCCTGTTTGCCCAGCAGGCGCTCGCAGTAGTTGCAGAGCCTGTTGTTGGTCATCTCCAGCGAGATCACCTGCCTGAGCCTGTTTTCATCATACGCTTCCAGCATCTCAAAGGTGCTTTCCGCAATGGACCTGCCCACCATGAATATCCTCCTCAGGACCGCGTCAAACTCCGTGGGCATCTCATGCCCGATGTCGCGGATCTGGATGGTGTCTGCGGTGTGCTGGAGCACCTCATAGCCAGGGAGCAAGTCGTTCATCTGCTCCGGGAGGTCCTTGACCGCGCCGGGATGGTCAAATGAGATGGAGACCTCATCATACCCCGCGCGATAGACGGCGATGACCGAGCGCAGCACCGGGAGATCGCTGCCCGATGCCTGCAGCTCGATCCTGCTTGCCTGCGGCTCCCGGTCGGCAGCGATGACGATCTTGTCGCCCTGCTCCGTCACCTCAAGCTCGGCGCCTTTCCTGATGTTCAGCCGCTTGCTCCAGTGGCGAGGGAGAGAAACCAGCTGCGTCGAGTTCGCGATCTGGATGACCTTGCGCTTCATGTACCCACCCCATGGGCAATGAGGGACATCACCTATATAAGCTTTTCTTCTTTATCAATATTATATAAAATATATACTATTTATAGAGTATAAGGAAAATGTATATAAAACCAGAGACCCCTTCCCATACCTGAAGGGGTGGTATGAGTGGGACTGGAACGCTACTTTAGGGATGCAGCGAGGCATGAGCGAATTGACTGGCGGCATTTTGCCGAACAGCTGCAGGATTACCATTCTCCGGAATACCAGATATTCTCCGACAATCGCTTTCGCAGAGGAGACGGGCGCAGCCCGGAGGTGCATATGTGGAGCGGAAGCGGTGTGTCGCTTGCGGAAACAACATCATGAAGAGCGCGCTGCTCGACCCTTACCTTTGCCGGGAGTGCAGCAGGGAAGAGGGCCGGAGGTACCGGTATCTGGACGAAGGGGTGGTGGTATAGATGGAGCAGGATATGCAGAACGAGATTGAGGAGTTGCTGCGGAGCGGCAGCATCACTGAGGATGAGGCGGCGTTCCTGCGCGGCAACATCCGGTGGTACAGCTGAGCATGGGAGCGCTTAAATACCATATTCCATTTGTGCGAAACAGAAGGCTATGCAGCGCACACCTGCCGTCTGGAATAGTATGGATGCCCTCCTTTTTTCTACATTGGATGCCGCTGGCCAGGCAGAGCGGAAAGAAGATTTCCTGACCAATGCTTTTCGTGCGAATCCCCTGCATAAGGATGCACTGCCGCTGATCAGCAGGGCGTATGATTTCTCTGATGCTGCCCACCGGGATCAGGTGCGCAAGAGCGGCCGCATCCCTTATCATTCGCATGCGAAGGGGGTAGCCCTCTTCCTGGCACCGGAATTCCCATCGCTGTATGTCGCTGCAGGGCTGCTCCACGATACTGTTGAGGACGGAATGATATACAACCCGTCTACCCGGAAAATGGAGCCGGTCGTCCTGGAGCATATTGCAGCATATTTTGCATATGATATGCACGCAGGCGCGCTCTGCACGCTTGTTGAGCTGATGACTGAAAATCCGGCGGAACTGGCATTACGCCATGAGGACAGAAAAATTGCCCACATCCGCAGGATGGTGACGGCCTCTCGTGGAATTGCGATACCCATAGCGCTTGCAGACAAGCTATACAATCTCCGGGATCCGCTCACCCCTGAATGGCTTATCAAGACATCAGAAACCGTGCTGGAGTACCTGCTGTTCTCTGCCCAGGGGCTGCAGAGCCCTGCAGGAAAGCCGTATCGCGAACATCTCCTTTACCAGGCGCTTGCCCGGGAGGCCGAATCAGCATTCTTTTCAGAAGTATCCCCTGCGCCTCATGCGCCTTAATGCACCCTTCGGTGATGGCTGCGGGAGCTTGGCCTGACTTTCTCGGCGCCAATGCCCCTTCTCCTCAGGCCGCGCGATTTCCTTGATGCCGAGGTCAGGCCGCGGTATACCCTCCCGGTGTGCTGCTTCTCCGCTATCCAGCGGATCTTGGGATCAGCCTGGATCGCCGGGTGCTGCGGATCGACGAAAATGATCTCATACCACGCGTACTTGCCGTCTTCCGCCACCCAGTAGCTGCCGAGTACCTCACAGTTGGGGAAATGGTCCGCTGCGCGCACTTCCGCGATCTGCTGGTAGTTTTTCGAGACCACCATCCGCCGCCTGCTGTGCTTCGGCCTTCTTCCTCCCAGCGGGCCGGGGCGCATCCTCTTGCTTCTTGCGACGCGCTGGCGGACGATAAGAAATCCCGGCTTGGCGCGGAAGCCCAATGCATGCGCGCGGTCAATCCTCGTGGCATGCTCAATGCGGATCGTGCCCTTCTCGCCGCGGAACTGCATCAGGCGCTGCTTCCAGAGATCACCCAGGTTCTGCTTGGGCTGCTTCCAGAGATTGCGGATGTATTTTTGGTATCCCATAATCGGCTCCCATTATTCAATCAGGCAGGCCACGCCCTCATATGGGAAGAGGGGTTCCCCGGAGGTTTAAAAAGGTTGTTGTTTGTCGGCACGGCGGCGCTTCTTGAGCAGGCGGACCACACCCCTCTCCGCATCCACCTCGACCAGGTCGCCATCCCTGAACGTGTGCGTCGCAAAGCGCGTGCCGATGACGCACGGCTTTTTCAGCTCCCTGCTCACGATGGCCGCGTGGCAGGTAATGCCGCCTTCATCCGTCACGATGGCTCCGCACTTATGAATCAACGGCATGAGCGTTGGATTCGAGGTCACTGCCACCAGAATATCGCCTTTATCAAATTCGACGTTTGTGTCAGACGTTAATATCAGTCTCACCCTTCCCGTCACTTTCCCAGGATATCCCACCTGCCCTCGTACGCTATCACTTATCCGTACCCGTTCTAATAATTCTATGATCTTCATCACATTGTCAACGTACTGGACGGTTTCCTTCCCGCTTATTTTTGCGTATACCAAGCGCTTATTCTGCCTATACGCTTCTTTTCTTGCTGCAACCGGTGATTTGTCTCCAGCAATGGCTTCAGCAATGGTCATAAGATTAAAGTCATCTCCTGCTTTTTTCTTTGCCAGGGGATTTATTACCTTCTCGACTACCTTCGGGTAATAAGACACTGCCCTGAGCTGTTCAGCGAGACGTATTATCTCACCATCATTCTGCTCTTTTGCTATTGGATACGCAAAATATGAGAAGACTGTAGCGTGCAGGGCGAGCTTCACGAGAAAATCAACCGCCGGCTGAAGCTGGGAAAAAGGAGATTTTTGAATATAGGCTCTTGCTTCCGCGCTGAGCTGCAACCCTTTCACTAACATTTTCTTCGCTTTTTCCCTGTCTTGCATTACGATATTCCTTATGATGCTCGAAAAATCATCTAACTGCCCTTTTATCACATACCTTCTCACCACATTCGGATGCTCCTCAATATACAGGTTATCAGGAATGGAGGCGCCAAACAGCTCGATAATCTGCGGTGGATCAAACCATCGCTGATACAATGATGCGCCAAATAACGTGTATGGCCGCCCGACGAGAAATATCCATTTCTTATCCAGAATATCCTTTCTTATCACCCCGAAGAGTGTCGGTACTGATTTAGGCTCTCTGGTGGATTTCATGAGATGTTACTTACCCTACCCCCATTATATTCCTTTCGGTTTTCTTTTCCCCGCTTGGCAAACATAATCTTTTTATACCCGCTTTTCGCCTATTCTCCCATGAAAAATGGGCTGGACAGGGAGCATATGGCTGATCTTCTTGCTGCATTTCCCCAGCAGGTAGCGGATGCAGCGCAATTGGGCAAAGATGTCTGCATCTCCGGCAAGGTCTCGCAGATCGTTGTTGCGGGCATGGGGGGGAGCGCCCTGCCCGGCGAGTTCCTGCAGAGCTATCTGAATGTTCCTATCCCCATTTTTGTGGTGAAGGGATACGAGCTGCCTGCATTCATCGGCAAGGAAACGCTGGTGTTCGTGATATCCTACTCCGGTAATACCGAGGAGACGATTGCCGCGCTGTATGAGGCGAAGAAAAAGGGGAGCATGATCGTCGTTGTTTCTTCCGGAGGGAAGCTGATCGCGCTTGCCAAACAAATGCGGCTGAGCATGATCGTGGTGCCTGCAGGGATGCAGCCCCGGATGGCGTACGCCTATCTTTTCATCCCGTTGCTCAACGCGCTGCACCGGATGGGCATCATCCCGAGCCCGGGGCGGGCGATCGCGCAGGCAGCCCGGGCGCTGCGCAAGACGGGCTATCAGCGGCAGGGCATGCTGCTGGCCGCGAAGATAGGAAAACGGATTCCGCTAATTTACTCCTCCGGCCGCTGGCGGGCCATCTCCTACAAGTGGAAGATCAACTTCAACGAGAACGCCAAGATCCATGCCTTTTCCAACCTCTTCCCGGAGCTGAACCACAACGAGATGAGCGGCTTCCTGCACCGGAACGGGGATTATTTTGTCATTCTCATCAGGGACCCTGGCGATCATCCGCGGGTCCAGAAGCGGATGCGGGTGTTCCGGCGGATCCTCCGGCAGCATCGTTATCCCTCTGCCGAGGTGGTGCTGCGCGGATCCCCCCTGGCCAAGCTGCTCACCGGCGTTGCCATCGGCGACTGGTGCTCCTATCACCTTGCCCTGCGCTACCGGACCGATCCCACCCCTGTCCCCCTCATCGAATCATTCAAGAAGCAGTTACGATGATTCTCGCCGCAGATATCGGAGGAAGCCATATCGACCTGGGGCTGGTACGCGGAAAACGCGTCTTTTCCCCGTTCCATATCCCCCTTGCTCCCGGATCCACGCAGAAGCAGGTGCTTGCCGCCATTGTCGCGGGCATGCAGCGGTTCCGGGGATACCATAAGATTGCGGCAGCTGCACCCGGTCCCTTCCGCGCGGCTGGTGTGGTCGGGAACACGCCGAACCTGCCGCTGCGCAACTTCCCCCTTGCCCGGTTCCTCCGGCGGCGGTTCCGGAAGCAGGTCGTGGTGGAGAATGACGCAAAATGCTTTGCGCTGGGAGAGGCTGTCTACGGCGCGGGAAAAAGACACCGCATCGTGCTCGGTATCACCCTGGGTACGGGAATCGGCGGCGGGCTTGTTATCCGCAAACGGCTCTACCGGGGAAGGGGGAATGCAGGGGAGATCGGGCACATGCTGATCAGCAGGAGCAGGGACCTGGAGAGCCTGTACCAGGGGCTGAAGCGGAGAGACGGCAGCATCCGGGACTTCCGCGTGCTCGGAAGATACCTGGGGGCTGCGGTGGTGAACGCTGCCCACCTCTATGATCCGGATGTAATCATCTTCGGCGGGAGGGTCAGCAGGCTGCACTTCCGGAGATTCCTCCCGGAGATGCGCAGCTTTGCCGCCCGGCACCTGCTCGTTTCTCCTCCGCTGCTCCTTCCCTCGCGCCTGCGGCATGCGGCGCTGGTAGGAGCGGGGCTGCTATAAACTTTTAAATGGGCATCACTTCTTCCGCTTATGGACGAGCCGATCGAGGAGCGGGTGGCTTCGCTGCATGGCCGGCTTGCGTCATTGCTCCAGCCTATCCACGGCAACAAGCATCCTGACCTCTGGGTCTTGCGGAGGACCATGCGGGATGCCCAGCGCCTCTATTCCCACCAGCAATACGATGATGCATTGGCTGCCCTGGAGGGCATTGAATCCCGGGTGCGAGAGATTGTGGAGACTCTCCGTTCACCTCCTCCACCCTACACTCCCCCGGAAATTGTTGGTTTCTGCAGCAGGGGTATCGCTATTTATGAGCATTTCATCCGCCAAGGGAAAAAACCAACTGCCGCTGCCAAACAGCATTACCGAAAGCTGGTCGTCTGGAGGCGCGAGGCAGAAGAACGCGGCCTGAGCGACGCCCGGATACGCGACATCCAGGGGGAGGTGCTGAAGTCATGGGAACAGATAGATCTCAAATGCAAGGGGTATGGGAGCTACCGGAATCGCTGATCGATAGATCCTCTATCCTCCACTATACAAATTCTTAATAATTCCCAGGCATCCTCTTCTGCAATGCTTCTCATCTCAGTCACCCTGCACCACATCCGCTCATACCTGCACGAGACGATCCGCTTTCCCGAGGGAAGCATCCTCCTTGCCGGGGACATCGGCGCGGGAAAGAGCACGATTCTCCTGGCGATCGAGTTCGTCCTGTTCGGCATCCAGCGGAGCCATGTGTCCGGGGCAAGCCTGCTCCGGCACGGGAAAAACGAGGGAAGCGTGGAGCTGGTGTTCTCCATCGGCAACGCGGAATACCGCATCCACCGGACGCTGAAACGGGGGGCAGGGGTCCAGCAGGGCGCCGGATACATCATCTTCGACGGGAAGAAACGGGAGGGGACCGCTGTGGAGCTGAAGAGCATGGCGCTGCAGATCCTGGGGTATCCGCAGGAGCTGGTGAGCAGGGGGAGGGATGTGATCTACCGCTACACCATGTACACCCCGCAGGAAGAGATGAAGCAGATCCTTTTTGAGGACACGGAGCTGCGGCTGGACACCATCCGGAAGATATTCGGGGTGGACAAATACAAGCTGGTCAAGGAGAATGCAGGGCTTGCGGTGCGCGACATCAGGGAGCGGATCAGGATCAGCCAGGCGCAGATCGCCGACCTCAGCGAGAAGCAGGGCAGCGTCCAGCAGGAAAGGGAGGCGCTCAGGCAGGCGCAGGATACTCTGCAGCCGCTGCTGCCCCAGCTCGCATCCGCCCAGGGGGCGATCCAGGGCCAGAAAACGCTCCTGGAGCGGGTGGAAGGCCAGCTGCGCTCCCATCTGGAGATGCAGGCCAGGCTCAGCGGCGTGCGCGGCATCCAGGCTGCAAAAGAGAGGCAGGTGACCTCCATTGCCCGGCAGGCTGACCAGCTGGCTGCCCAGATTACTGCACTCCGCGCCATTGCAGCGCCTCAGCACGGCGAGCAGCGCGTCCAGCAGGAGATTGCCGCCCACCAATCCCAGATCATGGAATCCGAGCGGGAGCTGCGCGAGATCCAGCTCAGGCACCGCGAGCATGGCCTCCAGCATCGCCAGTCCGAGCAGCTGATCCGGGAGATATCCTCTCTGAGCACCTGCCCGGTCTGCAGGCAGGAGGTTGGTGAGGGGCATAAGCGCCAGATCATCTCCACCGAGGAGCAGAGGGCCAGGGGGCATGCTGAGGAGATCAGCCAGCTCCAGGAGAGCCAGCGCGCCCTTGAAAGCAGGCTTGCCCAGCTCCGCCCGCTCCTGGAATATTGGCAGCAGGAGCAGCAGCGGACCATGGTGTACCGCGTCCAGGAGGCGCGCCTGCAGGAGCATGCCCAGCGGGAGAAAGAGCTGCTGCAGCAGCGCGCTGAGCTTGCCGCAGAGCTTGCGCAGCTCCAGCAGGAGATGCAGCAGCTGGGCCAGATGGCTGCAGCAAACGCATCACTGGAAGCCCGGTTCCGCGAGGAGCAGCGGCAGCTGGACATCCTGGCGAAGGAGGAGCAGCGGATCCTCATCCTCCGGGCAAGGATCGAGCAGGAGATGCAGGGCAGGGAGCAGGCCATCGCCCGGCTCGATGCAGAGATCGCCGCAAAGGAAAGGGTCAGGCAGGGCATCCACCGCCTGCAGCAGGTCCAGCGCTGGCTTGAAGTGACCTTCATCAACCTCATGGATGTGATGGAGCGGCACATCATGCTCAGCATCTTCCGGCAGTTCAATGAGCTGTTCCAGCAGTGGTTCTCCCCCCTGATCGATGACGAGCGGCTGCATGTCCGCCTGGACGACTCGTTCACTCCGGTCATCGAGCAGAACGGCTATGAGGCCTTCATCGAGCAGCTCTCCGGCGGGGAGAAGAGCGCTGTTGCATTGGCGTACCGGCTCAGCCTGAACAAGGTGATCAATGATTTCATGGTGGGCATCCAGACCAAGGATATCATCATCCTGGACGAGCCGACGGACGGCTTTTCCTCGGAGCAGCTGGACAAGATACGGGACGTGCTCGAGCAGCTCAACATGCGGCAGGTGATCATCGTCTCCCATGAGTCCAAGATCGAGAGCTTTGTGCAGCATGTCATCCGGGTGCAGAAACAGGAGCATGTGAGCAGCGTGATGGGATAAATCGCCTCGTTTCATCTTTGCACCATAACCCTGACGGCAAATTTTACCCCAATCCTTGAACTTTTGCGTTTTTCCTCTATAAGCACTTCTTGATTTCTGACATATATTCTCAAGAAACGAAAAGCTTATATACTTAAGGATATCCATAGATATCCTATGAGGAAGATTGAATTAAAAAATGACGCGTTAGTAC
>DATDVW010000073.1:0-32218 GCA_035289865.1 Candidatus Nanoarchaeia archaeon
TATAGCCCTGCATCCGCAATAAAAAGCCAAATCGGTAACCTTTTCATAGCATAATCAAGCTGCTCAAGGCATATCTCTCTAAGGGTCTTGAAAGGATGCTTTTCATCTGCATCTTCTTTGCGCAAATAGAAGTCTGCGCAAATGGGAAACTCAACATTGCCGTCTGTAAAAAAGCTATTGACGAGGAAATATCCCCATTCCTCTTTTTTGGTCATGCCATTGTAATGATAGTTTGCGTACTCCATCATCTTTCCAAATTTTTGGAGAAATGTTGGGTCGCATATGAAAATTCCTTTTTTGAGTTTCTGGCGGGATTTAATTTGAGATATTCGCTTGTTGTTTATCTTTGTTGTATCCCATTCGGAACAAGTAAGAAAACGATTGAGGCTGCTTTGGTCAACTCTTCCAAAACAGTCATTAATCTCTTGGATTGTCTTATTGTCAGAAACAATAAGACCAAAAACAAAATCGCGAAAGTTCTTGTACTGCGGTCTTGTAAAGCACTTCTTGTAAAAAGAAAGAAGAGCCTTGAATCCAACTGGAACATCTTTTATCGGCAAAGACATGGTTATCCCTATTTCTTGCAGATAACGAGATATGCTCGTTTGCCAACAAACTTTTTTGGGCAATCCACTTTCGCGCTGTTCCCGAAAGGACTTACTTCACGCTCTAAAAATCCTAAGATTCCTTTCTCCTCCAGTACTAACGCGTCATTTTTTAATTCAATCTTCCTCATAGGATATCTATGGATATCCTTAAGTATATAAGCTTTTCGTTTCTTGAGAATATATGTCAGAAATCAAGAAGTGCTTATAGAGGAAAAACGCAAAAGTTCAACCTTTATATGAGATTATAGGCCTGCGCGCTTCTGTGAGAGATGCATACACCTCTCTCTATTTTTCAGTACTGCGTTCCTTCGGGGGTTCCAATCCTGCATGGTTTCCCATAACTATTCTTTATCCATTTTTGTGTAGTATACTCAACATAATGCTTATTTTTTATTTAGTATGGTGTTTACATTTTTCTGTTTTCCGGAGCGCCAGAGGGGTTGGGACGGATGATTGAAAACGGATTATTTCATGTATTCTTTATGAAACCTATGATCACTGATTTTCCATTACTCTTTTGTGTTAATTTCTTCTTTATTGTTACTAGATAAGGCTTCTTTTGCTGTTGAAATGGCGGTCCCAACACCGATTCCAATTCCACCCGCATTTACAACTGCTTTCAATTCATATAATCCCCCAGGGATGTTAGTAGGTAAAGTTAAGATTTCGGGTGCCATCCTCTCTATTGAAGCGACTCCCCCCTCGGTATTAATAAACCTTACATCTGGGGTAATTAAACCCCTTAATGGAAACTTAACTTCGAAATCTGGCACAGTTAATTTTATTGCTACCATATCATCGATAGGAACCTGTTTTACATGAGTTCTAAAGAAAGACCGGGTAATTTTACTAGGCTCAAGGGGGGTTGCCCATACTTTATTTCTTCCAAGTAAACCTCCTCCTCCCCTTATTGCACCTTCTTTAATTATACTTTCAGCTGCCTTCCTAGAAGTATAATGATAAATGGTTTTAGTGGTTGCTTTTTGGGCGCTTGATGCAGCTAACCCTACACTCTTCCCTCCAGGCATAATCCAACTCATAATCCCTATCATAGCTAATCCGGTCAGCATTTGTGCCCCTTTAGTATTGCCTGACACGGATAATTCAACCGCATTGTCCAAATTTGACTTAATTTCTCTTATTGATTCAAGGGGATTGATAAGATTCCATGCTTGTTGTAAAAAACCTTTCTGTTCATTCCCGCTCGGATCAACATACTTCATCGGATTGTTCAATGTGTATGTGTAGAGATTCAGCGACTGCGGATTCACCAGCTTTCCTTTTACGGTATCCGGCGTGGTGAACCTGCCGAAGTCAGCGGTGTAATACCTCGCCCCGTAATAATTCAGCTCCGTGTCCCTATCCAGCTCCTTCGAATTATACCCGATCTTCCCGCTGCCCGCCAGCTCCATGCCGAAGGGGTCGTACCTCTTCTCCTCGACGATATTCCCCTGAGAATCAGTCACTACGGCAGCTGAGCCAAGATGGTCGTTATGGAAGTAGAAGGTCTCGCCATTCACCCGTTTTGCTACCCTTTGCCCGTTCGCGTAGATGTAAACCGTTGAGGATACCTGTTTCTCTTCAAACGATCCGGCAAGCTGCCGCAGGGCGCCGGGAACTGCCTGCTCCGGGATCAGCACCCCGTTCATCGAGAGGGATGCGTCTATGGGGATTGCCAAAGCCAGGATTATCAGGAGCACAGAGACGCCTTTACTTGATCGTCTCCTCATAGATGTTGCTCCCGCCCAGGTCATAGATGTAGATGGTCACCCCTGCAGAATCCTTCTTGACTGCGCGCAGGCCGTTGGCATCATAGACATACTCATTGGTGCCGTTTGCGGTCTCTGCCCGGATCAGCCTGTTTTCATCATCATAGGAATACCCGAACTCGTTTTTCCTGACCAGGTTCCCGAAGGGATCATAGGCAAAGGTGCTGCTTCCAGCCGCAACCATCTGGTTGTTGGCAGGGCTGTACTGATAGCTGACCTCGTTCATCTGCAGGCGGTTGCCGACCAGGTCATACCTGAACAGGTAATCCTGGCCGTAATACTGGCTGTCCTGCACCCCGGCCAGCCGGTCCAGCCGGTCATAGGAGAACATGGCAAGCAGACTCGTCGGGGCTGCTGCTTTGTGCAGCTGCATGATGTTCCCCACCTTGTCAAAGACAAAGGAGCGCTGGAGCACCGGGGAACTGATGCTGAGCAGCCAGTCCCGCACATTGTATGTGTAATCCGTCTTCATCGCGTTCCCGAACTGCATGCCCTTGACGGTCGCTTCCGGGTTGTACTCGTAGCTGACTACCTCCGCCCCTTCCTTATCCGTCACCCCGACCAGCTGATTCAGGCGATTATATGCATAATCGGCCAGCGCCTCCCCATCCAGGCGGACCTGCCGGACATTGCCGATGAGGTCATACTCTGCCTCAATGAGGAATCCGCGCGGGGCAGGGACCAGGGTGTTGCGGATCGTCTTCACCTCCCTGACGACCCTTCCCCAGCTGTCATAGCCGAACTGCATGCTGCCGGACGCGTCCTGCACCGTGCAGAGCCTGCCGATGGCATACGCATCATTGTCCAGGCAGCCGGTGTCATATGTGCTGATCACGTCCGGGCTGTTCGGATAATCTATCTTCACCATCCTGTTCAGCGCGTCATACTCATACCTGGTCACCCTGCCGTTCTGGTCGCGCTCGACCATATTGCCCGCATCATCATAGGCAAACGAGACCTCTCCGGTGTCCGGATGCGATGATCTGATGAGCTGGCCCAGGGAGTTATATACATTTCTTGATTCGTGCTTGTTTGCATCCGTTATCTTCACGAGGTTATTCTGCGCATCATATTCGTAGTATGTTGAGGTCCCTGCAGGAAGGGCTGCGCTCACGGCAACTGCCATCCACACCAGCACCGTCATAATAAGTATCGCTTTCATGGCAACGGCTCGATGACCTCCCTCAGGTTTCCATAGATATCGGTGACCGAGGCACGCTGCCTGCCTTCCTCGTCGGTCACCACGACTGCAGGCATCTTCCCATCCTTGTTGGTGTACTCTGTCTTTACCTCGCCCAGCCCGGGGGGATCGATGATGCTGACCCGGGCAAGCGGATTCGCCTCGTAATACGTATAGGTGTCCTTTGCCGGATTGCGCTGGCCGCTGTAAAAGGGAGCAGTGACACGCTTCATCCTGTCCAGGAACACGGGATCATACTCGGTCTCGGCGACAATCTTCCTGCCGCTGTCCTGCAGCTCGGTCCTGATAGGCCGGGCAAGGCCGTCATAGAACTCCACCAGCTCCATCTTCTGGCTCTCATCCAGCGCCGTCACTGACTTCCGCCAGTCAAAGCTCGCATCATCATAGGAATACTCACTGAGCCTGGTGCCTGAGCCGACGCCGTCTCTCCATACCTCCACCAGCCTGCCGAAGGAGTCATACACATAATCGCTCTGCTGGCCGTTGAAGTCCATGATCGCCGTCACCACGCCGAACGCGGGATCATATCGCGTCACCATAAACTGCCCCAGCGCATTGATGCCCTTTGTCAGGAAGGCATGCTTTAGGCCCTCTCCATCCTCAGGATCCTCATTATCACCATAGAAAAACCTGGTCTTCCTTCCCAACGGGTCTGTTGTCTCCAGCAGGTTGCCGTACCGGTCATAATCGTCAAATGATGTCTGTATCCAGGCGCTGTCCGTGTCCCTCCAGACGGCTGCCGCTTTTGGCGGGAAATAGAAGTACTCCCGGTTCCAGAGATTCAGGAAGCCGGGCTGCCAGTATTCTGTCCTGGACATGGAGACCAGATTTGCATCACCCTCTGCGTTTTCATACAGCCTGGTCTCATATGCCCTGTCGAGGATATGCCGCTTCTGCATTGCCGGATACGCATCCTCAAACGCGAATTCCGTCACCGAAATCTTCGTCGGAATGCCTTGGCCTGGATCCAGATCGCCGGCAACAACTGCCTTCCGCTGCATGCCATTTGCCTCGTTGTACTCATAGCTCGTGGTTATGGTCACCCCATCTGTGGTAGCGCTGCTGCCTGCCAAGGTGATCCAATACGGCTCCATCCGCTCTGCGCGGTAGAGCTCTTCCTGGCAGGTGAATGCGCCAGCCCGGCTGCATGCCTTGCTCCAGGCACCGCCCTGCTGCACGGCATTATCCGTGTCATATGCATTCACCACCTCCTGAACCATCTTCCCGCCCTCATCGTACAGCGCAGTTCTTGTTTCCAGGCCCCAGAGGCTGCTTCTGTCCGCGTAATTCAGCGGAGGGATCTTCCAGTCCACATTGTTGCCCACGGCGAGCGGCTTGGTGAATGAAGCGGAGAATGACCTTAATCCTGTTGCCGGATCCACTTCCGTCCCCAATGGCTCTGGGGGATAATCTTTTGCAGTAGTAAACTCATGGACGATGTATCCCCTTTTGTCTCCGGTGATGCCATCTGCCAGCTCTTCAGTAACCATGCTGTATCCTACCATTGGATTGTTGAAATGGGAGAACTTCAGGAGATTGCGGTAGGATGCAACCCCGGAGCTCTGGCTGCCGTCAGGAATGGGAATCCCCTCTGCAGATACCCCGGTGCAGCTTCGCGCCACCCCGGTGATGTCCGCGACATCCCTTGGCTCAGGCTCACTCCTGCGCTGGCCGTCACTCCGGTAGTAGTATCTTTTCAGCAGCCTGGTCTGCGCCTCACCGGTGCTGCCGGCAAACTGGCTTTTTGCGGAGCGGTAATAATCTCTTCCCTCAGCATACGCGTGCTGCTCGTCTACGGTGTACTTATTGTTGCCGATCACAAACTGGAAGATGCCTTCTGCTGCTGTTCCCTGCTGGACAGTTATCAGCCCCTGGGCAATGAGATCAGAGCGGATCCTGCTGTCCTGTTTCAGCATCCCGATGTATACGGGAATATACGCCTCAACCACTCTCCCCTGCAATGCGGATTCGCCCTGCTGCGCGCTGCGCTCCAGATCCTCGAGAGGTACCCCCAGCTCCGATGAAACAAATCCTATAAACTCCGCATTGCTGCTCGCATCCGGCTCTGCAGTGATGGCAATCTCCTTTACTCTAATTCCACCTCCGTAGTGCAGGCATGCCTGGGCAAATGAGCCCCATTTTCCCTTTCCTGCCTGATAGCCATTAGTGTAGCCGTACAGGTCATCAATCCCCACCGTGCGCTCATCTGCCGCCCAGGAGAAGCGGTCAATCTCATAGTCATATGCTGTACAGCTGCCGCCGGGCCAGCAGACTTTGGTCAGGGACCAGGCATCGGCATGGCTGATATCACTTAATGGCGTTCTGCTCCCTTCCCTGACGCCGGTGAGCTGGTAATGGGTTGCGGTGCCGAACGGGAAGCCGAACTGGTCTAATTTCCTGTCTGCAATCCGGTGGTTGTCCCTGGTGCCGTCTGCGAAGAAATAGCCGAAGTCATCATAGCGATCATCAACGAGCGGCCTCCAGCCCTGGCTGTCCGGCTTTCCTGTTGCCTGCCAGGAGGGATTGTCGCAGTCAGGATTTGCCAGGTTATCGCATGCCGGATACTCAAATGTGGTCGGAGGCAGGGGCTTGCCCTGCGCGTCAAACTGCTGCACTTTCTTCAGCGTCAGTCTGCCCCCGTCTGCCGCCTTCGAGTTGGGAATATTCCTGTTCAAACTATAATCATAATCCAGCTTCACCTTGCTGATCAATTCACCGGTCGGCTTATACTGCAGGCGCACCTCGTCCAGTTTCCTCAGCTGCCTGCCTACCCAAAGGGGATCGCCGTCTGCCTCGCTTTGGTCCTCAAAGTCAAACTCCACGCCGTCATTCTTGTCTGAGGTGATGAAATCTGCCTGGTGCGTCGGCGTTTCCACGCTGCTCAGATAGGCTACCTCCATCCAGCCGTGGCTGTATGCCTGCGTGCAGTCACCGAGCTCAAATGTTTCCGGGCAGTTCTCCCGCGTATTGATGCGGAAGGCCTCTCCGCGGACATTCTGATTCTGGTATGGCTTTGCCCCGAATGGGCTGCGGTATGCAAAGGGACCCGGCTCCCCTTTTGCCGGATCGCCGTAATAGGCCTTTTCATAATGGAACCGTATCCAGTTGCCTGCGTCACCATCTGAGGGGCCGGGAATATCATCGCTATCCTGATAATCAGGGGCAAGGATTTCGGTGAGCAGCCACGCATAGGCATATTTATCCATGAGGAAGCGGATGAAGTTGCTGGATGGGGGGGAGTAGCTGTAGGAGACCGATACATAATCCTGGTCAATCACCGGAATATCGCTACTTTTGATCTGCTCAGCCGTATGCGCATTCCCGCCTCTCCTGTTCACGTTATAGACTGGGAATCCGAAGATGTACCTGGCGCCTGACTTGTCCGTGACGGTAAATGACTTGATGGAGCCCGTTGCCTTGCGTTGCATCACCGCATCCTGGAGGAGGAATTCCTGGAGCTCTGCCTGGCTGGCGAAGCTGCCTGGCTTGTATAGTGCATTCCCTGTGCTTGCCTGCACCAGCTCCTCATGCGACGGTATCTTGGGGACATCATCCTCGCCGATGACCTCATAGGTTATCAGCATCGGATCATCCTTCCCCATGGCAATGCCACCCTGCGCATCCTTCAGGTGGAATTTCCGGTAGCTGACTCCATCCATCTCTTCCCTTTCCTCTGTCGGGAACATGCTGCCGCTGAGCGGGCCGTTGAGGGCATAGGAATCCGGATTGATCCTGTCCATCTGCCGGATGCTCTGGGATTCCTCAGCATCATAAGAGAGGAAGCCGTGGGCATGCCTCCAGTCTGCCTCAAAGCTGCTTACTGAGCTGTAGTACGTGGCAATATCCCCTCCCTCCCCTGACGGGGAAGAAAGGGCATCATAGCTCTGCTCGATCTGGCCGAGGAACTCCCCTGCCTGGCTATAGAGATCAGTGACCGTTCCTATCTTCGCGATGCCTGTGGCAGTGCCGCCGCTGCTCACCATGCTTTCCACAAATGCAGGGGTAAATCCTATCCGGTGGGTGACGATGTTTGCTTCATCCAGGCTGTCTGCCAACCCGCCCTGATAATCATCCGGGATGCCGTTGACGTTCCTCGTGATGGCTCCCGGCGCCAGGTTCCAGCCCAGGCCGACCCAGCTGCTCTCCTGGCCGACGGTGATGCCTGCACTGTAGCTTAAGGTAATGGGAAAGCTCATGCCGCCCCTGCCGGGAACCGTGAGCAGGGGGACTCCCAAGGTCATGTCGCCGGTGAAGAGATTGACGCTCGGCCCCGGCGGCTTGATAAACGAGTGGGCTTCGGGGGCTGCACCGGAGAGATCGGCGTACGAGAAAGGAATAGAAAGTAATACCCCTAGTATCAACCACCAGCTTTTTGTTCCATCCATTTATATCACCGCCTTGATTGTTGAGGTATATAAATGTTTTGAGGGTCTATTCTGATCTACCCCTTAGCCGTTCATTTAGTAACGCATCTTGTGCATTATCTCCGCTTTCTTCAGCTTGAATTCCCTTGGGTTCAGCCCCAGATATTTTATCTCCTTGAACCCCTTAATGATAGAGATGGCCTCTTTCTTATACTGCTGCAACCCGTATCTCTCGAGAATCTCTCCATATGCCCTAAAATCAATATCCACTTTGCATACCAAGGCCATGATATCAATCCTGTCCTTCAGCCCCTTTTCGCTGTCTTTTCTGTCCCGCTCTGCCCCCTGCTTTAATATCAAAAGTATCTCCGGCTTCACTACGCGAAACCCCTCTATCTTTGTCGTATGCCTCATCACAAACTCAACCGGCAGGCTTAACCTGGAATAAAAGGGGACATAAATATCAATATCAATCTCGTCTATCTTTATCTCATACTTCCGCAAGCTATCATTCTTATGCAATGTAAAGTTATGCTTTATCTTTTCAAGCTCATCAAAATCCACTATAATATCAATATCCCTTGACTTATGCGATTTTGTCCAGAGGTATGCTGCCCATCCGCCTATCAGCGTAAACTTTACGTTATTCAATTTCTGCAGGACTTCCCAGCTTTTCTGGGTGATCAGATCATTCCAGTATTCCATGCAATTTTGCCTCCAATGCTTTCAGAAAATCCGCGGCATACCATTCCTTCATGTTCCATAGGTCAACAAAGAGGTTCGCCCATGTCGCTGTTTTGCCGTAGCGCTCCATATTCCTGTCTTTTTGCAGCACAAACAGGTTTGGCGGGTTCCTGCTTTCCCCAAACCTTCTTTTTATCTCTTCTCCGTTATCCGCGTATATATACACTTCGGAATAATCCGCAGGCATTTCCTTGAATTTCAGCTTATATCCTGAGCAGGCAGTAAACACGACATCAGCAGGCATTCGCTTTTCCATGGCGCTTGCCCCCTCATCCACCCGTGTGGCGTAGATGATGTCTTTTTGGATGCTCCTCACCGATGCCCAGTACAGCAGGATTTTTCTCGGGCTTATGATCGTGAAGTTTCTTCCCTGCACGGCAATAGCTCCCATTTTCACCAATGGCTGGATGGCATGATGCACGTTGGAGAGCGCGGTATGCAGCCCGATGGAGAGCTCCCGCTGCGTCAATCTCCTGTTTTTCTGCTCCATGCACTGGTAGAGGATCTCCCTCAGGACCTGTTCCCCCTTCTTCATATTCTAAAATATGTGATTTCTATTTATAAATCTTTCGATAATAATAGAAACTATTAAATATACAATTATCCTAAACCAGAAAATTCCATATCCATCCCTTTTTTCTGTGCCTGAACGCGCTCGTCAAACAGCGGGATCTTGATGGGGGTGGCGAACCGCGCGAAGTTGGAGGTCACGATCGCCTCTCCCTTGTCCAGGGAAGCAATAGTGCGGTTGTCCTGCGAGAGGTCCTGCGACGCGGAATCAATGATCGCCTGGCGCTCCGGCGCCATCTCGATGCCGAGGATGATCTTGGTGTTCATGTTGGCGAGGATCTCCCGGGGGATGAGCGAAGGGAGCTGGGTGATCGCGGTCAAGCCGACCTGGAACTTCCTTCCCTCGCGGGCGATGGTCTCGAAGATATTTCCTCCTCTCTCCAACGCATCCCTTCCCAGGACGCGGGGAGCCTCCTCCAGGATGACCGAAACCACGGGCTTGTCCGCCAGCTGCCCCTTGATCTTGTAGCCCTTGTACCGGCTGAATATCTCGGAAGCCACCATGCTGCCGACCAGCAGCTCCACGGCCCCGGAGAACGTCGAGGTATCCACGATGACCGCTTTCCCCTGCTCCAGCTCGGCGCACATGTCCCCGATCGCGGTTTCCCCTGCCTTAAAGTCGAAAATGCCCCTGCAGACGAACATATTCTCCATGAAATCGATGTTGAGCAGGGACATCAGCCTGCGCCGGATGACCGCCAGCGTGGCCTCAAAGAAATCCACGTTGAGCTTCTTCTCCAGGATGATGGCCTCCACCCATTTCTCCCCATAAGTGCGGTAGTACATCGAGACCGCCTGGCGCTGGGGATCGCTGAGGTGGACAACTCCCTGGAGATGCTGCGGGCGGACGCTCCTGAGGTTTATCTTCAATGTCCGGCAGCCGGGAGGGGCGCTCTTGGAGTAGTACACCACCTTGTTCCCCGGATGGTCCTTCAGGCCCGCCTTGTTCCTGCCGTAATACTCATCATGCGGATCGAGCACCAGGATGCCGCAATAATCATGCTCCAGGGTATCCCAAATAATGTTGGCAACTAATACACTCTTGCCCCTGCCTGTTGTCCCGGCAATCAGGATGTGGTGCGAGAACACATCCCTGCCGTCCAGCACGATGTCCACGTCCAGGGTCTTGCTGCCGGAGCGGAGCCTGCCGAGGAACAGGGGGTGCTTGGGCATGGTGAGGAAGGCGACATCCTCCTTGGTGATCTCGCGCACCTCGGAGAAAAAGCTCGGCATGGTCTTGGAGAGCTTCCCTCTCCCGTCCTGCACCGCCAGCAATGGCTTGCAGGCAGCCAGGGTGTAGGAGCGCTGCGCCTGGTCAAAGAACTGGAAATCGATGTCCTCCTCGAGCTTCATCCCGGAGATCATCTCCAGGCTCTGCTGGGAGAGCTGGGAGCCGTAGAGGAGATCAGCGACCTCGAGCAGGATCTTTCCCTGAGATGTATCAGCAACCAGGATCTCCCCGATCTCCAGGTGCTGGCTTGCCTTCTGGCGGACCAGTATCCTGCCGAACTCGCCGGAAATCACCTGCCCCTTGATCATGGATACCGGGATGGGGGCCTCTTTTTTAAAGATTTATGTGGTGTAAAAAGACAGGTGTAAAAAGGCAATCCTTAAATATTTGCTCCATTATGTCCTTCCCATGAAGCGGAAGGTTTCCCAAGCGCTCCAAAAGGCCAAGGAGCTGGAGCAGAAAGAGCCGTCGCTGGAGCGGCTGGAGCAGGAGGAGAGGGAGTTCACCCGGGACAGGAAGAAGCTCCAGCGCGCGGTCGAAGAGAACTTCCGGCGCTAGCCCATCCGCAGGATCTCAGCCACTTCTTTCTTGGACACTGCGCACCCGTCCAGCTTGATGCCCCAGAGCACGGCGTCGAGCAGCTGCCTCTTCTGGTCCGGGGAAGAGATATACCTGTCCAGCAACCCGAGGCGGTAGGCGGCATAGCCGAGTTCCACGGAGCGGATGATCCGCACGCTGCCGACGTGGCGATGGAAGTCCCGGAGCCTGTCCTTCTGCAGGGCAACCTTCTGATGCAGCTTATGCTCCAGGATGTGATGCAGCTTCTTCGGATCCTCGATCAGCAGCCGGGTGGTCCGCTCGTCGATGACTGCCGCGTCCGCCCCTGTCATCTTCGCCAGCAGCAGGGCCTCCATCTCGGCGAACTGCACGATCCTCAGATCCCTCCCGCCTGCCTGGAAGCAGGAGTTGGCGATGTCGAGGAGGTGCTGGGTCTTCTCCTGCGCCACCTCATGGGAGACCTCCAGCGTCCTGTTGTTGATGCATTCGATCACCTGGAACCCCTCCAGCTCGAACCGCTTGGTCTGCAGCGGCTTCCCCACCAGCTCGTACTCCACAGCAGCAGGGATGATGAATTTCCCCTGGAACCGCTTCTGCAGCTCCGGCAGCAGCCAGAGCAGGTTGTTCATGGTCAGGCTGATGACCGGGCCCGCGTCAAATACCAGGGCTCTCATGGCGCACCAAACAGCTTTTTCGCGAACTGGATCCTGCTCCGGAGACTGGTGCGGGCAAAAGGAATATCCATCTCCTGCTTGCCGACATACTGCATCAGGTCCCATTGCGTCACTCCCAGAAGCTCGGCTGCCTTTGCCAGGGAAATGCCGTGCTCATAGAGCTTCTCCCCCTTCTTGATCTCGGCATGGGTGATGACCTCCCCGATGTAGCTGGTGAACTGGGCATCCTTCCGCGCGATCTCCCGGAGGGCCAGGCGCATGTTGCTCTTGTACACTTTCATGCGCTCCCGCTGCAGGGCATCGCGCGCCTTCCTGATCAGCAGCGGGATGCGCCGGATGTCCACCCCCCTGGCCAGCAGCTTCGCCAGGGCGTACGTGAGCACGGCAACGGCGATGGAATCCTCATCCTGGTAGGTGGAGGCGTTGTGGATGGTGTGGTCGGAGAGCTCCCTGACCTGGGCGCTGTCGCCGCCCGCGGAGAGGATATCGATTGCTGTGGAGAGGATCTCGATGATGTCCTGCCTGACGGGAGGCTCCATGCATGCTCCTTTATTTTACGGTTATAAAAGGCTTTAGGTTTGCGTGTTGAGCTGCCGTCTCAGCAAGAAAACTCTGCGCTTTCGTACGGGGAAGATGCACTCGATTCCGTATCTCTTATCATACTTTTTTAATGATTACTTATAAGTAATAAAAAAAGAAAGATTTATAAATATCGCACACATACCCATCTGCATGAATCACCGAAGAGCTTTATTGGACATCTTTTTGCTGTATTTTACAAGCCCATTTTTCCCTGTTCAAACGCAAGTCCATCCTTCTCTCTCAGATGGATGCTCTGCCTCTGCCAGACAGGTGGCTACCCACACCATTACTTATGGCAAGAGGGATGGTAATAGTTATCGAATGCTCTGGTCAACACTTCTTCCAGATGGTTATGCTCAGCGCGGCAATGTACTCTTCAACGACCACAATGCCAATGGGCAAGCAGACTCTTTAGATGCCCTGCAAATAACCATCGTAACAGGGAGGGATGGGCAAACGCCACCTTTTGATGAATATTTTCTTGATTCAGGGATAGATGGGATGGTAACCGGACCAGGAGATGCATACACCTCAAACAAGAATAATGGTAAACAGCAGCGTTCATCAAACCCGAATACCCGATATGCAGATATTCTTCAGTATATTATTACCCATATTCTTCCAGAATATAAATAACCTATTGAAAAGAAGCATGGATAATGACTTCTCGTACACTTTGCTTTTCTTCTTCGCTTAAGCCCCTTCTCTCGAATGTGGGCTGTATTACTATTTGTCCTAACACCCGCTCCAACTCTTCATACCTTCTCTTATCCAAAAACATTTGGTGGCTTACCACACCCTCCGCATCTTCTCTTGCTATTATCCCCCTGCTTTGCAGGTTCATCGCGTCATGAATAGTAAGCCTATTTGCACGTAGCTCTTCCGCCACACTCAGCAATCCACGATAATCAATTTTTGATATCATGCCCAGACGGGAAATGCTTTGGTATATCTTATTCTGCGTCTCTATCATTATTTTTTGGTCTAGCCTCAACGGGGATCCCAGATGAACCGCTTCATGGATAAGCGTACCAATAAGCAATGCCCTCTCTTCAAAACTCTTTGTTCTAATAATACTCGAGTCAGGGGTAAATGCCTGGCCAATCGCACCTTTCCCAATCAGCATATCTCTTTCTTCTCTACTTACCGGCGTTCTTATCAACCCATTCGTTGCGCCTAAAAATCTTGAATTCCTGATCAGTTTATCTGAATCAATCCCATACTCTTCCAATCTCTTCCGTATATCCCCTGATAGTCTCACTTGTTCACCGTCAGGATCAGTATATACCAGAGGATTGTTCAATGTGTAGGTGTACAGATTCAGCGACTGCGGGTTCACCAATTTTCCCTTGACCGTGTCCGGCGTGGTAAATCTGCCAAAATCAGCGGCATAATACCTCGCCCCGTAATAATTCAGCTCGGTATCCTTATCCAGCTCCTTCGAATTATACCCGATCTTCGAGCCGCCTGCCAATTCGATGCCGAACGGGTCGTACCTCTTCTCCTCGACGATGTTCCCCTGAGCATCAGTCACTACGGTTGCTGAACCCAGATGGTCGTTATGGAAGTAGAAGGTTTCGTTATTCGTCCTTTTCGCTATCCGCTGGCCGTTCGCGTAGATGTAAACTGTAGAGGATACCTGCTTTTCCTCAAACGACCCGGCAAGCTGCCGCAAAGCGCCGGGAATCGCTTTGCCTTCCGGGATCAGCACTCTGTTCATAGAGAGGGATGCGTCTGCGGGAAAGGCGATAGCCAGCAGCAGGAGGATGGCGCCCATTATTTTCATGCACCGCTCTCTCGCTTTGGGAGTATAAAACACTTTCGGCATCCGGGGTTGGTGCGAAACTCCTGTTCGTGCGTATGCGGAGCCTGAGCATGCCTCTCCACTTCGCTTCGCTCAGGTCGGAGAGCCCCCTCCTGCGGAGCATTACCAATGGGCAGACACGCATACGCACCGATTTTCGCACCAACCCCTTCCGCAACCCATATATACCTCCCGTTCCCTTATTTTCCTATGTCTTTCCTTGACCTCTTCCGGCAGCTCCGGCCCCTGCGCCACGACGACCAGACCAAGCTGGAGTCGATCGGGAAGCACCTCAGTTCCGAAGAGCAGGATATCATCTACGCTGCATACCGCCAGCGGAAGCTGGCCATCCATTTTCCCACGTTCGGGACCGGGGTGGTGACCGACGAGGCGTTTCCCCAGCTGCACCTGCTGGCTGCCGGCAGCCATCTGGAGGAGCTTGCCGCATCCATCAATGCCAAGGTGCGGAGCAAGGTCGAGCACAAGCTGTTCCACCGGATAGCTGACCATCCCCTCCACCTGAGCGCGCTGCTCGCGCCGCATCTCCGGATTCCTGCAGCCAAGGAAGCGATACTCCTCCAGATCTTTTCCCGGGAACGCTTCCATATCCTTTTGGCAGGAGACACCGGGGCAGAGCAGCAGCTGCTCCATGACGCCGCAGCCCTGGCGCCGCGCGCATCAGCAGCGGCATTCTCCCGCAAGAAGGCAGCCGGAGCGGTCTTCAGCGCCCTGCAGCAGGCAGACCAGGGCTTATGCTGCCTGAGCGGGCTGCAGCATCTGAACAACAGTGAGCAGGCAGCCCTTGCCTCCGCCATGGAAAAGGGGGAGGCCCATCCCCGGGGAAAGCCCACCCTTGATGCCCGCATCAAGGTGCTCGCCGCCGTTTCCCCGAGAAAATCCCTTGCCGCCGAAGCCCTTCCGATTTCCGCGCCCCTGCTGCGCGCATTCTCCCTAATCTTTTTCCTGAAGAAGGGGAAAGAGGATATTCCTGATGCCGGGCAACTCTCTGCCGCTGACCTTGCCCTGTTCCAGGACTTTGCCCGCTTCGCATCATCGGTCAGCGTGCAGTTCCCTTCCGCGCTGGAGCATGAGGTGCTGGCATTTGTCGAGCGTCTCCAGAAAAAGTCACGGCTTAGCCATCCGCATCTTATCTCTGCGGTGATCAGCATGGCACAGGCGCTGTCCCGGATGCACCTTGCTGACAAGGTCGGGAAGAGCGAGCTGCGGCAGGCGATGGACATCATGGAGCAGAGCCTGGCTGTCCAGAATGTCAGCGCTGCGTCACGATCTCGATGACGTCGCGGTGACGGAGCTGGTATTCCTTGCCGATTACGCGCCTGGTCCGGACATCTATCCCCCGGATGAACTTCTTTCCCAGGTCTGTATGGATGCGGAACGCGAAGTCCAGGGCTGTCGCGCCCTGCGGCATGAGGAAGCAGTCCGGGATGAACCTTCCCTCCTGGTCCTGCAGCTTGCCCACTCCCCCGGGAAACACCGCAATATAGCGGAGCAGCTCAAAGACCGCTGCATTGAGCACCTGCTGCACCCCGGCGGAGCCCTGCCTGTCCAGTATGCTCCCCTGGATGAATTCCAGCGCTGTCCGCTGATTCTCCGAGAGCTTTCCGGTGACGGCGAACGATGCCCCTCCCGGGATATACTCGATGAGCTGGTGCCTGGCTGCCTCTTTCAGCGCCAGCTCGCTCTCTGCAGAGCAGGGGATGAGCGGATAGTGGGGGAACTGCTTCACCAGCCGCTGCATGTTCTTCTCCGCTCCCGGGACATCTATCTTGTTGCACGCGATGATCATGGGCTTGGTCTTCACCCGGAGCTCATGCGCGAGCCTGAGGAGATCCTCGTCTTTCCAGGCGGTTATCATGCTGGGGAGATCGAGCCTCTTCATGGACTCCTGCATCAGGGCCTCGCTCACCCTGAAGGAAGTGAGGTGCTTGGTGAGCGCCTTATGCACCTCGCTATGCTCCTGCTGCACCCTCCTGGCGAACTCATTCCATCCCTTGGTGATGAGGCGGAGATACCAGTAATCCAGCTCGGTCTCCAGGAACCTGATATCCTCTGCGGGATCATAGGAAAGGGGGTTGATGGGCTCCCCTTTCTCATTGGTCGAGCCGGAGACGTCAATGATGTGGATCAGGGCATCCGCCTGGTTCAGGTCGTCCAGGAACTGGTTGCCCATGCCCTTGCCGAGGTGCGCCCCGGGCACCAGGCCGGCGACATCCAGCAGGTCCACCGGGACAAAACGCCAGCCCGCTTTGCAGTATCCTTCCCGGGGATTGCACTGGACCTGGAACTCCTTGTCCACGCATTCCACCTGCACAAAGCCCACGCCATGGTTCGGCTTGATGGTGGCAAAGGGATAATTGGCTATCTCCACATCAGCCAATGTCAGGGCCTTGAAGAAGGTTGACTTTCCCGTGTTTGGCTTGCCGACAACGCCGATGAGCATGGTGGCATAGAGTGACGTTCTCTTTAAATATCTTGGTGAATCGTGGTGTTGTCAAGTTAAGTGCCAAAACTGCGCCGTCAGTGGTGGTGCGACGGCTTCGCCTACAAACCTATCGGAAATCGGAGATTTCCGAGTACCCGGAAACGCTTTGCGTTTCCTGGACCCCGAAGGGGGCGACCCCCGGTTTGCCGCACGCCACGACGGCGCACAAGCATTTGCTGTTTAACTTCAAATCACCGCCGATTAGAAACCTTTATATATGATTTTTTCCTGTCCTCTGGCATGCCCACCCCGAACTATGCGAAGACCGCCTCCCATCTGGAAGTGGTCGGCCGGTTCAGCGTGAAGCACAAGGATTTCTTCAACATGAAGGAGCTCTACAACCTGCTCCATGAATGGCTGGTGCAGAATGAATACGCCAGCCGGGCGGACCGCGACTTCGGGGAAGTGCTGATGCTGGAGCGCATCCGGCAGGAATCCGGCAAGGAGGTCTGGTGCTACTGGCGGAACTCCAAGAACCCTGCGGGAAGCAGCTTCTACCGCTTTGTGCTGGAGCTGAACTACCACATCATCCTGCTGAAGAGCACCGAGGTCATCCATGAGGGGGTGAAATACAGCACGAACTGGGGGGAGGTCGAGCTGAACTTCGTGTCCAAGCTGGTGATCGATCCCGAGGGCAAATGGCAGAAGAACTGGTTCACCAAATCGGTCTTTCCGCTGTTCTTCCGGCGTATCTACAAGAAGAACTGGGAGATGCACCGCAAGGAGCTCTACCGGGAGGCATACCGCTGGCAGCAGGCAGCCAAGGAATACCTCAAGCTGAGGGTGTTCGCGCCTGAGCCGGAAGAGCGCTTCTGGCCGGAGCTCGGATTGGGGCAGAAATAGGCTGCACAACGTTTATAAAGAGTGCTGCGCTTGCCGGAGCCATGCCTCCGTAGCATAGTAGCTATTGCGTCTGACTTGTAGCTGCGAAGATATCAGAAGGTCGTGGGTGCAACTCCCACCGGAGGCTGTTCCCTATGGAAACCCCACCGATCGACCAGGCATACGGCGCGCTCCAGAAGCGGCATGCGCTCCCTCCCTTCAAGGAGATGGACGCTGAGTTCGAGCTCTCCTACATCGACAACTCCCATTTCCTGCTGCGGGAGATTAGGCGGCGGATCATGGAGAAGCTTGATGCATACCTCAAGCTGCTTGAGGACCTGCTCCAGGCAGAGCCCAATGTGAGCACCATGCATGAGCAGCGCCTGTTCAGCGACGGGGAGAAGGCGGAGGCGTTCTCGCTGTTCAGCAAGCTCATGCGGATATCCCGGGAATCAGCCATCCTTGACCTGGACAACGGCGACGCGGAAACATCGGCGTTCATCTCGGCGACATTTTCTGAATGGAAATTACTCAAGCCCGCGCTTGCCGCCATCATCAGGAAGATGCAGGAATCCTGGGTGGCGCCCGAGGATGCGGAAGAGCGCCTCGGCTATTTCGGCTGAAACAGCTCCCGGACCAACGTCGTGGCATAGCTTCCCTTGCCGAGAAAGAACTGCATGATAACCGCGCTTCCCTGCACTTCGCAGCGGAAATCCTTCACCTCCATCCAGAGGCGGCGAGTCCCGCCGGCGGCGCTGATGTCCGGCAGCTGCCTGATGATAAAGTCACGGCTGCTGATGCCCTCTGCTTCCATCACCCTGCCGATGATATCATCCGTTTTCCCGTCTTTCTCCGCTGCAAACCCGATGATGGGCAGCTCATCGACCTCCAGGCCCTGCTGCACCGCCTCCCGTGCAGCCCGGTTCCAGAGCAGGCTCTGGTACGCATGGACGTACAGCTTCAGCAGGCGCCTGGGGATGGCCCGGAGCGCGGCGATGGGTTCATCTGCCTTCCGGAGATATTCGCTCCTGCTGGCGCGCAATTCCTGCACCGCTTCCGCGAACCTCCGCTGCACGATGAGCTTCCCGATATCCGCATTCCTGCTGGAGAACCGCTGCTCGCCGAAATAGTTGGGGATGCGCAGATGGGCGGCGTTTTTCCTGAATGTGCTGATCTCTTCTGCATTGGCGTTCCTGACGGTGATGGCAAACTCATTCCCTTCCAGGCTCCCCAGGGAGAGCGGAACGCCGCTTTTTCCGACCGGGAGCAGCTCGATGTCCCTGATGCTGATCGCGCGCTCCTGGCCGTGGAATATGGATACGTACTGCTCGGTCAGGGCGCGCTTGTCCTTGTTTCCCGCGAAGCTGATATGCTTTGCCGGGATGCGCAGCATCCTGCTGAGCTGCTCAACCGCACGGAGCGTGGTGTAATTCCTCTTCTTCAGCAGAAAGATGGTGTACTCTCCCTGTGTGCCGATGATGATGCCGGCGCGCTCCCGCACGACAAAATCCTCCGGCCGCTCCTTGATAGTATACATCCCTTACCGGATCCTGCTCCCCTTTTTCTTCTTTTCGTGGGGATGATGCCTGCCGGTCGGCTTTTCATAGTATGCAAGGATCTTCAGCAGCCGGGGGCTCCTCGCCAGCGGCCGGATCAGCCGTGCGGCAAACCCCGACCTGCTGATCTTCGTGACCCGCTCGCTCTCCTGGATTATCTTGCCCGCCTCCTTCTCGATCTCCACCGCCTCATGAAACAGGGGCTGGGCCTGGGTGATCTGCTCGCCCAGGCGCAAGGCCAGGCCGAGCTCCTCAAATATCCGGAAGAGCAGGAAGAAGGGAAATACCGCGATGATGTCCAGCCAGCTGCTCCTGAGGAATCTCGGGATGTTCCGCACCCGGACATACTTGAAGGCAAGGTCGAGGCAGAACACCAGGACCACTGCCCAGTCCAGGAGGTTGAACCAGAGCCGGTACGGCTCTGCCTGCTCGTGGAACACGAGCTCGGCGACAATCACCACCAGCAGCAGGACGACCGCATACGGGATGACGCGGTCCACCCAGAGTTCAAGGACGTGCAGCCAGGGCTTCATGGGGTTATGCCCGTATCTGCGTCTTTATTAATGTTGCTTCTCCAAAAACGAAATATATATACCTCCTTACTCATTAATAGATTATGAGTATATTCCATAAGGGTATAAAAGATGCCAGAAAGGCTTTAACAGACGGTAAGCCGGCCAGTATTGGAAAATCAATTAAAATTATACGCGGGCTGATTGGTGAATTGGATCATGAGAACTTTTTAAAAAATGTTGTCCAAAATATAGGCGGCAGCGTTCTAGCGCAGCATCACTATGAGATAAATGAATCCCTTGCTCAGGCCATTGAACTATTATCGAAGAAAAACGATGCGCGACACGCCATTCTTGAATTAGACAAGGCTGAAGCAATCCTTTTCAGGCTCCTTGAAGATTTTAAGAAAATAAAACAGGCGGTTGATAAATTAGGGAAAATGACAAAACGCCAAAGATAGTACACATATTATTCTTCTCCAGCGCATTTCTTTCCCTGAACACAACATTAGGGTGGTGGTATTTATCTGTTTTTAGGCCAATTTTTCGTCTAAATTAGGAATAACTGTATTAATATGGTTTGAATATTGAAAATAAAGGGTTTTGACGTCTATGGACGTGGTGAAATTCTGCCCACCCTATTTATATCATATTCTTTGAAACAAATCGCGCTGTTTTTTGCAACGCCGCCAATCCTCTGCTTATCACCCCATATGCAACCAGAGCACTTAGCAGCGTTAAGCATACTCCTGCAACTGCGCCTACAATTTCCCACACTGAATTATCATTATCAAATACGCTATACATAGGACCATTTAATAACATCAATCCTACCGCAATTATTCCTAATAGCCCACCTATATTATCGATAAACTCTCTCTCGAATCTTGTTAACCCCTTTGTTGCCATAATGCGCTTAAACTCTACCTTAAATTTATCGACAGCATTAGCAAACGACCTATTTCTTGCTTCAATATCTAAAAATAATGGTTCTGATTTAACACAGATATTCTTCTCAGCATCCATCAACTTGCTATACTCTAAAGTCCGTATCTCCCCCTGGGAAATCTTTTTTAGCAAAGCTATTTCATTTTGGTAGACGTTATCTAGATTCATCAATACATTTTGTATATGGGGCAACACATCAAAGAGATACTCTTGTATGTTCGTTATGTTCTCTATTATAGCAGTTCTGCTACGAAATGGCTGCGATTTAATTTGACGTCTGACTGACCGCACCACAATCTCTAGCGTCGACCTTTTAAGATACCATTCAATACTATGCGCAAGTTTCCATGTTAAATGCCGCAGAGTATACTTGTTTCTCCGTTCTGCCTTCCGAAAGAGAGTGTCCTTACCGATTAACTGAGTTAATTCATCACAATACTGCACAATTTTGTCTTTAGCATCTGTTTTCCCTTTGTTTATCAGCAGCCCCTCTATCCTTCTTTTTTCGTTTCGTAGATCGCCAATGAGCTTAAATCTCTTCGGCATCACTGTAAAAAACGCCTTCAAATAAGTTTCTGCCCCCATGTTATTCCATCTTTCTTTACATAGTTTATAAAATTTTGCTTTTATTAAACTTTTGTATGGGGTCATGACACATATCATGACCCAGCATCTGATCTCTGAACACAACATTATTAAACCTCCCGCCCCTCTTCCCTTCTACGAGCCTGTAGCGCAGCCTGGACAGCGCGAAAGCCTCCTACGCTCATGAGGAATCAATGTGTATGCCGCTGTGGCATGAAGAGAGTTATCCGAGGCGCGAGAGAGCTTTAGGTCGGGAGTTCAAAAGCAGCTGAAAATCTCCCCAGGCTCGCTTATATTCCCCCATGAAAACCGCCTACATCGCCGTGTCACTGGCTGTCGGCATCATCATATCATACTTTGTGTATGCGAACATCAACATCGCCGAGTTCTTTGCCGCCATCACCCAGATGAACCCGTGGCTTTTCGCCCTGTACATCGCCGTTACCTTTGTCATCCATCTCCTCATGACCTGGAAATGGGGGGTAATCCTGAAAAGCCAGGAGCATCCGATCCCGCTCTTCACCCTGTTCCTCTACCGGCTGTGCGGGCACGCCATCAGCTACATCACCCCCATAGCGCACATCGGCGGCGAGCCCTTCCGGGCGGTCCTCCTCCAGCGGCACGGCATGAGCTTCTCCCAGGGATTCTCCGGCGTGGTGATCGACAAGTCCATCGAGCTGACGTTCAACCTCTTTTTCGGGCTGATCGGATTCCTGGTACTGTTCTTCTGGTTCGCCCTGCCCAGCAACGCGATCTTTGTCATCTATGCGATCGTCATCTCGCTTGCCTTCTTCGCGCTGTTCTATTACCAGATGTTTCGCGGGGGAGGGTTCTTCACCCCTTTCTTCCGGCTGGTCGGGCTTCCCCGCTTCCATGCGCAGGCATACCAGCATATCGTCTCCTTCGAACAGACGGTCATCTCTTTCTTCCGGCACCACAAGCGGGCCTTCCTCAGGATACTCATCGCGCCGTTCCTCTGGTGGGGGCTGATGCTGTTGGAATACTGGCTGGTGCTCCGGCTGGTCGGGCTGGAGGGCAGTCTGCTCCAGATATTCCTGGTGATCGCCGGAGTGAGCATCGCCTATTTCATCCCGCTCCCCGCAGCCTTAGGAGTGCTGGAGACCATCCAAATATTCGTCTTTGCGCTGCTGGGCGCTCCGGCAGCAGCGGCAGCCGCGCTCAGCGTGATCATCCGGGTCAAGGACATCTGGTGGACGCTGCCCGGCCTGGGGCTGCTCCCCTACTTCGGCATCCGCCTCCGGAAGGCGATCACCAATGGCCAAAAATAACTCTTTGTCCGCCGCCGCTGCCAGCCTGCGCGCCTGCTATGGGCAGGAGGGCATCGTCGCCGGGCTGCACCAGTTTGATGACTATTGGGCAAGGGACAGCCTGTTCGCGAGCTGGGGGAGCCTGGCGCTGGGGGATAAGGAAATCGTCCGGCAGAACCTCATCCTGCTCCTCCGCTTTGCGAGGGATGGGCAGCTTCCCCTGCGCATCGAGCGGCATTATTTCAACATCTTTCGGTTCTTCAACCTCAAATGGAAGCGGCCATCGCTGCATCCCCGGTACACCGAGGACAAGCTCGGACATGTCCCGGCTGACCAGAATTCATTGTTCATCATCACCTGCGCGCGGTATGTCCGCGCGGCAAAGGATCCTGCATTCCTCCGCCAGCACTATCCGGCGATCCGCTCCGTCATGGACTGGAATTTTTCGCAGGACAGGGATGCCGATTTGCTTATGGAGGAGCAGGCCTATGCCGGGTGGGCGGATTCCCTGAAGAAGCAGGGCAAGGTGCTGTACACGAACGTGCTGCACTGCCGGGCGCTGGCAGACTGCGCGTTCCTCGCTGCACGGATGCAGCAAGGCAGGGATGCGGCAGCCTACCGGAGGCAGCATCATGCCGCAAGGCGGCGGCTCATCTCACTGTTCTGGAACGGGAGATACTACTGGGATTTCCTCGGAACAGGCGGCGAACGCCTGGGCGTCGACGGCAACCTGCTCGGGGTATATCTCGGCATATTCCCCGCGCGCCACTCTTCCTCCATCATCCGCGAGATCGAGCGGCAGCGGAAGGGATTCCTGGCGCTCGCCTATCCGCAGTACCCCGCATCGCTCTCCTTTTTTCCGTTCCGGCTGCTCGGCATGCACGACTACCATCATATCATCTGGCCCTGGCTGGACTGCCTCTACGCGCTGGCGCTGCGGCGCTTCTCTCCCCGGAAATCAGCATACCTGCTGCGGCAGATCTCCGGGCTGATCGCCTCTTCCGGCACGGTGCATGAGACCTATGAGCGGAATACTTCCCTACCTGTCCGCCGGCTGCTGTACCGATCAGAATTCCCGTTCGCCTGGGGCGCAGGGATGTTCGTCCTTGCCTTGCGCCGGTGACCTCGCCTACCCCTTCTTGAGCAGCTTCTCCACCAGCTTCGCTACCTTCTTCCCTTCTATCTTTCCCCGGTACTTCTGCATGACCATGCCCATGTACGCGCCGGGAGAGAGCCCCTTCTTGGACTTCACCATCTCCGCGATTTCCTGCTCGATGGCGCGGAGATCCGCTCCCTGATATCTCGCATAGTCCACCTCTTTTCCCTGTGCAATCTCCACCAGGATCTCGAAGACCGCTTCCCTGGTGAGCTCCCCGGCATTCACTTTCCGGAGCAGCTCGTCCGCATGCTGGAGGATGTCGATCTCCTTCCCATAGCGCCGCCTGATCTCTTTCGGCGTGGTGATGAGCGTTTCCGCGATGAACGCCGGGGGCACATTGGGATATTTCCGCATCAGCGACTCGATGTCCATGTTCTTCCTGACTACTGCGTCGATGACGCTCTCCTGCAGGCCGGTTGCGCGCAGCCGCTCCATGCGCTCATCCAGATGCTCCACCTTCCTGCCGCTGGACACCGGTATGATCAGCGGTACATCGGTCTCCGGGTAGAGGCGGGCGGGCCCGGGCATGGGGCGGAGGAATGAGGTGGTATTGTCCGGCTCTGCCTTCCGCACTTCCGGCTGCAGCAGCTCCCCTTTCCTTATCGCCTGCAGCTGCCGCCCAATCTCATGATCGATTACCTTGGGGATATTGCGGTAATCCTGGAATCCCTTGATCTCGGTCCGGACGCCTCCCCTGACCGAAACATTGACATCCTGGCGGATGGTGCCGAGGCCGCGCCGCATCCTGCCTGTCGAGCGGAGGAGCAGGCCGATGCGATAGGCGACCTCCTTGGCGTGCTCCGGATCCTGGATGTCTGCAGCGGTCGCTATCTCCAGGAGCGGGATGCCGAGCCGGGAGAGATTGTAGATGTCGCTTCCCTTCTCCCGCCTGACGACCTTTGCCGCCTCCTCCTCCAGGCAGAGGGTGGCGATGCGGACTTTGCCTTTTGCGGTCTCGATGGAGCCGTCCCTGGCGACCAATGCGGTGCGCTGGAATGCAGAGGTGTTGCTGCCGTCAACTACTGTCTTGCGCATCACCTGGACGCGGTCAACGACCTTCATGCGGAGCAGCTGCGCCACCTCCAGGGCTGCCTGCAGCGCCTCCTGGCTGATGGGATGAGGAGGCTCCTCGTCCAGCTCCACCAGGCAGGTGGCATCATGGTAGCATTGGTAGACGAACTCCTTTGCCTTCTGCACCTCATGGGCAGCGGCGATGTCCACCTCCCCGGTCTCGCCTGCTACTGCACGGAGCCTCCGCCTCACGGTGAAATCAGGCTCGCGGTCCGTGATGACGGCCGGGCAGCTGCAGAAGAGCTTCCTCCCCTCCAGCTGCTGGTGGATCTCCAGGCCGCAGCGGAAGCCGAGAGATGCATAATCCTTGCTTTCTTTTTCTCCATCATTCATCGTAAAAACGCCCTTTCCTCTGTCCGTTCCGTAATCTCCCCGCGGAGATTCTTCCCCATGAGCAACTTCGCCTCTTCCACCGGATAGTTGCTGAGCAGCCAGGCGAGCTTGATGAACGCAGTTTCCGGCGTCATGTCCTCTGCGGGGAGTATGCCATACCCCTGCAGCGCTCTTCCGACAGAATACACATCCATGTTCACCCTTCCATAGACTGCCTGCGGCGCCATGACCACCACTGCCTTCTTTGCCAGCCTTTGGAGCAGTTCGCCGATCTTCGTATTCTCTTTGGAGATGTCATCCGGGGATATGCCGATATGGCCCAGCCCGGTCCCGGCGATGACCACCCCGTCGCAGCGCTCCAATCCCGCAATCTCTTCCTCCAGCATGTGGGGGTGCGCGGTGAGCAGGGCGACCTTGATGCGGTCCTGGAACAGCCTGAGCTCCAGCTTCCCCTCGCCTGAACCCCGGTATTCCCCTGCGAGCATCTCGACACGCCTTTCCTTTATGCTGACGCGCGCTACCGGTGCGGCATTCACCGGCCGGAAGGCATCCCTCCTGCTGGTATGCATCTTCCTTGCTTTGCAGCCGGGAATAACCAGGCAGGCTTCATCATCAAGATTCTCGTGCATGCATATCGCGACCTCTGCGAAGCCGGGCTGCTGGGTGATGAAATACGCTGCAGAGAGCAGGTTGAGCGCGGCATCTGAGCTTCCCCGATCAGAGGAGCGCTGCGCCCCCACCAGGATGACCGGCACCGGAAGATGCTCCAGCACAAACGAGAGCGCTGCCGCAGAATAATGCAGGGTGTCTGTCCCATGGGTCACGATGATCCCGGCAGCGCCATCAGCAATCTCTTTCTGAACCGCCTTTGCCAATACATTGTAATGGGCAAACCGCACGTTTTCTGACATGATGTTCGCAACCAGCCGCGAAGAGACCTGCGCGATCTCCCCGATCTCCGGAAATGCCTGGAGGAGCTCTTCTGGTGAGAACTGCGCCTTTACCGCGCCGGTGGCATAGTCCACCCTGCTCGCGATCGTCCCCCCGGTATGGAGCACCGAGATCCTCGGAAGACCGCTGCGCTGGACGGCTTTCTCCGCCTGGCGGGAAGGCTGCTGGTACCTTTCCCGGACCTTGATTGCCGTGACCTTCCTCTTCTCTATCCCGATGTTGTACCCGCTGTCCAGCTTGATGATGAGCACATCCTCATCCTGCTGCGGAACATACCTGCCGGTGATGATTTCATCCGCGGTGACAATTTCAATGAGATCGCCAGCATCAGGCATATCATCCTGGATGCTCGTTCGGTATTTATACCTTTTGCTCCTGGCTCTAGCTGATCACACCGAGCACGTCGGCAACAGCATAGGTCATCGCCCCCACAAGCGCCGCGACGGGGATGGTGATAATCCACGCCCAGACGATGTTCCGGGCGATGTTCCACCGGACTGCGGTAGCCCGCCGCATGGTGCCGACTCCAATAATGGACCCGGAAATGACATGCGTGGTGGACACCGGAATGCCGAAGAGCGAGCAGAAGATGATGACTGCGGCGCCGGCAGTCTCTGCGCAGAACCCATTCACCGGCTTCAGCTTGGTGATGCGCACCCCCATGGTCTTCACCACCTTCCAGCCGCCGGCCAATGTGCCCGCGCCGATGACCAGGTGGCTGAGCAGCACCACCCAGAATGGGACGTGGAAGCTCGTGAGCATACCGCCGCTGAAGAGGAGGATCGTGATGATCCCGATCGTCTTCTGCGCGTCATTTGCCCCATGGCTGAGGCTGTATACCAATGCCGATACCAGCTGCAGCCTCTTGAAATACCTGTTGATGCGTGCGGGACGCGCACGCCGGAACATCCAGGCAGCACCCAGGGAAAAGAGCATCCCGCCGACCATCCCCGCGACAGGGGCGATAAATATGAACGCCAGCACCAGCCATATCCCTCCTGCAACAAGCACCTGGGGGCCTCCCGCCAGGAATGCGGAGCCGACATAGCCGCCAATCAGGGAATGCGATGCGGAGACCGGCAGGCCAAGGTAACTTGCCAGGTATACCCAGAATATCGCTCCTCCGATCCCGGCAATGACCATCTCTACGGTCACGGCGCCCGGGTCAATGAGCCCCTTGCCAATGGTCTGCGCTACCGCGGTGCTAAACAGGAACGCTGCGGCGATATTCCCGACGGCGGAGAGCAGCGCTGCGGCGCGGAACGAGAGCACTTTCGTCGCGACCATCGTCGATATCGCATTAGCTGCGTCGTTCAGCCCGTTCCCAAAATCAAACACCAATGCCAGGACCACTCCTGCAATGACCAGCCAGAGATCAGCCATGCTTCACCACGATGGATTCCAGGAGCGTTGCCACGCCTTTGCATACATCAGTGATGTTCTCCAGATATTCGTAGATTTCCTTGGTCTTGAAAAGGTAAATGGGATTCTTGGCGCCGGTGAACAGCCTGCGCACACCGGCAGCAAGCACGTTATCCGCCTCATGCTCCAGCATATTGATCCTGCCGCAGTGCACCCTGACATCCTTCAGGTTCCTGAGGTCATGGACAGCGAGGCTCACCTCCTGCACCGCGCTCTGCACCAGCCGGTTCAGCTCCTTTATGGTCACATCAGCCTCTGTAATGTTATACAACACGATCCTCCGGAAGGTGATATCCATCATATCGAGCACGTCATCAAGGATGACCGAGAGCTGATGGATGTCCTCCCGGTCAAACGGCGTGATGAAGTTCCTGTCTATCTGCTCGGTGATATGGCGGACCATGGCATCACCCTTCTCTTCCAGCCCCTTGATGTGCGCCTGCCGCCTTTCCCGTTCCCGCTGATCCAGATGGTTATAGTCCGCAATGGCCGCAGCGAACACGGCTGCGCCCTCCACCAGCACTTCCGCCTGCCTGTTCAGCATGACAAAGAACTTCGCTTCATTCGGCAGCAGGAATCTCAGGAGATTCATCCCTTGCCGTCTGCATGGTTTATTTTTATTCTTTTGTGTGGTATATTATACCTTTAACATCCATCATATCCTGTATCACCCCCTCAGAAAACACCGCTCTGCCCGCTACCCCATATACGCCGGCTTCTCTTCCTGCATCTGCCTGGCGCGGGCAGACTTGAACTGGTCCTGCAGCTCCTCGTAGGACTTCTCGATATCCTTGGTGACCGAGGCGCGCACCTTCCCGAGCGCTTCCTTGAACTCCTCAGCACAGACCTCCTTTGCCTTGATATCCTTGCGCAGCGCCAGGATAGCGGCCTCCCTGCAGACCGCCTCCACATCCGCACCGACATATCCCTCGGTCTCCTCTGCCAGGGACTCGATCTTCACCCCCTTCAGGGGCATCCCTTTGGTATGGACTTTGAAGATCTCCAGCCGCGCTTTTTTATCCGGGATGGGCGTCAGGATGATCCGGTCGAACCTGCCGGGCCGCAGCAGGGCGGTATCGAGCATGTCCGGGCGGTTCGTCGCCGCGAGGATCAGGACGTCATTCAGCGGCTCCAATCCGTCCATCTCCGTGAGAATCTGGTTGACCACCCGCTCCGTGACATGGGCATCCTGGGACATGCCCCTCCGGGGGGCAAGGGCATCGACCTCATCAAAGAATATGATAGTAGGGGCGGTCTGCCGCGCCTTCTCGAACACCTTGCGCACCGCCTTCTCGGATTCGCCCACCCATTTGCTCAGCAGCTCCGGGCCCTTGACCAGGATAAAGTTGGACTCGCTTTCTGTCGCCACAGCCTTTGCCAGCATGGTCTTGCCCGTCCCCGGCGCGCCGTAGAGGAGCACGCCTTTCGGCGGCTTCACCCCCAGCCTGCGGAACGCCTCGGGATGCTTGAGCGGCCAGGTCACCGCTTCCACCAGCTCCTGCTTCACCTCGCCAAGGCCTCCGATGTCCTGCCAATGGACGTTGGGCACCTCCACCATGACCTCGCGCAGCGCGGAGGGGCGCACCACCTTCAGCGATTCGCGGAAATCATCCTTGGTGACGATCAGCTTCTCCAGCACCTCATTCGGGATGGTCGACTCCTCCTTGAGGCTGAGGTCCGGCAGCACCCGCCGCAGGACAATCATCGCCGCTTCCTTGCAGAGCGCGGAAAGGTCAGCCCCCACGAACCCATGGGTGATGCCTGCAAACTCCTTGAGGACCTTCTCCTTGTCCTTCTCCCCGTACACCTTGCTGTTGTCCCCGATGGGCATGTTCCTGGTGTGGATCTTGAGGATGTTCAGCCTGCCGTCCTTTCCCGGCACCCCGATCTCCAGCTCGCGGTCGAACCTGCCCGGCCTGCGGAGCGCGGGATCCAGCTCATGCGGGATGTTCGACGCGGCGATGACGATGACCTTGCCCCTGCTCTTCAGCCCGTCCATGAGGGCAAGGAGCTGGGCGACCACCCGCTTCTCCACCTCACCGTGGACCTCCTCGCGCTTTGCCGCGATGGCGTCGATCTCGTCGATGAATATGATGGAAGGGGCGTTCTTTTCCGCATCCTCGAAGCGCTTCCTTAAGTTTTCCTCGCTGTTATGCGCAAATACCCCTCCGAATCCAGCGATGAAATTCTCGCTGCCGGGAACAGAGAGATCATAGACAAACTCCGGCCGCTCATTCACCTCCCGTACCTGAACAACCTTGTCCCAATACACGCCCTCATATGTCTGTATACCATACCCTTTTATGATCTGCACACCGATAGTGCCTGAATTTTTCCATGCGGACAATCCCGCATTCCTCCTGATGACGCCTTGAATCTCCTCTGTTATCGGCATTTGATCCCGCCGAGAAAATTTCTTCGCGTTTACATAATCATAGATTATGCTATTTCTCCTGGAGTCTAAAAACCCTATCTCACGGAACCTCTCCAGATTCTCATAGCTTGCAAAACATATCCTTTTTTGCGGCCTTCCTCTCCTCTCGTAGACCTTTGCAACAATCCCAAACTGCAAAAAGAGATAGGTGATATCATCTGCAAGATCCGGGCTTTCCGTGCAGACTTCAACCATCGGAGCCGGCGTTTTGGTATTCAGCGTTCCATCACCAGAAACATACCCTCTTAAAAAAGCGCCTAGATGCCCTTTGCTCAGATTATACACGATATCCGGTACCTTCTTTACCCGCGCCCCAGAACTGAACCCGAGCACATTTTTCATTATCTTTCCCAGGATTCCTGAACAGATATAGATGTCACTCCCACGGCTATTTTTCCTTCGGTATACTGATATATTTCCGAACAGCCTTCTGCATAATCCAGCAACCACCTTTTCCTCGTCCCGGTGTATGGAGAGCCGCACTTCATTCTTTTCTGTATATGACCCTTCCGCAAACCATAATCCGAAGAACAGCCATAAGTCCTCGGAGAACCTCATTACCGAAGGGAAGCTTTTTCCTTTTGTACACAACTGGGTAAACTCTTTATCAATCCCTATACCGGCCTCACCCATCAATTCATAATATTTCCCTACCCTTATCCCCACATTCTTTAACCGTATATCGCCCACATATTTCTCTTTGATGCCAAGGATGGCGGCAACTTTCTTGACCCCCAATCTTTTGACCGCTTCTGAGACCTGCTCCTGCACGTTCCTCACGCGAATTCCGTAATCATCTCCTCTTAGTGACTCCATCACATCAATCTCATATATGGGGCTCGGGTTAAGCGGTATCTGATTCGGGATGGCGATATATGACCCCTTTTCCAATGATGACGTCTTTATGCCCTCTATCCCCTTTTTTCCGAATGTGAACAGGGAGTGATCATCCGTAACCCTGATTTTCCTTCCGCTCACCGTCCTTACTTCGAGAATTCTTGAGGCCAATCTGTGCCGGACAAAATCGCTCACCTTTCTTATGGCGATCTTCCCGTCCTTATCAAAACAGACTGCCTCTATCTCTTTGTGCTCCAACTCAGCAATGGGAACTCGTTTCATCAGGCCTTTCTCTTTCACAAGCACCTTTTCATATCCGGGAAGGGACTGCCCATAAAATTTTGACATGATCTCCGGGCCGTTGATTAGGATGAAATTGCTGTTCGTCTCGTTGGCGACCGCCTTTGCCAGCATGGTCTTTCCCGTGCCGGGGGGGCCGTGGAGCAGCACACCCTTGGGCGCTTCAATGCCCAGGCGCTCAAATATCTCCGGGTGCTTGAGCGGGAGCTCGACCATCTCCCTGACCTTCTTGATCTCCTCATCCAGGCCGCCGATGTCCTCATAGGTGATGTCCGGGATATGCTCCTCAGAGACCTCGATGGCCTCCGGGTTGAAATCCACCTCGGTGCCCTCGGAGATGATCACGGGCTGCTTCGGATTGGTGTCCGCGACAATGAACTTGAGGTCCCCGAACCCCATGGATGCCAGGTTCTCGTCGAAAAATGAGGTGAAGATATCCTCGAAAAACGGGTTGTGGGACATGGTGGTGCGCCTTCGCGACGTCCCTCCCAAGGCGACGATGTCGCCCTTGACCACCGCCCTGCCGAGCAGGCCCTGCTTGAAGATGTTGGCAGAGGCCTTGATGAACACCCCTTTCTTCGCCGGGGCGATGACGACGCGCTTCGCCTCTTTCACCTGGATCCTGCGGATGATGACCATCTCGCCGATGGCGGTCTTCGCATTCCTGCGGATGATGCCGTCCATGCGGATGATATGGAGGCCGATGTCGCTCGGGTATGCCCGGTCGATGATCGCCACGGTCTTCCGCTCCCCTTCGATCTCGACGATATCGCCCGGCTTGATGCCCGCCTCGCGCATGAACTCGGTATCTATCCGGACGATCCCCTTGTTGACGTCGTCCTGGATAGCCTCCGCGACCTTCAGCTTGATCTCTGCGACAGTCTCCGCCATACCTCTCAGCGAATAGGACGATATTTTTAAAGCTTGTGCTCAAGAAATTCAGCCGATGTATTGCTCGGCAGTGCTTTTCGTCTCTACTTTGGGGAGGGGGATGGGCGGCGGCAGGCTGATGTCCCTGCTGATGACGACCGACTCGATGTTGCAGCGCGCGAGCACCACGTTCAGCACCTCGGTCATCACCTCTTTCGGGATCTTCTTGTCCTTCTTCCAGGAGACCAGCAGATCCTTGATGCGCTTCTCCTCGTCCGCCCAGATCACCTCGCCGGAGATCTCGATCCTGCCGACATCCGGCTCATAGGTGGACACGAACTGGTAGAGGAAGCGGGCTGCCTTATCCTTGGGCTTCCCCTTGACCGGGAACTCATCCACATCCTTGACAGAGACGTTATTGGAGATATTCATCTTCTCCGCAGGCACGCTCTTCCGCTCTGCGAGGATCTTCATCAGTGTAAACCCAACAATCGCCATCACGTGCAGGGATGCTGGAGGGTATTTAAAGATTTGGGTTTAGA
>DATDVW010000074.1:0-17291 GCA_035289865.1 Candidatus Nanoarchaeia archaeon
GACGATAGGAGAAGGTTGCAGGTATCTAAGATTAATTGCCCTAAAGGGCACTTTCTGGCTAAAGCAGAAAGCAAAAGATATTGTAGAATTCAGAAAAATATTGAATCAGTTGGTTTTTGTTAAAAACGCAAAAGTTTAGAAAGGGAAACATTTATATATTGTTTCCTCTTATAAAATCCTATGGTAACCAAGGAAAAGTGGAAAGAGATTATCAGGGATTTTCATGAACAGAAAATGCCGGAGATAATCCCCAGAGAGCAGGAGATAGCCGTTCCAGGCAATCTCAAAAGGGCAGTCTCGATTATCGGGCCGAGAAGAGCTGGAAAAACCTATGAGATGTTTTTCTTGATAAGCAAATTAAGAAAAGAGCATGGAATCGATAAGGTCCTGTATGTCAACTTTGAACGGGCTGATCTGGGGGTTCTCTCATCCCAGGACCTGGTTGCGATGCTGGAATCGTATTACGAGATATATCCAGAAAACAAAGGCAGAAAAATATGGCTGTTTCTGGACGAAATACAGAACGTTTCCCAATGGGAAAGATTTGTGAGGACATGCCTGGATGAAGGGATCTCTGTTTTTTTGTCAGGCTCGAGCTCAAAGCTCTTAAGCAAGGAGATAGCGACAAGCATGCGCGGCAGGAATTTATCATACAGCCTATACCCCTTCTCTTTTAAAGAATTTCTTTCAGCAAAAAAATTTGAGATTAAAGAACACTATTCTTCAAAAGAGAGAGCATTGCTGCATAGCCTTTTGCATGAGTTCTTGATATTTGGGGGGTATCCGGAAGCAGTCATTTTTGATACAGAACGGGAGAAGATAATCAAAGATATATTCGATACGGCAATCTACAGGGACGTTATCGAGAGGGGTAAAATACGGAATACAAAAGTTTTGAAACTATTGATTAATGCACTGTTAACCTCCAAGGAGTTTTCCATATACAAGTTTCATAATTTTGTTAAGTCGCAAGGGATAAAAACAAGCAAAAATGCGCTTTATAAGTATGCTGACCACCTCAATGACGCTTTTTTTGTTTTTTTCTTGAGAAAACATGATTTGTCCTATAAGAGGAGAGAACAGTCATTGCCTAAGATTTATTTTGTTGACAATGGATTGTTAACCATAAATGGTATTGATGATAAAGGCAGGTTATTGGAAAATCTGGTATTTGGAGAGTTATTGAGAAGGAACAAGGATATAGCCTATTTCCAAAATACGAGCAAAGAAGAGGTTGATTTTGTAGTAAGAAAAGGCAAAAGAGTTACCCAGCTGATACAGGCCTGCTATGATCCCAGCAATTTTATGACTCTTGACAGGGAAAAAAAGATTTTGCTCAAAGCCTCAAGAGAATTTCGATGTAATGATCTTATCATAATAAATATGTCTAAAGATAGCGTGGAAAAAGAAGATAACAGGAAAATAAAATTCATCTCCTTATGGAAATGGCTGTTAGAATGAAAAAGCTGGCGGTTTTATTGGTTTTACTTGCTTTAATGAGTTCTGTTTCCCTTTCTGCAGCCCAATTGGATTCAGGAAGATTAAAGATAAATGGTGTAGAGATTCCGCGGTGCGCGCTGCACGGGGAGGTCCCACGTAAAATAGTAAAGTTTATATAATAGTTCTGTTACATCATTCTATAAACAGTTAAAAAGTGATGTAGAATGGATATCAAGAGCGTCGCAAAGCGGTTGGACGGGCTGCAGACCGTGGCAAGCATGGCAAGGAACCTGCAGGTAAAGAGAAGTACAGCCATTAATTACGCCTGGAGGCTGAGGAAAAGCGGGCATCTGGAGAGGGTATATGGCGGAAGGACGAGGCTGTACCATATAAGCCCAGAGGTAAAGGGTAAGGAGGGGTACAGTTTTTATGATATCCTCAACAAGAATGCAAAGGTGAAGATATCTGCTAAAGAGGATTACATCATCCATGCAGACAGAAAGCCAGGAGTTGAGGAGGTGTTGGCGCGGGCTGTGGCGAGCGGAAGGTTCAGGATCGTTCTCGCTTCCTTAGGGCTTTTCAGAAGGGTGAGGAATTGGCCCCAATTGGCGTATTTTGCCCGAAAATACCGGATAGAGAGGAAAGTAGGCGCTTTGTACGAGCTTGCCCGGAAAACGATGAAAGTAAGAAGGATGGATGAAAGAACGAAACAAGGATTATTGAGGGGGAAAGGAAGCGGGTATATCATAGAGCGCGTTAAAACAAAGGATTTTAAGGACGTAGAGCGGAAATGGAGCGTTGCTATTCCGTTCAATAGGGCTGACCTGGAGGTATATAAAGAATGATACGGTTCGGCCAGCAATCAGCATTCTTCAAGCTTATAGGTGAAGAGGTAGACAAAATTATCGAATGTTTTGTTATCGGCGGAAGCGCGATGATGTTCTACGGCGCCAAAGAGGAGACAAAGGATGTGGATATGGTGTTTATGGAAAAAGCAAGCGCAGACAAGATAAAAGAGGTATTGCACAAGATCGGATTCCGGGAAAAGAAAAGCATGATGCCTATTTTCAAGAGATATGAGGAAGCGACAAACAAGCCCACGATGATGGTAAGGGGCGATGACAGGTTTGATCTTTTTTTAAAAGAGATTATAACCTGTAAAATGTCGGAGAGCATTATAGGAAGGGTAAGGGAAACCCATGAATTTGGGAATCTGCACGTGAAGATAGTAAGCCCTGAGGATATTATCCTGCTCAAATGCGCAACAGAGAGGGAAAAAGACAGGATAGATGCGTTAAGCCTGATGGAAAAGTTCAACATTGACTGGAATATTGTTATCGAGGAAAGCATCAATCAGACAAGGATAGGCGAAGAGGTATTTCCAGTCTATCTCTATGATTTCCTGTCAGAGCTGAAGGATGACCTGCAGGCAGACATCCCCAAAGATGTTCTCACCAGGATAAGGAAGATAGCGGAAGAAGAGATGGTCAAGGTGTTGAAGAGAGGAAAGTCTGTGGTGGAAAAAGCAGCAAAGAAGAAGGGGAAAGCGGCGCCTGCGGGCAGCATAATTTAAATAGGTGCAGTTCCCGGTCAATGGCATGAAAAAGGCAGGCATTCTGCTTATCGGCATGTTCCTGGTCGCTGCAGGATATGCCGCCCTGTCCATGAATGACATCATTATTCCCGAGCAGGCGCTGCCGGATGCCTTCCAAACAGCTTTCAGCCAGCTTGCTGCAGCTTTCAGCCAGCCTGCAGTGGAGTCTCCCGGAGCGCTGCCGGCATCATCGACATTCTACTTCTTCGCCAACGGCCAGCGGATAGCGAAGAGGACGGACGGCGAGATGTTCTACTTCCATAACGATCATCTTGGCTCAGCGGCCGTAGTGACTGACTCTGCTGGCCAGATTGTCGAGGAGAAGATGTACGACCCGTTCGGCATGGATCTGGCTGGCAGCTCGAAGATCGGGTATAATTCAAAGGAACTGGATAAGGACACTGAGCTGAATTATTACGGGGCGCGGTATTACGCCGCTGACTTCGGCAGGTTTGTGACGCCGGACACGGTGAAAGGAAAGATTACTAATCCGCAGTCGCTGAATCTGTATGCATATACTCTGAACAATCCGATGAAGTATGTGGACCCGAGCGGGGAGCAGGCGGTGCTCAAGACGGGGGGCTATGTTAAGATGTTTAATGAGCTGACGAAGCCTATTTTTGAGCGGTTTCCCGTTGTCCAGAAAGCCGCATCTCTGTTCGGCTACGGCAGCGGGGAGCAGGCAGTGGCCACCCAAGCAGAGGACTTTGCGCTGGGATTGGGCACGGCAACAGCAGGCGCTGTCCGCGCGGGCGCAGTGATTGCCAAGCGCACGGCTGGGCTGGTAAAGATAAGTGACCAGGTCGAGCGCATGATAACAGAAATCGTCAGACAGACAGGGAAGTCACCCACATTGACAAAGGTGCTTGAGCTCAAATATGCTGATGAAGGCCTCACGCATCTCCAGCAGATCGTGAATGTGGGCAGGGTGGAGGAGGGGTTGAGAAAAGCAGGAAAAATGGAATTGGCTGAGGAAGCCCGCGCCATCGGGCTGGAAAAGGTGAAGCAGTTGAATACCTTTGGTGATGGGTCGGGACAGAAATCAGCAGAATTCCTCTACGAATCATATAAGCCGTCTGCGCCAAAGATCGGAAGATTCAGCACCGTCAATACAGATCAGCTGTTAAAACAGGTGGGCGATGATGCTGCAGATCTTCCTTATGAGCAGATGGATCCTGCTATTAGTGGGTTATTCAGGGAGCTAGAGCACGTACGATAGCATCAATATCCCTGCGGACAGATGCTGCCATGGCGGAAAGGGTGTCATGAATGTATTGAGGGCCGTATATGAGCTCTCCCTTTTTGTTCCTCATCCTGTTTTCAAGTGCAGCTGCGTTCATCATCGCAGGATACATTCGAGTGTAATCTTGGAGTATGCTCGTTTGGCCTCCGCTTTGATAGAACCGGAGCAGGACATACGTGCGGAGCAGCCGGGCAAGGTTGCCGAGATTCCCTTCAGGCGGCAGTGCCGGCAGGTCTATCCCCAGCCCGGCAGCGGCAGTGTGGAGTTGGTTGGGCGTCTGTCCCCCTGTTTTTTGCGGAAGGGCGCTGATATACTGAAAGATGGTACTGACAGGTGTTCCCTCCTCATCTCTTTTTCCGAATGTTCCGGTTACTTCTACGATAACCCGATCAATCGAATCGGGTGCGATGCTCGAAGGGATGGGATAGCGCAACACCCCGCCAACACTCTCCTGCAGAAGCTGATTGTTTTCCCGCTGGGTAATGCCGAACTGGGCGCGTAAAGTGTCCCTGAGGAAGCGGTGGACATCCCCCTGCCGGGGATCAAATGCAGTATCCTGATAACGCCGGATAGCGTCCCCTACCGCAGCCTGTGCATGGAAGTACGGATGAGTATGCCCCATAGCAAGGGTGTGAGGGGTAGCTCTATATAAGCCTTTCTAATTTAACCACTGAAAAGTAATAGTTTATTAGTATAATATATTTTCAATATTGAAATAAACCACTGGACACTGGACATCCCCCCGCCCAGCGTATATAAGGCAGCGTGTCCATAATAAAAGGTAACCTCACTTCCTGGGAGGCGAACAGCGCTCCACCAGAAGGGAAGATGAAACAAAACGCGAAAGCAAATGAGGGAAAGAACATGGAAAAAGTAAACGCGCCAGAGATGCGGTTCAGCACAGGAGCCATCAGTGCGACCGTATGGCGGAATAATGGGATGGCAAAAGACGGACAGGAGACGGAGTTCAATACCGTCAGCCTGCAGCGGGCATACACCGACAAGAGCGGCAAGTGGCAGCACACCGCAACGCTTCGGGTCAACGATCTGCCCAAGGCATCGTTGGTTTTAAATAAGGCCTTTGAATATCTGGTCCTCAAGGGGCAGAACGATATCCTCTAGGCCGGCACAGCACAAAAACAGGTGATACCGATGAAAAAACAGGAAAGTATGGAAGAGAAGGAAGAACAGATGGAAAGCCCGGCAAAGAAAGAGGTGCTCATGGTCGATCTCCCGGGCGTTGGCGCAGCGACCGCAGAAAAGCTGCGGGAATCCGGCTATGCCACGATTATCTCGATTGCGGTCGCCACCCCGGGCGAGCTGATCGATGCGGCAGGTCTCACCGAGCTGACTGCCCGCAAGATGATCAAGGCAGCGAGAGATGCCATGGCGATGGGATTTGAGTCCGGAGAGGATCTGCTCAGGCGCAGGCAAAGAGTGGTGAAACTCAGTTTCGGCGTGCGGGCCATGAACGAGCTCCTGGGCGGCGGCCTGGAAAGCGGCGCAATCACCGAGGCGTACGGGGCGTACGGCTCTGCAAAGACGCAGATCGCCCATCAGCTTGCGGTGATGGCGCAGCTGCCTGCGGATCAGGGCGGCGCAGAAGGTTCGGTAATCTATATTGACACGGAAAACACCTTCCGGCCGGAGCGCATCAGCCAGATCGCCCAGAGATTCGGCATGGATCCCATGAAAGCGCTCGAGAACATCAAGGTTGCCCGCGCATATAATTCAGACCACCAGATGCTGCTGGCGGAAAAGGTGGAGGATCTGATCACCCAGGGGCTGAATGTCAAGCTGGTCGTGGTGGATTCGCTCACCGCCCATTTCCGCGCAGAGTTTGTGGGCAGAGGGACCTTGGCGGATCGCCAGCAGAAGCTCAACAGGCACATGCATACCCTTGCCAAGATCGCCGACATATATAATGTCGCGGTATACGTCACCAACCAGGTGATGGCAAAGCCGGACATGTTCTTCGGCGACCCGACAGAGGGTGTAGGAGGCCATATCGTGGGCCATAACTCCACCTTCCGCCTCTACTTCCGCAGGGGGAAGAAAGGTACCCGGGTGGCAAAGCTGGTAGACAGCCCAAACCTGCCTGATGGGGAATGCGTGTTCAACATCACCCAGGCCGGGGTTGAGGATATCTGAGCAATGCAGGACAGGGGTGACAAAACCTGAAGGTTTATAAATCCCTGTCCTTTTTCCCTTTCTATATCATAAAATAGGATGGGTGAGAAGTACTATGGAAAGGTTCGGAAGAATGGAAGTCCCAGTGAAAGAGGGCGACGAGTTAGACGTTGAGATTGAGGCAATGGGCGAGAAGGGAGACGGCATTGCGAAGAAAGACGGCTTTGTGCTTTTTGTCCCCGGCACCAGTACCGGAGAGCATGTGCATATCCGCGTGACCAGGGTGCTGAAGCGCGTCGGCTTTGCTGAAGTGGTGAGAGGCGGCTCTGCGCCAAAGCAGGCGGAGAAGGAGCAGCAGGACGAGGAAGAAGACCAGTCCACAGAAGAGGAGCCCTCAGACAGCGAAGACTTCGGCGAAGGCGAAGAAGAGCAGAAACAGGACGAATAGAGAAGATTCTTATTTCGTCACAATGTTTTTAAATGCAGGGCGCTGGAAAGCGCCCATGCGCATTTTTATTGCGATCCAGGTTCCAGAGGGTCTCAGTGATGTATTCCGCAGGCTGCAGAAAGCCTTGCCGAGGGCAGGCCTGATCCTCCCCAGGTCGTTCCACCTGACTCTTCGGTTCCTGGGGGAAGTCTCGGAGCAGGAGGTTGCAGGTATCAGGAAGGCGTTGCGGCAGGTCAAGGTAACCCCGTTTTCCCTGGCGACCGGGAGTCTTGGGGTGTTTCCCAGCGCATCCTTCATCCAGGTAGTGTATGCAGGAATAGTGGGTGAGGGGGTGCGGCAGCTCCAGAAATCGGTTGATGCGGCATTGCAGGGTATCGGGATTCCGGTGGAAAAAGAGGCGTTCTCACCGCACATCACGATTGCGCGGGTCAAATCCATGGAAGACAAGCAGGCGTTTGCCACGGCAGTGGAGGCGATGCCCATGGAACGTCATGAGTTTGCCGTCCGCACATTTTGCCTGATGAAAAGCTCCCTGGCAAAGGGAGGGGCGGTCCATGAGCGGCTGGAGGAATACGGATGATCAAGGCAATCATTTTCGACCTGTGGAGCACGGTGCTGGAAAAGGGGGTGAGCCTCTCCGGAAGCGTGCACACGCATTTCCATGTCCCCTACTGTCAGGGATTTGTCAAGAGGTATGAGCGCGCGATCCAGCGGAGAAGGTGGCCGAGCAGGGAAAGGGAGGCAAAAGCCCTCCTCCGGGCGTTCCGCATCCCGGTGCAGCGGGCGAACATCGCTTATGTGGTCAGCATGCTGAAGCGCTCAGTAAGCGCTGCAAAGCCGAACCCCGGCATCCCTCCGCTGCTCCGCAGGCTGCACAGAGGATACCGCATCGGCCTGCTCTCGAACACCAGCTCCTGGGAAGAGGGGGCGGTAGCCAGGGCGGGCGTCAGGGGATATTTCCATGCGATGGTGTTCTCTTTCCATGTGGGGAGCCTCAAGCCGGCCAAAAAGCCCTACCAGGCCATACTCAGGAAATTGAAGGTGCGGCCCGCAGAAAGCCTCTTTGTGGATGATGCCCAGGAGAACGTCATTGCCGCGCGGAAGATGGGCATGCAGGCCGTCTGGTACCGGAATACCCGGCAGCTGGAGCGCGAGTTGCGGAAGCGGGGGATACGAACAGAAGCTTTTTAAAGAGACGAGTCATCCCCTGGCTATTGCCCAGCATCATCCCCATTGATGATGCGCAGCTGCGGGCGAGAGTATGCAGTATATGTTCTATACTGTGATACGTGCAGCAGTGAGTGAACCATGACCAAAGAGCTTTTAGTGGCGACAGAACAGTATCTCAAGGCAGGCATCCATATCGGGACCAAGTTCAAGACCAGGTACATGGAGCAATTCATCTACAAGACCAGGCCGGACGGTCTCACCATCCTCAATCTCCAGAAGATCGACGAGCGCATCCGCACAGCTGCATCCTTCCTCTCCCAGTATGCCCCGGAAGACATCATGGTGGTGAGCAGGCGGGAGAACGGATGGAAGGCAGTCCGGGCGTTCGGCAAGGCGACCGGCATCCGGGTGATCGCCGGCAGGTACCCGCCGGGCATGCTGACCAATCCGGTATTGGAGATATATACCGAAGTGAAGATCGTCATGGTGACTGATGCCTGGCCGGACCGGAACATCATCAATGACGCGCTGAAGACCGGATCGCCGGTCATCGCGCTCTGCGACACCAACAACCAGTCCAACAACATCGACCTGGTGGTGCCCTGCAACAACAAGGGGAAGAAGTCCCTCGGCCTGCTCTTCTGGATACTGGCAAGGGAATTCCTCAAGAAGAAGGGGATCATCGCGAAGGATGAGGAGTTCACCGTCCCGCTTGAGGATTTTGTGGAAGAATGAGCTACTCGTTCACCGCATCAAACCCCGTTTCCACGATGGTGAAGTCAGCAGAGGTATCCTCGGCCAGCGAGCGGTGCTTCCGCAGGACGGCGGCGCGCCTTCCCTTCCGGAATTTCCTGAGCTCGATCAGGCATTTGCTCCCGTATTTCAGCAGGTCGCCGCCGACCATCCGGACATTCTCCTTGTTATCAAAGTCAGCATAGACCTGGTTGGTGACCAGCACGGGGATATGCAGCTTGCGCGCAAGCTCGGTGAGGTAGCCCAGCTGCAGCCCCAGCTCCTTGTTGACCTCGTAGATGTCGTCGGTCTTCCCTATCTCAAGGCGGTAGAGCATGGAGATGGAATCCACGATGATGAGCCCGATGTTCTCCGCGGTAAGCTCGCGCAGCTTCTGGAAGCTCTCCTTCTGCTCGTCAAAGGTGAGCGGCTGGAGGAAGACCATCTTGTCCAGGATCCCCAGGTATTCAGGGGCAATCTGCTGCAGCCGGAGCACGGAGAACGAGTTGTCGGTGTCGATGTAGAGCACCTTCCTGCCGGAGCGCGCGACGCCGATCGCGCAGAGCATGCAGACATTGGTCTTGCCGCTGCCCGCAGGGCCGTAGATGGTGGTGATGATGTCCGTCTCAAACCCGCCCTGCAGCAGCTGGTCGAACACCGCGTTTCCCGAGGGGATCTTGCCGGACATAGGGGGCATAAAGCATGCCCAGTTTAAAAAACTTCCCGGCGGAATGGGGTTGGTGCGAAAAACAGTGCGTATGCGTGTCTGCCCATCAGTAGACATCGGAAATCGCGACTCACACCCTCCTTGCTTAAGCTGGGAACAAGAGGGCGATTTCCGAGTGTGCTCAAGAACACCCGCCCTAAAGGGCAGGTGTTCTTGACAGTTCCGCAGGATGTGCTCCCCGACCTGAGCGAAGCGAAGTGGAGAGGCCTGTTCAGGCTCCGCATACGCACGAATAAGGGTTTCGCACCAACCCCGGCGAAAGCGTGAGGTTTTTATACCCAGCGGTACGATATCCTGCTATGCGACCAAAGGCAGAGTTGGCCATCGGCCTGCTGATTTTTCTCGGGGTAGCTGCAGCCCGGATATTCCTCGCCTTCCAGGCGGAAGGCTTCAGCGATGACCAGGCGTATGCCGTCCTTCGCCAGGTCGAGCACATCTCCGGGACCGGAAGGCTGATATCCTACGATGAGCTGAGCTATGGGGGGAGGGAGCGGATAACCGCCCCGCTGTTCCCCTACCTGCTGGCTGGGTTCGACATCTTCATGCCGCTCGGCCTGGCAGCGAAGATCGTCCCCAATGTGCTGGCGGCGGTGCTGAGCATCATCATGTTCTACCTGGCAAAACAGATCACGGGCTCGCTGAGGATCATGGTGCTGAGCGCGGTGCTGGCAGGCATGATCCCGGTGTTCGTGGCGAAGACCGTCAACGCGGTCTCCCCATATACGCTGATCATCCCGCTGGTATTCTTCATGATCTATTGCCTGATGCGCATCGAGCATCCGCGGTTTGTCAGCGGTTTTATCATCGCCGCCCTTGCCCTGGCGCTGACCAGCCCGGCGGGGTTTATCGTGGTGCTGGGGCTGCTTTTTTACCTGGTTCTCGCCCGCCTCGAGAAGATGGATCTCAGCAGGGCAGAGGTTGAGCTTATCCTGTTTATCGTGGTGCTGATGGCGGCGACGGAATTCATCATCTACCGGAAGGCCCTGGCCCTGCACAGCTATGCGGTCATCTGGCAGAACGTGCCTGCCGTGCTGCTCACCGAATATTTCCCGCGGACCGACCTCCTCCACGCCATCTACCAGGTCGGCACCATCCCCTTCCTGGGCGGGGCATATATCATCTACCGCAGGCTGACCAGCAGGAAGGGAAAATTCGCATACCTGATGATGAGCTTTGCGCTGGCGGCCGGGATGCTCCTCTGGCTCAATCTCATCCAGCTGGATGCGGGATTGCTGTTCCTCGGCAGCATACTGGTCGCCCTTTCCATAGAGTTTTTCGCGGCATTTATGCGGTACCTGGACCGGACAAAGGTGGATAGGTTCAAGGACAGCATCCTTGCCGGTATCGGCATCATCATCGTCGTAACCTCGGGCCTGCCCGCAGCGGCATTTGCACAGGAGGAGATGCGGCAGGTGCCCTCTGCCGCCGAGGTCGCCGCCCTGGAGTTCCTGAGGGAACAGCCGCAGGGAGTCACGCTGGCGACCGTCAGGGAGGGGAATATGGTCTCCGGGATCGCCGGGAAGAAGAATGTCGCTGATGACGGGTTCATCCTGATCCGCGACAGCAGGGAACGGATCCAGGACGTGCAGTTTATGTTCACCACCTTCTCCGAGACCGGGGCGCTGGATCTCCTGCAGAAGTACGGCATCGAGTATCTCTATTTTTCGCCGCGCGCAAGGGAAAGGTACGGAATCAATGTCCCGGCATATGTCACGGAGGAGTGCTTTGAGAATATCTATGATGCTGAGGTGCAGATATACCGGGTGAGGTGCGCGCTCGGATGAACGTCGGCAACGCAGGCATGCTCAAGTACATTATGGTTGCAGCAGCCATCATGCTGCTGCTGCCCAGCGCCATCCAGATGGCAAGGGAGGAGGATGTGCTGCTGGGGGAAGAATCATACTACCACGTGCGCATCGCGCAGGAGATTGCCGCAGGGGACGTTCCCCAGTATGACGAGCTCAGCTATGGGGGAAGGCTGTATCAGTTCAGCCCCTACCACCTGATGCTTGCCCCCTTCCTGCTCGGGGGGGCCAGGTTTGCCGCGATCGTGGTGCCGCTGGCGCTGGGGCTGTTCACCCTCTACTGCATCTACCGCATCGGCAGGCTGCTGGAGATCGAACGGGGCATGGTGTACGGCGCGATGCTGCTCCTCATCATCACGCCGGTGTTCATGAACGCATTCTCCACCCTGAATGCGGCAAGCGGGTTTGTTGCGCTGATAGCGGCCGCATCCCTCCTGTTCCTGGACAGGGGCAGACTTCCCTTCGTGCTCGCGCTGCTCCTCTTCTCCATTGCCGTATTTTTTGGCGTGGGGGAGGTGGCGATGGTCATATTGCTGGCGCTCGGATATTATCTCTGGAAGGGGGACCGGCGCTGTTTCGTGGTGGTGTTGGTGACAACGACTATCGCAGCGATATATTACATAAGCATGGTGGCTGCGCTCGGCATCCCGGAGATCCCTCCACCGGAGCTGTCAGGCGGGATAATCAGCGAGCTCGGGCAGGCCGGGGGGATATCCCTGTTCCTGCTGCTGCTTGCCGGTATCGGCGTCATCATCACCTGGAGGGAGAAGCACAGGTTCTGGGCGGCGTACGCAGGGATCATCCTGCTCATTGCAGCCCAGCGCTTCAACAAGGCGGGCAGCCTGTATCTGCTCTTCTTCCTGGTGCTTTTTGCGGCAAAGGCGTACGCCACCATCCTCCGCATGCGGTGGGAAGTGCCGCTGATCCGCAGGGCGACAATCGCCATGGTCGCGGTCGGCCTGCTGTTTGCGGCCGGGCTGCAGGTGACCAATGCGCAGCAGCATATCCGGGGGGAGGTGCAGCAGGCGCTCGGGCATATCCGGGGCTTGCCGGGGGACACGATGCTCTCCCACTATCGGTACGGATTCATCATAGAGGAAGTCGCGCAGAAAAGGGCGGTGGTGGACAGCAATGCATGGTACGCACCAAACCTGCGCCAGCGGTTCGCTGACGTGAACCAGACGTTCATGAGCAGGGATTTGGCGCAGGTGAGGAAAAACCTCGCAAAATATGATGTGGATTACGTGCTCATCACGCCGAAGATGCGGCAGGGCCTGGTCTGGGACCGGGAGCGGCAGGGGCTCCTGTTTCTCCTGCGGAACAACGAAACATTTAAGAGGGCGTATCAGGTCGACGGAGTGGAAGTGTGGGAGGTCATCGGATAAGAGGGGATAATGGGCGACATCATTATGTTCTTCGGCGGCATGGTGTTCTTCGTGCTATTTGCGTTCCTGGCATTCATATTCATCGTATTCCTCGGCTCGCTGGCGGTGCGGAGATCATATCCGGCGCATGAGCCACCGGTGAGCATCGTCATCCCCGCATATAATGAGGAAAAGGGGATCGGCGCGTGCCTCACCTCGATCAGGCAGCAGCAGTATCCCCGGGAGAAGATAGAGGTCATCGTAGTGGATGACGGCTCAAGCGACCGGACGCGGGATATCGCCCGGCAGCACCAGGACGTTGCTGTCCTGGAACAGGCCCATGAGGGGAAATCGGCAGCCCTGAACAGGGGAGTGGCGCACGCCGCGCACCGCCTCATATTCACCGTTGACGCGGACACGGTCCTCGATCGCCGCTGTCTGAGGGAGATCGTCAGGCCGTTCAGCGATCCTGGTGTAGGCGCGACGACCGGGACAAGCACGGTCAGCAGCACGAAGACCGTGATGGAGACCTTCCAGAACGTGGAATACCATTATAACAACCTCATCAGGAAGAGCTTCTCCACGGTGTTCGGGAACGGCATCTGGTTCTTTGGGGCGCTTGCCTGCTACCGCAGGGACGTGCTGCAGAAGATCGGCTGCTTCAAGAGGGACACCATGACTGAGGATATGGACATCGCGCTGGAGATCAGGCGGGCGGGGTACAGGACCATCCATGCCCACGCCGCATACGGCGCCACTGTTGTTCCCCGGACATTGCGGGAGCTTGCCGCCCAGCGCCAGCGCTGGTGGACCGGGGTGCTGCAGTCCCTGGTGAAGAACCGGGCCCTGCTCAGCTGGAAAGCCTCTCCATCTATCATCTTCCTCTTTGTCAACCAGTTCTGGTGGTCAGGGTATGCGTTCCTCTCACTGCCTCTGATCGCGTATCAGGTGGTCTACTGGCTTCCGGAAGGGGGGGCGCTCAGCATCATCAGCTACCTCTTCCGCTGGTTCACGCTGTCCGGGCCGGTCTTTGTTCTGTATAAGATTCCGGAATGGGGAATCTCCGGATACAGCCTCTTCGGCGTGCTTTCCGGCATCATCAGCGCCATCATGATTGCTGCGGCGATCCGCATGTTCCGGGATTCGTTCAGCCTCAGGAACCTCTGCGCGATGTTCTTCTACTTCCCCTATACGATAGTTTTAAATACCATTATCGTTATGAGCGTGATACGATTCAGGAAGCAGAAGATGATGTTTTTCAAGAGGTAAATGCGTTGCCATGATGTCGTTCGCTGAAATGTTCGCAGGAATCCAGCATGTGTATGTAGTCGTCCAGGGTTATATCCCCCAGGATGCCATATACCTGGTGTCGTACGCGCTCTTTAAGCTCTTCCTCGGAGCGATGGCGGTGATTTCAACAGTGTATCTTATCCTAACCGTATACAGCATATGCACGCGGTCCCGGGGCAGGGAGAAGAGCATCAGCGATGAGGAAGCCCCGCTGGTGACAGTGCAGATCCCAACCTATAATGAGCGGGTAGCGCTCCGGTGCGCAGCCCGCTGCCTGGAGTTTGACTACCCAAAAGATAGGTACGAGATCATCGTCGGCGATGACAGCAGCGATCGGCAGGTGTCTGACGAGATTGACGCGTTTGCCCGGGCCCACAATATCGTGGTCACCAGGAGGGGCTCAAACCAGGGGTTCAAGTCCGGGAACCTCAATCACATGCTGCAGCATTCCAAGGGCGATATCATCGTGGTATTTGACTCTGATTTTGTCCCGGAAAGGGATTTCCTGAGGAGGATTGTCGCCCCGTTTGTCCATGACCGGGAGGTGAGCGGCGTGCAGGCGCGGTGGAAATTCCTCAACGCCACGCAGAATGCCGCATCGGTGCTGGGCGCCACCATTATTGCGGTCTTCCACCAGGTCGTCCTCCCGTTCATGAAAAAGAGCGATATCGCCATGCTCTGCGGCTCGGCAGAGGCGGTGAAGAAAGATACGCTGGTGCAGCTGGGAGGATGGAAGCATGGCAGCTTGACTGAAGATATCGAATACTCCCTGCGGCTGCTCCGCGAGAGGAAAAGGATCGTGTACCTGGACACGCTGGAATGCGCGGGCGAGGTCCCCCAGACGGCAAAAGACCTGTATCGGCAGCAGATGCGCTGGGCGTACGGGGTATGCCAGGCATTCAAGGATCATGGAAAGGGCATATTCCTGGACCGGGGCATCAGCCTCCGCGAGAAGTTCAGCATCTTTGTGCAGGCCAGCGGGTATTTCTTCTCGGTATTCCTGTTGATGACGTTTGCCTGGGGCACGATCAGCTTTGTCTTCCATGCCCCGGGCCCGATCGATATTCCCCGGTTCTTCTCGGAGCTGGGGATGAATGTGCTCATGACCATCGGCCTGTTGGTCGCCGGGATGTATTCGCTCGAGCGGATGCAGTACCGAAAGCAGATCGCCAGGATGGTCGCCGCATCCCTGAGCATCGGCATCATCGTCACTTATTATGTCAACAAGGGGATATTCCGGGTATTTCTCCATAAGCCGATGCAATGGTACATGCTCCACAAGGAAGGGAACATGGTTCCTGCCAGCGTGGAGTAGCGCAGCAGGAGGCGAAAGAGCGAAAGATGGTGCAGGTCTCCATAGTCATTCCGACATACAATGAGCGGAAGAACCTGGCGGTGCTGGTGCAGAGGATAGACAGAGTTCTGAAGGGGCATGAGATCATCATTGTTGATGACCACAGCCCGGATGGCACGGGCAGGCGGGCGGAGCAGCTGGCAGCAAGATACCCTGTGCGATGTATCCATCGTCGGGAAAAGGAGGGATTGGGCTCTGCAGTCATTGCAGGATGCGGCCAGGCGCAGGGGAAGCATATCGTGGTGATGGATGCCGACCTCTCGCACCCGCCGGAGCTCATCCCGCGCCTGGTGGACGCCCTCAGGGAAAGCGACCTGGCCATCGCGAGCAGGTACTGCGCGGGAGGGGGCGTCCGCAATTGGCCGCTCGCCCGCCGGGCGATCAGCGGCGGCGCGCGGCTGCTGTGCCGGCCCCTGGCGGCAGCGCATGGTGTGCATGATCCCCTTTCAGGATTTTTTGCCATGAGGCGCTCCGTCATCGCAGGGATACGGCTGCAGGTTGCGGGATTCAAGATCCTCCTGGAGATCCTGGCCAGGGGAAGGGTAAGAAGGATAGCCGAAATTCCCTATATGTTCACTGACCGAAGGCAGGGGAGCAGCAAGCTCGGGGTGCACGAGGCATTCCGATACATGAAGCAGCTTGCGCAGCTCTACCGGGCAAGGCTCACTGCTCTTTTTTTATCTTGATGAAGTCTCCCAAGGTAAAGGAAGCAGTATGCTGCTGCCGGGGCACGCTGGTCTCCTGGTACTCTTCGATGAGGCGTATCTTGAGGATGCGCTCCAGCTTCCGTGCAAGCGGCATGCTCGGCGCGACCTTCCCCACCTCCAGGACGTGGATGACGGTGCGCTTCTCATTCAGGAGGCGGGCAAAGGCCTCTTGCGAGAGACCGAGCTTTTCCCGCGATGCCTTGATGCGTGCGGCATAATCCGGAACGATGACATGCAGCTGCCTCTGGGCAGCAGGCACAGGCTGGTTTCTTGCAGGAAGCGGATGTGAGGAGAGGATTTCGCCGTAGGCGGTGCAACTGGTGCAGACCCGGACTTCAACAGACTCCACCAGTGCCCGGACGGTTTCCCCAGGGGTGCCGCAGAGCTCGCAGGAGGGCATGGTATTGCAGGAAAGGCAGGGATATTTATGCCTTTCGCTGGCAAGAAAGCAGGGCGAACTGCTCCTTCCCCTGCCAGATGCTATGCTCGGCGGCGCAGTGGAAGGGGTGGTGTGCGGCCTCCGCAAGGAGGGCGGCGGGAGCGGCGGTAAGCAGCGACAGCCTTCCTGCCGGGGTGAGGATATAGGCTGCCTGATAAAAGAGCTCGGACAGCGTCTTCCGGGCAGCCCCGGGAGGGATCCTGCTCGCGATAAGGCCGATGCTCTCTTTGGGGAATTTGGTGTCCAGCCATTCGATATCCAGCCGGGAAAAGGTGATGGCGTCCCGGATGTTGGCGATCTGCGCATTTTTCTGCGTCGCGTGGATGCAGCGGAACTGGCTGTCTCCTGCAGTGATCTTGGATGGGGACGGGCGCTGGAGGGCATCGATCGCCGCGAAAGAGAATGACGCGAATTGCGGAAGCTTGGTGAAGAGGAACGCGTCCTTCCGGAAAAAGTGCGGAGAGACGCATCGAAGGTAGAGGGCAGCCTCGATCGCGATCTCTCCGGAGCCGCACAGCGGGTCAAGCAGGTGGGCAGCCCCGGCAGCGTTCCGGACAGCGGCATAGGCAAGGGTGCCCTTGATCGATGAGGGGATATGGAATATCTTGTAGTCACGCTTGCTCAGGTCAAACCCGGCGATGTCGATGCCGATGTATGCCTGGTCCTGGAAAAGATACGCGTAGATGATGACATCAGGCTGCTCCAGGTCGACCGGATGGCTGACGGCGGAGCCCGCTGCCTCGGCAATCTCGGCGCCGGAGTAGCGCTCATGCCAGACCCGGGTGCAGTGCACCCGGAATGTGCTGGCCGGCGAGGGGAAGAAAGGCGCGAGCGGATAACGGGCGGCC
>DATDVW010000075.1:0-11554 GCA_035289865.1 Candidatus Nanoarchaeia archaeon
AGTATGCGCCCGATGTCCGGGGAATTCCGCTGTGGCTGCCCTTCTTATGGGGGATCGCCGGAGTCTTTGTGCAGAAGATCGGGCTGGAGATCCGCGAGTTTATCAGGCAGCCGAAAAGGCAGAAGCCGCGGCGTCACCGCCGTGTCCCATAAATCGCTAGTTTTATAAAGGCGATGTGACGCCTCAGACCGCATGGCAAACATCGCCGTTTCTGAAGAAAAATTCAACAAAGTGCTTGCCGATGTAGAGAATTTAATAGCGGATGTTACGGACCTGTTTGACCAAGATAAAATAGTTAAAGAAAGGATTGCAGACATAGAAGCAGACCCCTCCATTGGAAAAACCGAGAAAGAGCTGGACAGCTATCTGAAGAGGAGGGGGGCCCAGATTGGCTGAATGAGAAATCAAAGAGCATCCTGATTTCTTTAAGGATTTGGATAAGTTAAGCACGAGTGATCTTACCATATTTTACAATAAAAAGAAGAAGATTAAAGAGAATCCGGAAAGAGAGAAGCATTTAAGCGGCGGGGTGAACTGTTATCGGGAGCCCATCACCAGGAACATCCGGCTCGTGTATTATATCAAAGGGAATGCCATCTGGCTCTTAACCATCGGCAAGCACAAAGAAGCGTATAAAACGCACCTGAAAAGGCTGTATTCTTTGCGGGAAAGATTGGACAGAAACCCAACAGGAAACGATTGACGCCGTCAGGGAAATGTTCCCCGCGTTCCGGGAACTGATGAAAAGGAAACTCGGCCTTACCTGACTCTCCGGATTCTGCCTGCTGTCAAAATGTGGCAGGGGGACCACCAGTCAAAGACTGGTGGAATGTTCGCTTCGCTCACCCCCTGCCACATTTCGAGCATGCTCAGTTTTCCACCTCAACCACCATTCATAGAATGGTGGAAAACTGACATTTTACTAGTCTAGATATCCCCTCTCCAGCGTCACCGCAGTATCTGATAAAACGTCTCGAATATGGGAGTATCAGTGATGGCGAGCTGGTACTCGGTGTTGGTGCGGCTGCAGATGTCCTTCAGCCTGGTGATGTGGGCGGCGAGCTGCTCCTGGTACTGCCGCTTCAGCCGCTGGGAGACAAAGGTGCGCATGCTGGCGTTGGTCTCCGCATCCTTGAGGATCATGTCGCCGGTATAGGTGAGGTTCTTCTCCACCGGGTCGAGCACCTGGATGACGATGACGTCGCTCCGCTTGTAGCGGAGCAGGACCTCCTTGACCGGCTCCAGGTCGAAGAGGAAGTCAGATATCAGGATGATGATGGACTTGGAGTCGATGAAGCGCTTGTACTCGTCCAGGCAGTTCTTGAACCGCGACAGGCCGCGCGGCTCGACCGTGTTGAGGCGGTGCACCATCTCGAGGAGCTGGCCCCCTCCCTTCCGGGCGCGGAGGGGCTGGATGCCCTCGGCAAAGGTGGAGAAGGTGTAGCGCTCGTTGTTCTTGTAGGCCATGTAGGCAAAGCCGATGCCGATCATGGCGCCGTACTCGTATTTCTTGGTCCGCTCCCCGAAGTTCATGGAGCCTGAGGCGTCCAGCAGGATGCGGAGCGTCATGTTCCGCTCCTCCTCAAAGCGCTTGATGTTGAGGCGCTCGGTCCTCGCGTAGATCTTCCAGTCGATCGCGCGGAAATCGTCGCCCGGGACATAGTCCTTGTAGTCCTTGAAGACCAGGCCCCGGCCGTAGGCCTGCGACTTCTGCGGACCGACGAAGCTCGAGGTGATGCGCTTCTTGACTACCAGGCTGAACCTGTCCAGCTGCCGGAGAAAATCTGTGCTGATCATCCGTCTACCGCTAGGCTATCACGAGCCCGCATTTCGTGCAAAACTCCTCTCCACTGCGGTACTCGATGCGGGTGCTCCCGCAGTCCGGGCAGCGCCGCACAGTCTCTTCCCGATTCAGGCTTTGCATGGATTTTTCCCTTCCCATGATCGCGCATCTGTGGATACCTAGGTGACCTTGGAGATGATGGCCTTGACGATGTCGTCGGGAGTCTTGCCCTCGCGCTCTGCCTCGAAATTGAGGATGATCCGGTGGCGGAGGACCGGGAATGCCATCTCATAGACATCCTTGAGCGAGACGAACTTCCTGCCCTCCATCAGGGCCTTTCCCTTGGCAGCGAGGATCAGCCCGATGGATGCCCGGGGGGATGCGCCGTAGAGTATCAGGTCCTTGTTCATCCTGGTTGCGGTGACGATGGAGACCGCCTTCCGCTTGATATCATCCGCGATCGGCACCTGCCTGGTCAGCTCCTGCAGCAGCTTGAGGGAATTGCCGCTGAGGATCGGCTTGGGGCCCCCATCCTGCAGGGGGCTGGTGTAGCGGTTGACGATCTCTACCTCCTCCTCATAGGAGGGATAGGTCACCAGCACCTTGAAGAGGAAGCGGTCCACCTGGGCCTCAGGCAGAGGGTAGGTGTTATGGCTGATGCCGCAGCCTCCGAATCCGGCAACATAGTTCTGCAGCCCGGGCACGGTCAGGCCAAATGCCAATCCATCGTAATCGGCATAGGCTATGGATTTTATCCGGTCATAATGGATATCTTCGCTCAGCAGGCCCTCGCAGTATCTCACGAGCTGCTCTGCTTCGGCCATGCACGTGCTGTACGCCTCCCTGAGGAATTCCCTGATACTCACCTGCACGGCGCCTGTGCCGCCCGGATGCCCATAGAGCTTCCACACCTGGTTCTTGGAAACATGGAGCTGCGCAGAGATATCGGCCATCGGCATCCCGACGCCTGCGGCAAACTGCCGCGGGCTGGTCTCACCGGATGAGATAAAGTCTGCAGATTTCCTGAGGCGGATCTCCTCTTTCATGTCCCCGACAAACAGGTGCAGCGCATCAACAGACATGACACTCTCTCCCTCTTTTATCCCCTTGTAGCTTCCATACCATGCACACGATACCAGCTTTTTTCTTCCCGGCAGGGTGTGGAAGCTGTTCAGCCCGAGCGATTGCACCAGCTTCAGTATCCTTCCCCGATGGACCGGGACCACCCGGAAACTGGAGCGTATCTCCCGGTCCAGGATGATATCTTTCATCTTGTCCGCGGACAGCCAGCCGACGGCGCCGAGGTACTGAGGAACATCCTTGCCCTGTATTTTGAGCCTGAAAATCCTCCCATCGCGCCGTATCCACGGCAGTATCCCCTCGCGCAGGAGCATATAGGATATGATATTGACATTGCTGGCGCTTTTTTGGGTGAATACTATCCTGTTGTCCCGCAGGCTGGATTCCAGGGCGATGAATGCCCGGAGGAACTCCCTGTTCATGTCATCGGGAAACCCCAGGAATGATTGCGGAATCTCCTTTTCCTTGCCCTGCCTGATGCCGAACCTTGCCTCAAGGTATTGCACGAGGCTTCTGGAATTGATGCGCACGTACCTGCAGCCCCTGCTGGTGTTCACCAGCGGATGAAGCCCGTAGCCCTGGGAAAGGGAAACAAAGCGCTCGAGCGCTTCCGGATAGTTTTTTTGCCAGAATTCAACGCCCCTCCGGTCAACAGAGCCGTCAGAAAGGATGCAGGCGATCCAGAATGCAAAATCCTTATCATAAGATATATCACGAGGCATGTCGCCCACACTGCGCTGTATTTTCACCAACGCTTCTTCGTGCGATACCGGCTTTTGGGGGGTTATGGACAGTTTTGCCGGGCTGACCAGATAATCCTCTTTGGTCAGCTCTTCCGCCTTCTTCCACACCATTATCCCGTGATTATTGACCAGGAAGGGATGATTTTTCGTGACTGTCAGCCGCTTTCCTGTCCTGGTGGTGATGGTAATCATCTCACCGGTGTAGGGCAGCGTGTACAGCAGGCAGGGAGCTTTCTGCAGTTTCCCGTCAGTGGTCAGGGATACCGCATCCTCGTGGAGCTGGTACAGGCGTATGCCCTTTTCATCTTCCGCAATACAATGATGCTGCGCTGATTCCAGCAATTCCTTTCCTGTCTTGAGCTGGTTGCCAACCAGAACTGCCTGGTCCAGCGCCAGGCTCCCCTCCTGCTCGATGGGGTTCTGCGTCGCCAGGACAAAGAAGGGCTTTTCCAGGATATAGGTATCGTTGCCCACCGTGACCTGCTTCTCCTGCATGGCCTCGAGCAGCGCTGACTGGGTCTTGGGCGTGGCGCGGTTGATCTCGTCTGCCAGGACGATGTTGGCAAAGATCGGCCCGGGCTGGAACTTGAACTGCTTCTTTCCGGAAGATTCCTCGATCACATATGTGCCGGTGATGTCGCTCGGCATGAGGTCCGGGGTATGCTGGATGCGGGAGAACTTGAGGTCCATGGTCTGGGCCAGGGTCTTGATCATCAAGGTCTTGCCGAGGCCGGGATAGGACTCCAGGAGCACATTGGCGTCGCAGAGCATGCCGATGAGGATCTGCTTGACCACCTCCTGCTGGCCGATGATCACCCGGGACATCTCCTCCATGATGGCGTCAAAGGTCTCCTTGAGCTTATCCAGGTTCTTGATGCTCTCGATGGTCTTTGGCATGCATGTCACCCCATTTCCAGTGTTTTTAAACTTTGTTGTTTAGGATTATGCAGTATCATTCCGCGTTCAGCTGCTCGAAATAGTCCTTCACCAGCTGCTGCTGGTCCTTGGGGATGTTCTCCTCAAAGGCGCGTGCTCCCTGCGCCACCACCTCGCTGGGGAACTGGTCGCGGAAGGCCTTTTCCGGGGCGGGCTTCACCTGGTCCAGGTTGATCTCGTAGCTGAGCGGATCGAGCTCGATGGCGACATTTTCCCTGCTGAGGGTTGCGAGGGACTCGTCACCGAACAGGCCATCCTTGTCCCCCAGGATCTTCTTCGGGAGGTAGTTGATCCCCTTGATCAGGTTGTCGTAGCTCAGCACCTGGATGTTTGCGGAGACGAAGTATATCGCCACGATGAACAGGAGGGAGATGGCGGCGAGCTTCACGAAGAGATGCCTCAGGTCCATGAAGGATGACGAGGCGACGCGCTGCATCCTGGCGAGGACATCCTGCGCCAGGGCGTTCACCATGGTGTTGTCCTCGTTGACGTTGTCCGCGGCGGTGCGGAGCATCTCCTGCAGCTGGGGGTTTTTCCGCTCCACATCGGCAAGGGAGGAGCTCTCCCGCTTCCGCCGGTAGAGCAGGTAATAGGCGATGCCTCCCGGAAGGACCGCGAGCAGGGGATAGATATGCAGCAGCACCAGGAGGATATAGCACACCAGGAAGATGATCACCGCATCGACCAGGCTATCCAGGACGATGATCTTCCTAATCTCTCCGCGCAGCTCGCGCAGCATGGCGATGATGGGTCTCATGGTGTTCCTATCGTCTTGTCCGGTGTCATGTGTCGCAAGGTGTCATGTGCCGCATGCCGCCTTCATGGCGGCGTGCGATGAAACGGGGGTTGCCCCCTTCGGGGTGTTTCATAGGCGCAGCCGTCGCACCGCCGCCGATGGCGCAGATATGTATCCCATTTACCATATCATCATGATTTGCACGGCATTGCGGGCATTGCGGAATAATCATCACCCCTGGCAGGCGGCAAGGTCGTCCTGGCAGCTGTTGTAGTCATCCTTGCATTCGTTCAGGTCATCGCGGACATTGTTGAGCTGGCTCTTGACCGAGGAGAGCTCCTGCTGCACGTCAGCCAGCACCTCCTTGAGGCCGCTCAGCTCCAGCTTGGCGGTGCGGAGGGTCTCGTTCAGGTCCTCTGCGGTGTCCTTGAGCTCCGAGGTGGTGACGGTGTATACCTTCTTGAGGTTCTCCTTCTCCTCAGAGGTCTGGCTGAGGGACTGGATGGTGTAGTTGTACTCGGACTGGGAGCGGAGCAGCTCTGCCTGGAGACTCTCGATCCGGGATATCAGGGCGTTGTAGTCCCCGGTGACGTTCGAGAACCTGCTGCCGTAGTAGAGCGTCCCTCCGACGATGGAGGCCACGACCAGGATGATCATGCCCAGCAGGTAGGCATTCACGTTCTTGTCCATGTACCCTGCCGGTTGGCCGGGGCTAGGCATTCTCGATCACCTTCCGCATGAAAATCTCTCCTAAAAACAGGACGATGGCGGCAAGCGCAAACGGCCATATCAGCATCTTCTCTTCGGTGGTTACTATCCGCGACCTGCTCACCACATGGTCCGCTATCTTCGCGCTCTCCTCCGGTTTAAATACCTTTCCACCGGTCGCCTGCACCAGGCCCTGCAGCTCCGGGCTGATGCCGATATGCTGGTACTCCGGCTCGGCATTGACCGCATAGGCCGCGCCGAGCAGGCTCTGGAAGCCCAATGAGGGAGCAGGAGCGTTCCCGGTGTAGGTGTTCTCGTCCACCTTCACGAAGTTGATCTTCTCTGCCACGGGGATCCGGTCGGAGCGGACGCGGATCCGGGCATCCTGCTCCAGGGTGGTATCATCTATATGGATCGAGTAGCCATGTTTCCTGCCGGGATCGCCGACCGCCCAGTTCACGATGCGGGAGATCAGCTCGGTGTTATGGCTGCTGAAGAGCTCGCCGGCCCAGGCATTGCCGTCGTCTGTGGAGAGGGCAGCGACCCTTCCGAGGCCGAACCGCCAGACGGTGAGGATGGGGTTGCCCACGCCGTTCATCAGCAGCAGCTGGGCGCTGCTCTTGGGCACCACGAAATTGAACCCGCTGACCGAGGCGGCAAGGTCCAGGTCTTCGGTGATGAAATGGTAGAATTCCCGGATGCGGAGATTGTACTGCTCCTCATCAGAGCGCGCCTCCTTGTTCTGGATGCCGAGCTCGATGATCAGGGACTTGGTGTCCTCTGCGGTCTCTCCCGGGGGGATGAACAGGCCGTCGGTCTGGACTGCCATGTCGCGGAGCTTCTTGAAATGCACGATCTGGGTGATGTCCTTGAAGCAGTAGCCGTCGGGATTCTCCTGGCGGAACTTCTCGCAGTCGGATATCCTGCCTGTCCCTACGGCGATGATCTTGATATTGTTCTCGTTCGCGGCGCTGAAGATGCGGAACATGGGCTTTGCCCAATAGCCGGGATCGCCGCCGTCCGAGAGGATGATGATGTAATTGTTCCCCTGCGAGCCGGTGAGGAGGCTCACCCCGGTGTCCAGGGCGACATCCATGAGCGTGTTGGGATAGATGCTCGGCTGGAGCGTCTTGATGTCCTGGCGCAGCTTCTCCAGGTCTTTCTGGCCCATGGTGGAGAGCGGAGAGAGGATGTACACCTGCTCGTCAAACGCGGTAAAGGCGACGTTGTCCTGGGGGGCGAAGCGGTCAATCAGGGCATAGGCATGCGCCTTGGCGATCTCCACTGCCCCGGTCCCGTGGGGATCGAAGGGAGCTGGCTCCCTCCCTCCAGAGGAGACATCAATCATCACCACCACGTTGAGGAGCTTCTTCTCCTCCAGCTCTCCGGTGCCGGTCTCGACCGGAAGCAAAGTGGAAAGGTAGGAGCCCTGGTAGCTGCCCCGGTCATAGGCATCCTTGCCGCCCACCACCGCCAGGCCATTGCCCTCATGCAGATAATCGCCCAGCGCATCCACCTGGCGGCTGGACACCTGCTGCGCGGGAATGTTGTCCATGACCACTGCTGCATACGGCGAGAGGTCGTCATCCAGTGTCCCGCGCTTCGCGCTGTAGAGCTGGCTGAGGACCGAGAAGAGCGGGGAGCTTTCCCCTCCCACGAAGAGGATGCTGGGCTTCTCCACTGCCTGGACCGCCTTATAGTAGACATTGTTCTGGGAGAAGGCATCCAGGGAATCTATCCTTGCGGTCATGCGGTGGAATCCGGGGCCAAACGCCTGCTTGATGGGGATCTCCTGCTTTCCCGTCACCTCATCATAGATGAGCCGGCCGTCCGCCTCCACCGTGACGCGGACATTCACCTGGCGGGGATTATCCACCTCGACGGCGAATTCATTCACCACATCAGCGACCACTTCGCCGGGGCCCACCATGCGGACCGCCCACTCATCCTTCTCCTGCTCCAGCTCCAGGAGGTGGATGGTGGCGTTGAGGGAGGCTGCCACGAACAGGACATCGCTTAGGGGGGAGCCGAAGTTGGCGTTGCCGTCGCTCGCCACCAGGATATGGGTGTTCTCCTCCAGGTTGAGCAGGATGCCATCGCCGACCGCGGAGACCTTTTCCGAGCCGATCTGCTGGGTCTTGACCGGGATCCTGCTGTTGAGGCTGTCCACCAGGCCGGGCAGCGAGCCGGTATCGTAGATGCTGTAGGAATCAGACTGGTCGGTGAGCAGGACCAGGGATGTCTCCCCGCTCGTGAAGGAAGAGACCTCGAATACCGGCCCGGAAAGGGCAAATATCAGGAGGGCGACTGCCAGGCTGCGCAGGGCAAAGACATATTTCCTCATGCGCCGGCGCTTGAGCTTGTCCCGGAGGTCGGTCACCTGCACAAAGTCAAACCGGATAAGCGGGTAGAGGGCGATGACCGCCACCAAGATCCAATAGAGCCTGTCCGGATAGGTGAGGATCATAGGTCACCCCGGAACTTGATGAAGAGGAGCTCCAGGAGGATGACGAGCAGGGCGAACAGGACGACGGCAAGGTCGACCGGGCGGGGGCGCTGCAGCGCAGACTGCTGCTGGGCGATCTGCCTGAGCGTCTCCTGCACCGCGGCATCCGGGTTGATGCCGGATTCCTCCTCGTTGAGCAGGTTGAACGCAACTGTCCTGGTTTGGAGATCGACAAAGCCGGATTCATCATAGCGCTCGGCGCCGATGAACGCCCCTGTCCTCTTGTTGAGCTGGGCGATGTCCTCCCTGCCGACCAGGAAGCGCGCCATGTTGTCCCAGAATATCGGGTACCAGGGGGTTGTCCGGAACGAGGATTCCCCATCGATGATGCCGTAATAGAGCACCTTGCCCCTGCCCTGCTCCTGGTAGACGATCAGGGAGGAATTATCCTGGGCAGAGGCGATGATGGAGCCTGCGGCGCTGCTGGTGCGGAGATAGCCGCGGGTAGAGCCGAAGACGATGTCTTCGGTGTATTTGTTGAGTATCTGCCTGGTGATCTTGCTCTCCCCGCCCCTTCCGCTGATAGAGACGGGCAGCAGTCCCCCCCATTCGATATCCGCAAGGTCATCCTGCGCCATGATGATGATCCCGGAGCCTGCGGCAGCGGCATCTGCCATCTCATTGACCGTTTCCTTGAGGAGGAGCCTGGCCTCGACATCGCTGAGCACCACCAGGTCATGGGCGACATGGGGGACGATGGGAGGCTCCACCACCTCCAGGGCTATCCTCGGCGAGGCTGCCAGGGCATACTCGATGTTGCTCCCTCTATGGTTCGTGATGAGCAATGTCTTGATGGTCTTCTGCTCCGGCGCAGAGAGATAGGCGATGTTGTCCACGGCAAGATCATCATCCGCATCCAGGCGGAGCTCGGTGGCGCCTGAGGGGGTGGTGAAATGGAAGGTCTCGATGGAGCCCGGAGCGATGTCCAGCTCTCTGCTGATGTCCAGGATGGATATGGCCGCGGCAGCGGGCTGATCGCCATAGTTCTTGATGTAGGCGACGGAGTTCTCCTCGTTCACGATCAGGTCAATGATGCCGATGTTCTTTGCCGGGGAGACTACCGGGATGAAGTCCACGATGATGCCCTTGGCCTCCACCAGCTTTTTCGCGATGGCTGGGTCAGAGCCGGTCGCGATGAAGTCGGAGATCACTACTACCTTCCCCCGATCGATGCTGTCGCCGGCAAGCAGGATGGCCTCGCCGAGAGCAGTGGGGGTATCCTTTGCCTCCAGGGAGCTGATGATGTCCTCCACCTCTCCCGGGCTCTGGTCCTTGGCCAGGATCTCGGCTGATGCGCCGGCAATGACCAGGGTGTTGCGCTTGCCCAGCTCATCCCGGGCGATATCCTTTGCCCGCGCAAACCGGGTGGAGAGCCCGTCCTCTGCCTGCATGGAGGCGGAGACATCCAGGACAATGGCGGTTGTTTCAGTAGTGATCTTCTGCCTCTCCAGGATATAGGGGGTGGCGATGGCTATCGCCAGGAGGGTGACTGCCAGGAGGTGCATGATGAAGAGGAGGTTCCGGGAGAGGTAGCGGAGGAAGGAGTTCATCCTGCTCCGCTCCCGGTTCCTGAAGAAGAACATGAGGCTGGGGATGGTCTGGCGCTTGGGCTTGGGGCGGATGAGGTAGAGCAGGACCAGGGGGATAAGTGAGAGGAGGGCGTAGAGCCCTGGCGGATTGAGGAAGTGGGCGGCTATCCATGTTCCGAGGGGCATGCAGAGTGCGGGATGACGGCAGTATATATAATTTATTGATTTATGGCAGGGCGTTCGTGGGGGGGAAAGGAAAAACTAATTCGGAGAGTAGGGAAATGCACCGACATAGGTCAACTCGCTGACCAGAAAGCGGACTTCCTGAATGCCCTGTGCATTCTCAATCCATGCATCGAACCGCTGGCCGCCAAAGGTGCCGAGAACACCATATTTGCGCTCAGTAGTGATGGTGCCCTCCAATGTGTCGGTCTGTACCTTGCGCCTATTCTCCTTTTTGAGATACATTATCGTTGCCTGCAAGAAAAGAGCACAATATTCTAATTCGGACATGGCGCCGCCCTTGAGAAAGGTGATGCCCCAGCGATTCCCCCTGGCACAGAGGGTCCGCATCTCATCTGCGTCATTCTCAAGCTGGTAAATATCACGCTCCAGGCCGTCCATGTCTCGGGAATAGCCGTCATGTTTTTAAAGGTTATGATTCCCTATTTCCCATGCCAAAGAGAGAGCCAAGCATAAGGTCCGAGGAGTTTCTCGAGACAGATATACTGAGAGATCCCGGGATGAGGGACGCCATCCGGGAAAGTGATGATGCAAAGAAAAAGGGAGTGAAGAGCTGGAGACTGAGCATTTAACGGCATACATCTCGCTTGAGGCATTCATGCGGGAGAATTACGCATATTCAGTGGCGATCAATTATAGAAAGCAGGCAAGCCTCCAGAAAATGATAGATACCAGTTGGTATCAAGACCCCCTACATGGATATCATATATACGGAATATGCAGAAGAAACGTTAAGCGACCGGAAGATCGGCAAGAAAGAGGTTGAATCTGCCCTTTTGAAGCCCCTAGAGGTGGTGACGGGCAATAAAGGAAGGCAGATTGCGCACCGGTTGATTGTGGATAAGCTTCTGCGAGTGGTCTTTGAGCGTGATGCAAAGGATTATATAGTGATTACCGCTTATTATACCAAACCTGCGAGGTATGTACGACAATGAGAATAAGCTTTGACCACAAGCATGATATCATGCGCATTAAGTTCCAGGATGGCAAGTATGACGTCAGCAAAGAAGTGAGCGATGGCGTCGTCATCGACATGACCAAAGATAATAAGATGATGGCTATCGAAATCCTGGACGTTTCTCAGAAGATCCCCCTGAAGGATATAAAAGAGGTTACAGTCGGAGTCTCTGGCTAATTTTATCCGGGCGAAACAACAAATTATAAATACTCCCGCTCTGCGCATGTTTCCATGCCCTTCCGCACCCTCAAAGAATTGCAGGTTTCTCAGCAAAGAGTGCTGCTGCGCGTGGACTTCAACGTGCCGCTGCACCCCAACGGGGAGATTGCGGA
>DATDVW010000076.1:0-4845 GCA_035289865.1 Candidatus Nanoarchaeia archaeon
CCCACATCCTTGCCAGGCCGCGCCAGCATTCTGCATTGACATCCTTGACCTTATGCCGCTCATAACCGGCGAAGATCTCCTCGCTCCCCAGCCCGGTAAAGAACGTGTTTACCTTATCCTGTTTCGCCAGCTGCGCGGCGGCAACGGCAACCGCTCCTACCCCCACATTCACCGCATCCGCATGCCTCCCCAGGATTCGGATGGTGTGCTCGATAATCGGCTCGATCTCCGCAAGGGAATGAATCCTGAAGCGGAGCCGCACCCCAAGCATGCGTGCAGCGCGTTTCGCCTCCCGGATATCATCGGGCAGTTTCGTGCCGTCCTGGAACCCCACCGCATAGCAGAGGAAATTGCTGGTCTTCTGCCGGATGATAAGCGCCAGCGCGCTGCTGTCCAGCCCGCCGGAAAACAGGATGCCGAATTTCCGGGAGGGGATAAGGCGACAGGCCGCATCAGTGACTGCGCGGGTAATGTGCGCGATAAGCGTCTTCTTGTTGGAGACTTCCCTGGTGCGTTTCTGCAGCCGCCGGATATGCCGCTTCCACTCCCCCTCATGCATAATGGACTCGGCGGGAATCGCACCCGCGACCTCGTCGTTGCGAACGACGCGCTCTGCTGCTGAGCTACGAGCCCTATGGGGAGGGTACACCCATCTTCATTTAAAAACATTCGGATGCGCATGGCTCCAACCGAAACCTTTATATAATATTACGTAATTTTACGTAATATGGAAATCATCGCCAGGATCAGCAGGGGAAGCAGAATGGACCAGGTGTACATTCCGAAAAACCGGAGCGGCTTTCAGCCGGGCAGCTATGTGGTGCTCAGCCCGGCGGCTCGGGTAAAAAGGCGGGAAAGCCTGTACATGCATGGCATGCAGCATATCGAGCCGATAAAGGTAGAGATCGTGCATAAGGTGGTGGAGATTGTCCGGAGGTATGATGAAAGCGAAAATATCATCATCACTGGTTCATTCGTAGATCCGGGTTTTGATTTTAGGGACATCGATATAATCATCATCAGCAGTAATGCTATACCGGTAAATGTTATCGGAGAGAAGATAGCGCAGGAGATCGGGATCCGGGCGCACATCATTGCTATGGACAATGCAGCAATGGTGAATAGCCTGGCAGTGGATCCGGTATACCAGATCATGTTGAGCAAGTGCATCGCGGAGAAGAGATTCATTTACCGTGTCCAGCGGAGGATAGATTACCGTCTTCTGGACCTCCATCTCCTGAAGAGCAAGACGCTCATCGACAATTTTGAGATGCTCAGCGGGAGAGAAAAATATTACCTGACCAGGAATATAATAAGCATTGCCTTGTATCTCCGGCATGAGAAGATTCACAAGGAGATGGTGGAGAAGGAGATAACCAAGGTGTTTGGTATAAAGAACAGTGGAGAAATCAGGGAAAACATGGTGCAGAAAGCAGCGTTCGTAAAGAGGTTCAGGAACCTGTACAAAAGCACGTTTGCCCAGATAATGGGGCAGGTAACCCATGAACAGGAATAAGCTTATCAGCAAGGTGGTGGGCAACCTGTCAAATGCAGTTATCCATAAAGTCCTGGAGAAGGCCATTGATGACCAGGAAATTGCGAGTAAATATGAAAAAGAGCTGACAACAAAGCCTGGAGATCGCCCGACGATACCGGGAGAAGATAAATCCTGCAGATGTGCCTTTGCCGGATAGGGATAAGGAATACATCAGAAAAAAGGTTGTCCAGAAAGTGACCATGGAACTGGTGAAAAGGGTAAGAAAAGGCTATCAAAATATAGATATAGGGCAGGTGCAAGGATTGGTTGATACAGAGCTGAGGAAGATGAAAATCCTTAATTGATATGCAGTTCCACGATGTCTTCGTCCTGCAGCGTATGGTCCAGCTTGGTCACTTTCATCCCGTCGAACTTGACGGATTTCCCCCAGACCCGGGCGAACCTGAACTTGGTCTCGAAGTCTTTATGAAGCTTTCGGCAGACATCCCGGAGGGTGCAGCCGGTGAACATGATGAGGGGATCATCCGTATCCGCCGGCTTTCCCGGCTCCTTGAGGCAGACGCGCATGAACCGGAGCCGGGCAAAGATCAGGTCTTTCAGCTCGTCGATGTGCTCCTGCCGCTCCGCGGATATCGCAAGGTCCGCCTGCGCCTGCTTCACGGCAGACCGCACCTGCTCGGGGGAGGCCGTGTCGATCTTGTTGATGACTGTCAGGGCCGGGATGTATATCTTGTTCCCCTCGACGCAGTCAATGATCTGGTCAGCGCTGGTCGGGCTCCTGATGAGCACATCGGCATTGGTGATCTTGAACTCATGCAGGATGGAGACGATCGTCTGGTCGTCCAGGGCAAGCTTCACCGTCTTCCCGATCCGGACGCCGCCGCGGGATGTCTTCTTGATCCGCACGTCTGGCTTCCGCTCGTTCAGCCGCAGTCCGGTGTCATAGATCTCCTTGAGGAGCACCTGATGATGCTCCGGGTGGTGCACGTCGATCAGCAGCAGCGCCATGTCCGCGCTGCGCATGACGGCCAGCACCTCTTTCCCCCTGCCGGTGCCCGCGGCCGCACCCTGCACGATCCCGGGCACGTCAAGGATCTGTATCTGGGCATGCCGGTGCTCCAGCAGCCCGGGGATGACCTTCAGTGTGGTGAAGGCATAGGCAGCCACTGCGGAGTGCGCGTTGGTGAGGCTGTTGAGCAGGGTGCTCTTCCCCACCGAGGGGAATCCTACCAGGATGACCGTGGCATTGCCGCTCTTCCGGACATCATAGCCGGATCCCTTCCCCTTGGATGCGCTCCGCGCGGTCTGCTTGCCTTTCAGGGCGGCAATCTTCGCCTTGAGCAGGCCGATATGGTGCTGGGTCGCCTTGTTGTATTTGGTCCTGCTGATCTCCGCTTCCAGCTCCTTGATCTGGGTGAGGTAATCAACCATACGCCGGACAAGTGCTCTCCGCTATTTATATGTTGTGGGGACAAGGTTTATAAACCGCGGGAGGTAGGAAGAGAGTATGGCGACCGTCGAGTTTTTGCGGCAGCTCCTGGCAGACGTCCTCACCGATACGGTCATCGCGGTGATCATCCTGCTGATCGGGTTTATCGTCGGCAGGATTCTGGGCAAGCTGGTCCAGGGCATCCTCCATGAGCTGGAGCTGGATACCCTGCTCAGCAAGATACGGATGCGGGTCGGGCTCGAGGAGTTCCTCGGCACCCTAGTGAGCTACCTGGTGTATGCGGTTGCCGTGGTCATGGCGTTGAACCAGGTCGGCATCACCCAGATGGTGATAAACGTGGTCGCGGGCATCGCCATCATCATGATCATCGTCTCGCTGCTCCTCACCGTCAAGGATTACGCCCCGAACCTGGTCGCCGGCATCAGGCTCCGGCAGAAGCGGGCGCTCTCCCCGGGTGATTGGATCGGAGCAAAGGGCCTGGAGGGCAAGGTGCTCCATGCCGGCCTGCTGGAGACCAGGATCGAAACTAAGCAAAAGGATATTATCTACATCCCGAACGTGTTCCTGGTGAGAAGTGGCCCGCTGCGCGTGAGGAAGAGATAACGCTATACCTTCTCGGCTATACCTTTTCCAACAAAGAGACGATGTTCCACACCTGCGTGCGGATGTACGGCTGCAGGTTCGCGTCGTTGGAAAGATCATCCAACTCGTTGAGTACCCTGTTCACGCGCACGGAAATCTCCGCATCGTCTTCAAGTATCTTGACGACCTGCTCCAGCCTCACCTTGATGTTCTTGGAGACGGTCGCATCTTCAATCAGTTCAAGAATAGCTGATTTTGCCTGGGGGAGCTGGTCTGCCATGGCCTGCATTATTTGCCCTCCTGCTTCAGCTGGGACATGACCTCTGCCTGGATCTGCTTGACCTGCTGCTTGAGCTTCTCCTCCTGCTTTTCCAGGCTCTTGATGCGGATGGAGAACTGCTCTGCCTTGTCTTTCAGCTCCCCCAGCAGCTGATCCTGGGGAAGCAGCACCATCACGCTGCCGATGATCCGGTAGCCCTCTTTCTTGCCGTCCAGGGCTGCGATCGCGGACTCGATCTCCACATGCTGCGCCTGGAACTGCTGCTTCTGCATCAGGAGGTTCTGCATGTTCTGCTCGAGAATCTGCAGGTGCTGGATGTGCTGTTCAGTATCTTTCTTCATAGGAATCGTCAGCGGGCGATGATCTTCGTAATCGTGGACCGCGGCTTGAAGAGCATCTTGCTCCCGCAGTACGGGCAGCGGATGCGCTTCCGCAGGTAAGTGTCTGCCACTTTCTTGTTGCAGTCAAAGCATTTGTAGCTAACCATGTGATAGTGATGCCTGGGCTGTTGCCTGCGGCGAGATGGTGTATGCCTTGCCGGTGAACGTGCTGCCGCACTTCCGGCAGTTCCAGATCCCCGCAGCCACCCGCTTCACCTGCTGCTTGGCGCAGTAGGGGCAGGCGTACTTCTGGCGTTGGAGCTTCTCGATCTTTCCGAAATTGTACTTGACCGTCCGCCCATACCGCGCCCCGAAGCGCTTGATGTTTCCCAGCTTCTCCTCTGCCATACGGAAAGGGTTTTCCCTGCCTTTATAAATATTATGGGTGATAAGGGGATGGGGCTGCCCGGATTCGAACCGGGGTCATCTGGTCCCAAACCAGAAAGGATAACCAGGCTACCCCACAGCCCCATAGGCAAAAACAGCTGGAAGGCGTTATTTAAAGGTTTCTGGCACTAAACTTTTGCGTTTTTAACAAAAACCAACTGATTCAATATTTTTCTGAATTCTACAATATCTTTTGCTTTCTGCTTTAGCCAGAAAGTGCCCTTTAGGGCAATTAATCTTAGATACCTGCAACCTTCTCCTATCGTCT
>DATDVW010000077.1:0-2947 GCA_035289865.1 Candidatus Nanoarchaeia archaeon
TCACTACTACCTGCCCGATGTCCTCTGTTTCTTGTTCCGCTGCCATGGTCCATGGTGCGGCTTCAGTTACACTTGCCATAGAGTAACATAAGCCGCTTTTCTCCTTTATATGCTTTCCGAAAGCCTTTAAATAGCTTTCGCGTACTATATTACTAAAGAGTAGTAAATTACTATATAAACCTTTCGGTGGGCAGGGCTTCCCTGAAAATCTCTTCGAGGTTGCCGTCGGCTCGGCTATCAAAGTAAACGCGATAGCTGACATTCCCCGGATGGGGCTTCCCCCTTGTCAGCTTTACTCCTGTAGTTTAAGAGCCTCGCAGGTTGACGGCAACTACATTTTCAGGGAAGCCGGTGGGCAGGCAGCAACCCAAAGATTTATATAATTATACGTATAATTAATCTCTATGGCCACATCAGAAACAAGGCTGCGCGCATGGGGAAACTCCATAGGGCTGATTGTGCCAAAATCAGCGCTCCGGGAAGAGGGACTTTCGGTAAACGATGAGGTAGAGGTCACTATCCGGAAAAAGTCAAGCCCCTTGGCATCGGTCTTTGGGCGCTTGCAGAAATCCAAGGCAAAACCCGGCAAATCGACCGCAGCACTGCTGCGGGAAGTTGACCGGGAGCTCGGGGGCAAGGCCGGATAAGCATGAGATACTTCCTGGATACCTATGCGCTGATCGAGATTGCCGAGGGAAATCCCAGCCATCAGAAATATGTCCAGGCAGATGCCGTCACCCTCAAGGAAAATCTTGTTGAGATGTTCTATTTCCTGCTCAAGAAACATGATGAGCAAACGGCTGCCTTCTTTGTGGATGCGTTTGCCCGGATCGCCGTTGAGTTGCCGGTCAGCATCATCGCGCCAGCCATGCTTTTCCGGTACCAGCATGCAAAAACAAGATTCTCCTACATCGATTGCCTGGGATATGCTTACGCCAAAGAGCAGAAAAGGATATTCGTTACCGGAGACCGGGCATTTAAGGATAGGGAAGGCGTTGAGATCGTGCGCTAGGCAACTATCTCATGGAGTATACATGTCTATTAAAAGGCAAATCCCCCTCACCCATCTATGCGTACCGGCTGCTCCCTCTGCAACGGCAATCCCGTGGTCTGCACCCGCTCCCTCTTCTGCCCCCAAAGGAGCAAGAAAGAAGCCCTGTTCCGGGTGCGGGACATCATGAACAAGGAGCACTTCAGCAGCGACGCTCCCGCCCCCTTCATCGGCAGGTTCGGCTATCCCTACCTCAATGTCGGGGTGCTCTCCCCGCCGGAGCAGACCCCGGAGCCCTGGATCTATGACGCGCCGCGCGCCTGGAGCGGCTCGCAATACACCGTCCCCCAGATCATCAGCCTCCGCTCTTCTCTCCTCAACTCCCGCTTCAAGGCCCAGGTGCGGCAGACGACAAGGCTGCTGGATGTTGCCCGGCAGGTCGGCATGGCTTCAAAGCCTGTTCCGATCGAGGTCCAGCTTGTGGAAAAGCCCAGCTTCCATATCCAGACCAGCCCGTACACCGCTCCCCTGGGCCCCAACGCCCGGCTCAAGAAGATAGACATCACCTCCAATCCCGCTATCCACACCAAGGTGGACAAAGTAGTCTCAGATACGGACTGGAAGGCGGCAGATGCCATCAATTACCTCTTCAAAAGCAGCTTTGACGAGAATTTCCTGGCAAAGCTCCTCTCTGTGGGAGCGGTCGGCGTCCAGGCCAGCAGAAAACTCGTGCCCACCAGGTGGTCGATCACCGCCACTGATGACATGATCGGCAGGCAGCTGATCGCAGAGGTCAAGGAATTTCCAGCCATCAGCGAATACGCCGCATTCTTCGGAGGCTATCTCGGCAATTACTACCTTATCCTGCTCTTCCCCGAGGTCTGGAGCTACGAGCTGTTTGAGACCGTTGCCTACAACCCCACCCATTCCAGCACAGACTACGAGCCGTATGGCGGCAGGAAAGAGTACGCATCAGGCACGGTCGGCGGCTATTATACCGTCCGCCTGGCCATCCTGGAAAAGCTCAGGTCGATGAAGCGCCAGGCAGCAGCCCTTGCCCTCCGCTCGATCACCCGGGAATACACCACTCCGCTCGGCGTCTGGGTGACCAGGGAGGCGGCAAGAAAGGCGCTCAGCAGTCCTCCCCTCTGCTTCGCGGACAAAGAGTCCCTGCTCTCGTATGCACGATCCTGCACAAAAACGCGTTTCCAGTACGCGGCAGAGATGCAGCTGGGCAGGAGCAGACTCCTGAAGGCAATGCAGCAGCAGAAACTCGGAAGCTATTTAAAACAGGATTGATCCCCTGGAGCAATGCGCATCGGCATACTCGGATCTGGGGAGGTAGGCAGGCATCTCGCAGCAGGCTTCATGGTATCAGGCCATCAGGTGAAGATAGGTACTAGGAATCCCGCAAAGCTCGCAGGCTGGCTGCAGTCAGCAGGGAATGATGCGTCAGTCGGCAGCTTCAGCGAGGCAGCGCAGTTCGGCGAGCTGGTCGCGCTCTGCACCAAATGGACAGGCACGGAAAATGCCCTCTCCCTCGCAGGGAAGCACCACTTCGCCGGCAAGGCAGTCATTGACGCCACCAATCCCCTCCTGTTCGAGAGCGAAGGGCAGCCCCCAACATTAGCGCTCGGTTACCCTGATTCCGCAGGCGCGACCATCCAGAAATGGCTGCCGGAATCAATGGTCGTCAAGGCATTCAATATGGTCCCCGCCCACTACATGGACAAGCCTCTGCTCCAGGAGGGCAAGCCGGACCTTTTCATCGCGGGAAATGATGCGGCGGCAAAGAAGACCGTGTCCGGTATCGCAGAAGCGTGGGGCTGGGCAGTGACAGACATCGGCGGGATAGACCAGTCATATCTCCTGGAAGCCATCGCCATGCTCTGGATCAGGTACGGCTTCCTGAACAACCACTGGACGCATGCGTTTAAGCTGCTGCGGAAATAGGAT
>DATDVW010000078.1:0-4366 GCA_035289865.1 Candidatus Nanoarchaeia archaeon
CCGCAACGCCAGACAGCCGCCCCACCAACAGACATCTCGGTGTAGCCGGATCGGTATCCGCAATGCGGGCAACCGAATGCACGCAGTTCCTGTACAGATACCGCAATCACCCTCTCGGTTGTTTGCACCGTCGTTTGCATCGCAGCGCCTCCTTATCCATGCGCGATTTACTTAATCTCCCCCGGATTCTTCCAGCAGTCCGGCGCCAGCCAGCCGACGAAGAGGGGCAGCTCGCAGCCGGGGCGCTGGATCCACATCAGGAAGGGCTGGTTGATGATGTAGTCTTTCCACTCCAGGACCATACCCATCATCATACTGACCGCCACCGTGCTCTCGACCTTGGCGCCGATCTCGTTCATCTGCAGCCGGGTCTGCTGCAGGGCCTGAGCGATGATGACCGGGTGGCCATCTCTGCCTGTCGCTGCCATCCCGCACAGAAAGCTGATGTCCACCTTCTGGTCCAGGTCCACCATGGGGAAGAGGACCGCGCTATACACATGCTCGGTCTCCCCCTGCTGGTTGATGCTGCTGCTGAGCAGCATGGCCCGGGCATCCAGGTCTTCCGGACAATCCATCATGGTGAGGAACACCTGATCGTCGGAGACTGTCCTGATCTCCACGATGAGGTGCTCATGGCCAGGTACCCTGAGCAGCCGGAATGCGGTCTCCAGTTTGGCAGCAGGATATGCGCTGCCGTTGGCATGGACCGTGCTCTGCTTGCCAGGCACCAGCCACTGCACGAACAGCTTGAGCACGCTGGCGACTCCGACACCGCCCGGGCCCAGGTTGTCCTCCAGCTGGACCTCCGGGAAGCCCTTTTCGGCCAGGAAGCGGTTGATCGCCGGGATGGAGCGCGAGCACATGCTCACGATCTCGGGGAACCTGCCTGCGAGATGCCGGAATTGCGTGAACAGCCGCAGGAAGCGACCCTGCTGCTCATTCGTTACCAGCCACCACAGATCCGGTCCGATGCTCTGATTCTGCTCTGCGGTGACGAGGGCGGTGATGATCGGCCAGGTGCATGAGGTCACGCTCTGTTGCACCATTGCCTGACCCTGCGCGACTTGCTTCTGAACCGCGACGTGCTGCATGGGAAAGCTCCTCTCGGGGATCGCCAGGAGAGCGGCGAACAGGATGAAGTGAATGTGATGCATGGCTGCCTTTCAGGCATTTGCTTCGATGTTGACGGTGGCCTGGCGCTGCCTGCCGTTGCGCCCGTTGGTTGTTCCCGCGGCCACCTCCACGCGCAGCACCACATCCTTGTGCAGGTGGATGTCCACCGGCGCCGGAGGAACACCGGAAGCGATCCGGCGGCGGGTTCCGTTGACACAGTACTGCGTCTCCTGCGCATTCTCGGAGATGATGGTGATGACCGTGACATTGCCGCTGTGCCAGCCTTTGTCCAGTATGCCCAGCGCATGATGTCCGCTGTCGCCGAACATCTTCTGCTGGAGACTCGCAAGAGTGATTTCCCCGCTCCCCATATTGCCCATCGTGACTGCCACCTGCGCCGGTTTCCCGACGGCTTGGCCCAGGTGCAGGAGCGTGATGCTGAACCAGTGCGGTGCCATGCGTGATCCTCCTTCGGTGAGGTGGTGCGAAAAATTTTACCCCTGCCTTTGCCTTGCGCAGCACCAGAGGAGGAACTCCGGGAGACTGCGTTCGGCGCAGGCAGGGGTGTTGTGGTCATTCGACGAGTTCGCCGAATTGGTTGACTTTCGTCTTGCCTGGTGTATCTGCCTTGCTCAGCTCGCCCCGCAGGAACCGGAAGAGATTGCCTGCCCCGAACGCCGCGATCACCTCGCCCGCGAAGGGCTCGAGGACGGTGTTGTCGCCTGAGGCACCATCCTCCAGACGGCAGGATCGGGGATTATACGGAGTCTCGTATGAACGCAGGCCGTGGTACCAGGTCATGTTTTTGGGAATCCTTCCCAGAGTCCCTTTGTTCATCCGCAGATGGTCAATGGTGTCTGCCACCATGTCGGGGAGCAGCGGGAACAGCCCGGTGCAGCTGTATCTCCCGAGCAGGAACATGAAGGGCAGCCCTTTCTTGAGCCCGATGACAAAGGGATCGATGTTCCGGATCCAGACCCCATTTGCCCATTCTGAGCTGACCACGTCGTGGTACGGGGTGCAGATGGCGATGTAGTCAAACACGCTCCGGGCAGCCTGGATAATCTCCCTCAGCCGGGGAGGAACGATGTCCCTGCCGGAACAGCTGGAGAGCGGCCGGCGCCGGGCATTGTACATCTGGAACAGCCATGCGAATTCCCTGCTGCCTGCCCATTCACCCACCAGGGGGATGATCGGGCTCCGGTCCTGGCCGATAAACTCGTCCGCTCTATCAGGGTTTTCCAGGAACGGATCAAAGTGCGTGTCATCGTAATACCACACCGGGGCAGCAACCAGCAGGTCAGGAAGATAGTGCACCGGGATGATGTTGTGGGTGGTGAGGATGCCTTCCCGGTGCATCATCCGGAACATGCGCCGCACCGAGCTGAATTCTTCATAATACGTTCTCATGAGATCATCGCTTTGGCTCCCGAGACGTGCTTCCTTCAGGGCCTTCTTCTCGTTCTCGATGATGCTCATCTCCTGCCGGAGATCGGGTTCGGCGGTCACGGAGAAGGAAACGCCATGCGGCGCCAGGCTCGCAAAGGCAGTTTTCAGTATCTCTTCTGCAGCGGCTACTGCCTGCTCTGCATCCGCCGGCTTCTGGTGCAGGCCGATCAGATTGGCAAACGGCATGTTCTCCGCTGCCTGGGCTGCCTGCTGCGGATCAACATGCTTTGCAGTCAGCAGGTGGTAGGTCTGCCGGCGGGCGAGACGCTCCAGCGCCTGGATGCGCAGCTGGGGCGCCCTGCTGCTTTCCATCTCACGGGCATGCTCGGTGCGAAACGCGCCGGGGCGATCCGGATTCTGGTTGAGCTCATCAAATTCCACCCAGGCGCCGATGCGCAGCGACTCCGGGCAGAACACGTCACCGTTGGTGTTGATTGTCTCATACCCGCGGCGCACCCCTGCGATCCAGCTGATCGATCCTGTCGAATGGCGCACCCGGCCGGTGAACACCACTCTTCCCGGGACCAGAACATCCTGCCCCGTAATCACGGCAACAGCTTCAGACGTCTCCATGGCTTCCTCCAGACAGTTTGGACTGCACAGACAGTTGGACTTCCAGTACAAGAATTCCAGCACTGCAACTCTTCCCCGCGCCTCCTTTCAGTACTGCGCTCAATCCGGCTTGATCATTAGTGACTCCACCCGCTCAGTCGCCTCAGCCCTCAGTTCTTTGAAGCTGCAACACCGGAAACCAGAAATGCCAGCGCGATGAGCAAGAGCGTCATCAGCACATTGCCTACACTCCTGACAAACAGGGGGTCATTCAGGTCCCCAAATACTCCCAGGATTGCATTGAAGACCTGCTCCCCAACACCCCTGCCAGCAAAGATGATCCACGCTGTGGTGAAACCAACACACACTACAACACCAACCACAACGCTCAAGAGAATCTGGAGAGCCTTCATCAGCCCTCCGCAATCCAATCCGGCACGCTCAAGCCTGGCTCTCCTTGTGTACATGGTGGTTACCTCCTGTTCTTAAAATACCTGCGCCCTCCTCCTGCTTGGCTTGCAGCACCATACAGCCGGATGGTGTCCCGTTTTTTGGCGCAGGCGGGGGCGCCCTGTTCTTTACCTTGACTGCGCGATACGGAAGAGTTGCTCCTCAACCTCAAACAGCACGCGCAAGATTCCGCGCCTCCTTTGGTGTTGCAATCAGCCTATATTGGTGTCCGCTGGCAAGCCCATCTTCTGCGAGGCGCCTCCAAAAACCGCCAGCAGCCCACCCCTGTGGAGGCCAGTCCGACAAGGTCCTGAATATCAGGCAAAGGGCTGCCGGCGGAATCTTCTCACTGCGGAACAGCTTGGTCAGTCCTGGACAGCCAACACCGAGCCTTTCCTGGTCTTGGTGTTGAAGAATATCGTGATGTGTGACGGGCCCGGCCTGCCGTCGCGCTTCTTCACCACCCCCACATACATGGAGGGATTGGAACTGCTACTGCGCGGACTGCGGGCTGGCTAATCCGATGCCGGGATTCCCAGGCTGCCCGCTCTTTCCTTTTCGGATGTGGAGCTTGCCCCCCTTTCTGCCGTAGGAATTGCCGAATATGCCGTCTTCCACCAGCACGAAGATGTCGTAGCTGGCGACTCTGCTGCCCTCCACAACACCCTCAGCGGTGTTGAGGCTTAGGCCGATGTATATCCTTATCGGCTTTGTCACCGCTGCATCATCGATGTAGAGCGCCACATCGTAGTCGGCCTCGCAGAGGGCAACATACGGGAATTCGCTGCTGCCCGGATCCGCG
>DATDVW010000079.1:0-41081 GCA_035289865.1 Candidatus Nanoarchaeia archaeon
CAGCCAACAGCATGCTCAAGAGGGGAATGGGAGAGACTTTGCGGGGAAAGACCGTCGGGCAGCAGGCAAGGCACTTCTACATGAAGTGCTTTACACATAATATACTCATGAGGTGTTAAAGATGGAACTTGCAATCGAGCCAGCACGCCTACATCTTTAAAAGCTGATGACGTTTCCTTTCTGTTATGTGCGGCATCATCTGCTTTAATTTTGAGGACAAAGGGCTGCTGCAGAAGGCAATGGCCACATTGTCGCACCGCGGCCCCGATGATTATGGAATGTATATGGATAGAGGGATTTCTCTCGGGCACCGGCGCCTGTCCATCATTGATGTCAGCAGCAAGGGAAAGCAGCCGATGCCGGACAATACCGGGGAGGTATGGATCACCTACAACGGCGAGGTGTATAATTACCGGGACATCCGCAGGGGGCTTGGCAAATACCATTTTCGGTCAGAGACCGATACTGAAGTGATCATCTCTGCGTACAAAAAGCATGGGGAAAGGTGCCTTGAGCATTTTAACGGCATGTTTGCCTTCTGCATCTATGACCGGAAGAAGAGGCTGCTGTTTGCTGCGCGCGACCGGCTGGGAGTCAAGCCGCTGTATTATTATTTTGACGGCACGCGGTTTATCTGTGCATCAGAAATCAAGGCGATCCTGCAGTGCAAGGAAGTGAAGCGTGCGGTGAATTCCCGGGTTATTGCCGAGTATTTCGCCTACGGATTTCCGATGGGAGATGAGACTGCTTTCCAGGGAATCAGGGAATTGCCTGCCGGGCATTACCTCCTCTTTGATTTGAAGAGCAAGAAGCTGAGCATCAAGAAGTACTGGAGCATCACGGAGCAGAGTGGGAAAGGAACTGCTGAGCATTATGCTGCACTGCTGCGGAAGCACCTCGAGCGGGCAGTGCGGATGCGCCTGGTTTCTGATGTTCCCCTGGGAGCAACATTATCCGGCGGGCTGGACTCGAGCAGCATTGTCGCGGTGATGAGCAAAGTCGCTGAGCGCGTCAAGACCATCACGGTCGGCTATGAGGAGGGATATGACGAATTCCGCTATGCGCGCCTGGTTGCGGAACGGTGCGGGACTGAGCACCGTGAGGTTATGATCAATTTTCCTGATGTCACCCAGGCGCTTCCCCGGATTGCCTGGCACATGGATACCCCGGTCAACAAGAGCGGCACGCTCGCGACTTTTTTTCTGGCGCAGGCGCTCAAGAAGCAGGTCACTGTTGCGCTGATCGGGGAGGGGTCTGATGAGATATTCGGCGGATATCCCCGCCACCGGCTGTTTGCTCCTGAGCGGCCGACGCTGCGGGAATTTGGCAATATTCGGAGGCGCGGGCTGTACTACTCCCATTTCACCGCCCTGCGGATGCTGCCGCTGCCCCAGCGCCTCAGAAGCACAAACCTTTCCCTGTTTAGCGAGCATGAGCGGGCAGCAGCATGCCGGACAGGCGCCCCTCCGCTAGATACTATGCTAAAAGGGTATATGCATGGGGCTACCGCGCAAAACGCCCTCAATAGGTTCCTCATATTTGAGTTGCAGAAGACGCTTCCCCAGCTCCAATTGGCGCGGATAGACAAGATGAGCATGGCGCATGCAGTGGAAGCGCGCGTTCCGTTCCTGGACTATCGGTTGGCGGAGTTCTCCATGACGATTCCCTCGCGCTTCAAGATGCGGCGATATGAGGTAAAAGACATCCTCAAGAAAAGCGTACAGGACCTGCTTCCGCGGGAGATCCTGCAGCGGGAGAAGATGGGGCTGCGCACTCCCCTTGAGCACTGGTTCCGGCATGAATTCATGGAAATTGCGCCGCACCTGCTTGCAGATATCGATAAAAGAAAATATATCAACGCCCGGTATGTCCGCAGGCTCCTCAGCAACGTCAAGCCGGCAGTGGACTTCAAAGGATACCGCTTCAAGCGGAACATCAGCCAGCTCTGGTTCCTCTGTATGCTGGAGATCTGGCACAAGCTTTTTATGGAGCAGGAAAAACCCAGGCTGGAGATGAGGCATTACCTATGATCTCCCTTCAGGAGCTCCGGCAGGTGACCATGAAGAAGGGAAGGAAACCCTGGCTCTACTGGCTGTTCCACCGGAGAGTCGCCTTATACTTCGCCTGGCTCTTCCTGCATACGCCCATCACTGCAAACCAGGTGACGCTGCTGTCGGTGTTCGCCGGGCTTGTGGCAGCTGCGCTGTTTGGGAGCGGGGAGTACCGGCTTGCGGTCATCGCCGCAGTCATGTACCAACTCCATTATATCCTGGACAGCGTTGACGGGCAGATGGCGCGGTATACGAAAAGCGACCAGAATCCGGTCGGGCTCTATTATGACCGGCTCGGCTCGTATTTTGTGGAGTCCATGGTGTATCTGGGTATCGGCATCGGGGCATACCAGCGGTTTGACGAAGTGATGTACTTGTTCCTGGGATTTTCCATGTCGCTCTCCTGGCTGTTTTATAAGATAACCATCGGAGACAAATACCGGATTTATGCGGAGAAGGGCATTGTGATGCAGAGGCCAGCACCGGGGGCAGGGCGTGCGCAGGTAGAAACCGGCATTCTCGTGCTGCTCAAGCAGGGGTTTGATGCAGTCGGCACCCTGACCCGGAATCCGACGGTGTTCTCGATCATCACTGTCGCCGCATTTTTCCATTATACCCACATTGCCCTGGTGTACGGCCTGGTGTTTCCCTTCGTGGCCCTGGGAAGCTTCCTCTACGAATCGAGAATAAAGTTTAAATACGCACAGTAACACCGCCCCTGCATGAAACAGTTCTCCACAGCATACACGCGGAAAGATAAGATAGAATTCATCATTGATGATGACGCAGAGATGCGGTGGATTGGCAGGTTCCCCCTCAGCCAGCAGCGGATATTTGCGGTGATGGACAGTGGGGTGGAGCATCCGTGGGGAGCGCTCCTCAGAAAACGCCTGGCAGAGAAGGGGAAGGAGCTGTTTTTCTTCCTGGTTGATGCCCGGGAGTCCAGCAAGTCACTCTCCTTCTATCCGCAGCTTGTTGATTTCCTGGAGCAGCATCGGTGCAATCTCGGCGATCTCGTCATGGCGATCGGAGGGGGGGTGGTGATTGACCTAGTGAGCTTTACTGCTTCTACCTATATGCGGGGGCTGCCCTTTGTGGCCATCCCCACCACGCTGATCGGGCAGATTGACGCAGCAACCGCAGGAAAGACCTGCCTGAACACTGCTCACGGCAAGAACGTGCTCGGCACCTTCTATTATCCCCTGGTCTCCTACAGCAACATCCATTTCCTGAAGACGAACAGCGCTTATTACCTCCGGCAGGGCTATGCGGAGGCATTTAAGTATGGGCTGCTGGGCTCGCCCCAGCTGGTTTCGCTGATTGAGAGGCATGGGCTGCAGCCTGCTGACGGCCCGCTGATGGAGATCATGAAGCTGGCCATGGAGACGAGGATCCGCATCCGCAAGCGGCATCCGCTGGCGAGCAACCTCGGGCATACCTTCGGCCATGCGCTGGAGAAGATGTCCGGCTTTGCGATGCTGCATGGGGATGCCATCAGCGCAGGGACGGCAGTGGCGATGCACTTCGCCGAGCAGCAGGGGATCATGAAGCGGGAGGAGCGGCTCCGGATTATGGGGATGATGAAAGGGATTGGGCTGAATATGTACATAGACCAGCGCACTGATCCGGACCAATGGGTGGACTTGATGATGCGCGATAAGAAGGCAACAGCAGCAGAGATCGGCCTCGTCCTTATCCGCGGCGTGGGGAAGCCGTATGAGAAGGAGGGAAAGGCATTCTATCCTGTGCAGCCCGGGGCATTGCGCTCATTTTTGAAAGAGTTTATAAAGAAATACCCATATGCCGTCCCCCACTGCGCCGCTTTCCTGAGGAATGAGCGGATCGCATATCGGGGGTAAGCATGATTACCAGCATCAACCATATGAGCTTTACGGTGCGCGATCTCGACCAGGCGGTGCGCTTCTACCATGAGGTGCTGGGCCTGGAGATCGTGAGCATTGCGGAGCGCCCTCCCGAGTTTTCAGAGAAAGCAACCGGGGTAAAAGGGGCGCATCTCCGTATCGCATACCTGAAATCCCTGAACGGCGCGATTGAGCTTATCCAGTATCTCGCTCCGCCCGGAGGGAAGCGGATCGCTGCGCGCAATGATGTCGGGAGCAGCCACGTCTGCTTCAATGTCGCAGATTTTTCTGCCATGGTGCAGAGGCTGCAGAAGCATAATGCCCAGCTGGTGCATCCGCCACTGGAGATTCCCGCAGGGCCGAACCAGGGGAAGCGGATGCTCTATTTTGAGGATCCGGACGGCAACACCCTGGAATTCATCGAGGTGCTGCCATGAAGCCACGAATAGGCATTAACGGGTTTGGCAGGATCGGCAGGGCGATATTCCGCATCAACCAGAAATACGGCCTGTTCGACATTGCGGCAATTAATGATGTCAATCCGGACAAGCGGAACATTGCGTATCTCCTGAAATATGACACCACCTACGGGAAGGCGCCGTTCGATGTGGCAGCGAATGATCATTCGCTCATTGCGGACGGCAAGCAGACTGCATTGTACCATCAGCAAAGCATCGCGGACGTTCCCTGGGACGCGCACGGCGCTGAAGTGGTCGTTGACGCGTCAGGCATCCATAAGAACCTCCAGGATATGGAAAAGCTGCGCGGCAGGGTGAGGAACTTCATCGTGACTAATATCCCGCATGAGGTGAAGCATTCAGTCATCTTCGGCTGCAATGAGGACGCGCTGGATCCAAAAAATAATTTTATCATCTCCGCAAACATCTGCGATGCCATCGCCACCGGGCCTATCCTCAGGGTAATCGAGTCTGCGCGGCGCATCACCAGCGGGTTTCTGACGACACTGCATCCCTGGCTCTCCTACCAGAACCTGGTGGACGGCGCTTCAGCATCATGGTCGCGGCCGGGGGATATCTTCTCGCATTATGCGCTGGGAAGGGCTTCGCCCATGAACATCATCCCCAAGTCCACCTCTGCGATGTATGCGGTGGAGCTGGCGATGCCCCATCTCACCAACAAGATATTCTCGCACTCGTTCCGCGTGCCCACCAGCATCGTGTCCTGCGCAGACCTGATCCTGACGATTGACCGGGAGTTGAGCAGGGAGGAGCTGATACGGTTATTTGAGGATTTTGAGCAGAAGCAGCAGCATAAGATCATCCGCAATTCTACTGAGCCGCTTACGTCGCTCGACTACAAGGGGGAGGAGTATTCCGCCATCATCGACCACCGCTGGACAAAAGTCATTGATGGCAAGACAATCAAGCTGGTGTACTGGTATGACAATGAGTGGGGGTACAGCTGTAGGGTGGTGGATTTGTTGAAAAGATTGTCTGATTTATATGAGAGAACACCAAAATCTTTATAAAAACGGCGGGAATTGTGCTCTTTGGGGGAATGTAATGAGCCTACTCGTTTTAGCCCGCCACGGAGAGCATGAGTATAATGCCCAAGGCCTTGCCTGCGGCACCGCTGAGGCGCATTTAACAGACAAAGGGCGGCAGGAGGCGCGGGATTTGGGGGCGCGCTGCAAAGAATCCTGCCTGGTATTTGATGTTGCTACGACAAGCCCATTGGTGCGGTGTGTTGAGACCATGCAGGGCTTTGAAGAGGCATACGGAAATGTGCCGCGACATGAAACGATTATTCGTGCGCAAGAGCATGATTACGGCAGGTTGGAAGGGAAGAATGTGAAAGAGGTACTTGACCTTCCTACGTGGACAGTTGACGATGTATATCGCTTGCAGCAGGATAGCAAACAGCCGTTGCGGGAGTTTCTTGTTGAGCCCTGGAGTAATGTGTGCAGGAGAGGTATGTTTTCTGCAGAGGCGATGAGAGAGTTAGCAGCCGACAGTCATCAAGGCGGCCAACATAACATTATTCATTTCGGCCATGGGCTGTTGAATAGCGTTATCGCCCATTATATACTCTATCCAGAAGCTATGATACCAGACCCCATGATGAGGCCGTACCATGCAGGCACGGGCCAATACCATTCCTTTGAGATGAATGGCGCAGGCAGAGTAGTGCGGTGGAAGTCGGCGAAAGGAACGGAATGGGTTGAGCTCGCGGAATAACATATTGTTCAGGAGATAAATCCTTATAAATTTCTTGAGAATGTCCCGTATGTATGAAGAAAATAGTAGTTGCATCCAGCGGCTTCAAGGATGTATTCGATCCTATCGAGACTGCGGAAATGCTCAGGAAAGTGGTGCAGCAGGCGTTTCCTGATGCGGCGGTCACCGCTGTCCCCATGGCAGACGGCGGTGAATGGTCAACTGAGGTGCTGAGCGGGCATCTGGGGCTGCCGAAAGTGGCTGTCTCCGGTGTGATTGACCCAAGGGGTATGTTGAGGACAGCAGAATACGTGCTGCTTGATCCCCAGACTGCATTCATCGCCGCCTCGGCGATCGTTCGGCTGCCACCGGAGCTTTCTGCACACAAGAATCCGCTCCATTTGACGAGCTATGGCTACGGGCAGCTGATCCGGCACGCGATTGCGCATGGCTGCACAAAGATTTATCTGGGCATGGGGGGAACCAGCACGGTTGACGGCGGCATCGGCATGGCGCAGGCACTGGGAATGCCATTCATCTACGATGATCCTGCTATTGCAGCAAAGCGGTACCTGACCGGCGGTGATCTGCCCCATATCTTAGGGGTTGCGCTGCATCCTGCGCTGGTAGAGAAATACAAAGATGTTTCTGTAGAGGTGCTCTGCGACTCTGGCGTAAATCTGCACCAGCTGTATGTGGTGACCAAGCTCAAGGTTAGTGATGAGTTCGCTGAGCAGCGCGAGCAGATCGTTGCGCTGCTGAATGCCGGGCTGCTGCAGTACAGCGCGAGGATAAGCAACTATCTTGCGGCAGCCGACTCCCGGCGTAGCGTGGACATTCACGCCCTGGACCGGCAGCAATCCGTCGGGAATTCCGGCGGCATGATCCTCAGCCTGCTGCCGCTCTTTGATGTGCGGCTGTCCAAGGGTGTGGAGTTCTTTTATGAGCGGCTGGGAGTGCGGCAGCTGATTCAGGACGCTGACCTGGTTATTACCGGTGAGGGCAGGCTGGAGGAGAGCAGCCTATTGCAGAAAACGCCGACCGGCATCAGCAGGCTGGCGCAGCAACACCAGAAGCCCGTGCTGTATCTTGTCGGGGACATTGATGAGACGTACCGGCAGCAGCTGGAGGCGCCGATTGCCAGGAATATGCCTCCAGCATTTGCGGAGAGCGGGATTTCCGCGGTGCTCAGCTGCCATCCGCTCTATGCAAATGTCCCTGCGGACTATGAGCAGCGGATGGCATATTACCGGGAGCAGACGCCGCAGATCCTGCAGCAGCTGCTTGCAAAATGGGGCAGGGGAAGTTTTTAATAGCAGGGCATATTCTTCCAGGGCATGGGAGACATTGCGCTCATCGTCGGGGGAGGCTCGGGCATCGGCAAGGCATGCGCCAGGCGCTTTGCAGAGCAGGGCTATCCGGTCGCTATCGCCGGGCACCAGGCCGGGCCGCTGGAGGCGGCGGCTTCCGGGATCGGATGCAAGGCGTATCCTGTTGACGTCCGCTCGAGTGCCAGCATCCAGCAGATGATGCGGCAGATTGCCGCTGACGGGCATCAGGTGCGCATCCTCGTGAATACTGCAGGCATCAATGCCACCCAACGGAGCTTTGCGCAGATGGATGATGCCCAAAGCGAGGATATCATCCGGACCAACCTTACCGGAGCGGTGCACCTCAGCAGGGCAGTAATCAGCGAGATGCGGAAATCCGGCGGCGGGAGCATCATCCACCTCGGATCGAGCGCCGGTGTCCGGGCGAGTGCATTGTCCGGTGTCGCCTATTCTGCCACCAAGCGGGCATTGTTCTCATTGGTGCGATCCATCAACCTGGAGGAGGCAAAGAACGGCATCCGGGCGACGGTGATCGCTCCGGCAACGGTCAATACCGATCTGCTGCTGTCCCGGCCGATGGTGCCGAGCGAGGAGGAGCGGAAGCAGGCGCTGCAGCCCGAGGACATCGCGCAGATGGCATATTTTGTCGCGACGCAGCCCAAGCATGTGGTGATTGACCGCATGGTCGTCACCTCGGGCAGAGAGGTGGAGTGGGTATGACATGATCGTCGTCATTTGCGCTGCCGGGCAGGGAAAGCGGCTGGCAAGCCTCAACCTGGAGATACCCAAGCCGCTGATGGTGATCGGCGGAAAATCGCTGCTGCAGCGGCAGCTCGATAATATCACCAGAAACAAAGATATCAGCAAGATAGTGATTGTTGTGGGCTACAAGGCAGAGATGATTGAGCAGGCAATCGGCCATTCCCACAACGGGATTCCTGTTGTGTACGTATTCAGCGAATACTACTGGACCAAGGGAAATATGTCAAGCTTATGGGCTGCCCGGGAGCATATCACCGATGATTTGGTGTTTACTGTCGGCGACCTGGTGATCAACACCGAGAATGTCCGGCGGATCATGGAGGCAGGGCATGAGGCGAGCATGCTGGTTGATGCGAGCGATGAGGCAAAGCAGCGGCCTGATCTCCTCAAGGCAAAATGCATCGGGGGAAGGGTCGTGGGGCTGCAGAAACGCATGGCTGCACAGGACATCTATGGTGCTGCCGGAGGGTACTACAAATTCCGGCTTGGGGCAGCGCGGAGATTCTATGATATCATCGGCAGCCACTTTGCACGGGGCGAGGTTGACCTGCCGTTTAATGTTCCCATTGAGGAGCTCTGCCAGGCCCAGGAGGTCGTTCCGGTGCTTACGGACGGCACATTCTGCAATGATGTGGACGAGCCCGAGGACATTACTCTTGTTACTGAAGGGTTGAAGGAGATTGAGCGGCGTTAGAAGTATGCGGTCGGCACATATATCGCCTTTGCCGGCAGCCTCTGGCCGATGGCTGAGTCTTTGATTTCAATCGCATTCTTGCCGAGGACAAACGTCCGGGTAAAGGGGATATCGGTCTTCCCCAAGGAGAGTATCATCTTCCCGCGGAGCAGCGGCTTGATGCTCAGGGGGAGATGGATTAGGATTCTGAGCACAATGTTTTTTAAGGGGGAGAGCTGCTGGAAAGGGAACACCTGATGGCAGGTGCCGGAGACCGTGATCGTGTTCCCGCTGAGGATGTACTGATTATTTCCCTGCGTGGTGATGATCCTCCCCCGGCGCTTTGCGAAATAGCCATGGTCGTCATGCCGGCCTGGGCTGAACAGGGCATATACCCCTTTCCGCGCGCTGATGGCCGCGTAGTATGCTTTGGTGCGCGCGACAACCAGCCCCGCATGGGAAAAGTGAATTCGGGAGGGAAAATGGGGCTGCTTCGCTTTTCTGCCGGAGAAGGGGATAGACTGGAGATAGCTGGTGTGATAGGGAAAGGCGTACCGGTCATCCATCCTTGCCGGGTTGAGGTTCTGCAGGATGCGCTGGTGGCAGACTTCCGCGATGTATCTGCTGGCAGGGGCGTCCATTATCTCGAATCCGTAAGGGAAGAACAGCTCGGTGTTCCTGCTGCCGTAGATCCCCCCGATGCTGCCGTCTGGGTGGATAAAATGGGAAACAAATCCTATTGCGCGGCGGATGACCGGCAGCACTGCCCGATCTTTGGACTTCTCATAATATTTCGCCAGGAATTCGATAGAAAGCGTCTGGTAGCCCGGGTCTGCTCCGCCGTATTCCGGAAACCAACCCTCTGCATCTTGTTTGAGGACAGCAAGCTTTGCCTGGACCGCCACCAGGATTCGCTGGTCTTTGGCGATCAGATAGGTATTGTATAGTGCGGTGATGGAGCCAATCTCCTGGTTCGCCACCTGCTCTGAGGAGAACAGGAACCGGGCTGATTTCAGGAACGCTTTGACGAGTGCAGCGTCATGGAGGCCGAGCAGCAGGTATGTTTCTGTGGCTGCATAGAGGGAGAATGCGGTTGCGCAGAAGCTTTTTTCATTCGGGTACCATTCGTCAAGGCTGCCGTCTGCATGCTGGCTCTTTGCCCAGAAACGGAGGGCTGCCAACGCCCATTCCCTGAAGCGCGTATCCTGGTAATAGGGGTTGCCTGGAAAGTCTTTCGTACAGCAGAATGCCAGGCTGAGCATGGCCTCCTGGAAGCGTGCAGAGGGGAAGTCTGTTTGCTTGTAGCACCAGTAATGCTTGTCCAGGCAGCCATAGGTGGCGGAGAGAGGATTCTTGTCGATAGAGGAAATGATCCGGGGGATGACGGCCAATGCAATAGCTCGGTAGTGCTGCCTCATCAAGGGAAAGAAGGCTGTTTTGTTTTTAAACCTAACGACGGAGATGATGTTCTTGTTCGTTACCCCTGCTTCTCGAGCACGACCATAGTCTTAAAAGCGAATTGACTTTTGAATGGGAGAAACTGCTCAATAGTACGAAGTAATGGATAAAAAGAATCAGGAACAAGGCTATTTCGATGAAATCCGCCGGTAAGGGGATAAACGATGTATTCAAATACCTCTTTATGGATGATAGTAAACTTCGGAAAGTTTTTCTTGAATACGTCCAATCGCTTGTAGAATAGTATTGTTGGTATTGCAAGATTTGCATCAAGCGCTTTGTCATTCACACGAAGTGAAAAAAAATCAATGTCTTCGTGGTGGAAGAGCTTCCTTATTACATATGAGAAAGGTGAGAGGTATGGCTCCACAAGGATGAGCTTGCCTTTGGGCTCTAACACCCGTAATGCTTCGTTTAAGAAAGAAAATGCGGAGGTGTAGTGATGAATGCCATCAATTACCACTAGGGTGCTTATCGAGTCTCTGGAGAAAGGCAGGGAGGTTGAGCTCGTAACGAGATCTATGTAAGGGCTGTATCGAATATCGCTGCTGATGCAGTAGAGAAAGGAGTCTTTAAAGTTTCCTATGCCCGCACTGAGTTCGATACTTAATTTATTTTTGTCTAAGAAGGGGGCAATCTTTTTGTACCATGACCGGTAGGTTTTTCTAAGTATTTTCTTGTTTTCCCATGTTTTCCTGCACTGATTTAGTTCGCTTATGTCTTCAAATGCGTAACTGAGCTCTGTTTTATGTAAAAGCAACGGGACGCCGGCGTGTATTGGGTACGTCGCCGGGCATTTCTTACAGCTTAATGTATTCTTATTTAGGGATAAAGAGCCTTTGCAATCCGGACAACATAAGATGCGCCGTATATCTTTGTTCTTTAACATGGTCTTTTGGTCCCTACTTTTATTCGTCAAAAACCACCGGGCTGATGTCGGAAATCAGGGATTTCTGAGCACACTCAAAAATGCTCGGCATTTTTGATGGAATGGTGGAAATTGATATTATGATGTTTATTTAATGAGAAAGTATACCCCCATTATAAAGAGTTAACGTAAGCTTTATAAGGGATGGAGAATATCAGATGTAACCTGTTGGAAGGACTATCTCAAACGAGTGACCGTCTATGAACGCCATGCTCTTAATCCCCCCATCCCGCTACTCCAATAATGTAGCCCGGGACCTGCTCTGGGGGTGCTGGTGCAAGGGAAAGCGGATTGCAGCAGCTGAATTCCCCAATGTGACCATTCTCCAGATGAGCACGATGATGAAAGAAAAGGGGCATGAGGTTACGATTGTTGATTCTACCGCAGAGAAATACACATTTGATGATGTCGAGCGGATTGTGGAAGAGAAGCAGCCCGAGGCAATCTTCGTGCCGAGCGCCACCATGTCCTTCAAAGAGGACGCCAGCACGTTGAAGGACTTAAAGGAGCTGGTGAAGGGGAAATGTTACGGGATTTCGTACGGCGCCCATGCCACTTTTCTCCGGGAGAAGGCATTGGAGGAGCCTGGTGTTGACATTACGTTGCTGCATGAGCATGAATTCTCTGCACTGGAGGTGCTGGATGCATTGCAGGACGGGAAAGAGCTGGACAATATCAAGGGCATCGGCTTCAAGAGGAATGGGGCTGCGGTGATGACCGAGCGCAGGGAATGGACCAGTCTTGATGAGCTGCCGATTGCGGACAGAACACCGATATGGGATTATATATATTTCAACCCCCAGGTAAAGAGGGTGCCCTGGACCACTATGCTTACCTCCAAGGGGTGCCCGGCGCGCTGCAATTTCTGCACTACGCCCAGCTTTTACGGAAACACGTGGAGGGGGATGAGCCCCAAGAGAGTAGTTGATGAAATGGAGTACCTTGCCAACAGGGGATATAAGGAAATCTTCTTCCGGGACGAGACCTGGACAGGAAATTTCAGAAGGACTGATGAGATATGCAATATGATTATCGAGTGCGGACTGGAGAAAAGGCTTACCTGGATTTGCTCGTCACGGGTGAATACCCTGAAGAATGAGGAGCAGGTGCGCCTGATGAAGCGGGCAGGCTGCCACATGCTCCGCTTTGGCGTGGAGAGTGGGGACAACCAAATCCTTAAGAATATCAATAAATCTGCTACTGTTGAGCAGTGCGAGCGGACATTTGAGTGGTGCAGGAAAGCAGGAATAGAAACCCATGCACATACTATGCTTGGCTCGGTAGGAGAAACCTGGGAGACTGTCCACAAAACCATTGCGTTCCTCAAGAAGATTCAGCCAACGACAGTGACATGCGGCGCTTATACACCGTATCCTGGAACTCCGATATTTGAGGAGGTACGGCAGAAAGATGCCTCCATTGGTGACGGCACCAGCGCTGCATTGAGCCTGCATAATAAGGGGTATTACTCGCACCATTTCTCCAAACTCAGCGAGGAAGAGGTAGGAAAGGCTGTTCGGCTGCTTTACAAGGAGTTCTACCTGCGCCCGAGGTATATGATGAAGACGCTGCTCCGGATGCGCTCGCTCAGCGAGTTTCGGAGAGCTGCTTCTGCAGGGATGCAGGTGCTGTCGTACGTGTCACATGGCGAGGGCGAGGAATAATTAGGTTCTTCATGAACAGCAGCCCGGCGATGCCGGGAAACAGGTTTCTCAATGTTGCGCACAATCCGATGCCCACCATCAGTGATGCCGGAGCGTAGCCCGTGAATAGGAAGATAAAGGCAGAGTCTCTGGTGCCAATACCGTTAAAGCTGATTGGAATCATCCCGATAGTGATTGCAATGGGGACTAAAGAGAGTAATGATGGGCTGATCGGGAAGCGGAAAGTGAGGAAAAACAGGTAAAACTGGAAGAGCTGGATGGTCCAGTTAATAATGGAAAATCCGGCTATGGTGAAGAGCTGCATTGGATTGCGCCTGATGCCATTGGCGAACTGGGCAAGGCCTGCATACGCTCCCCTTAGCTTTTTGAACGGAATCAGGGGGAGGAAGATGCTGAAGTCAATGCAGAGGAGCAGGGCGCTGGTCAAGAGAAAGCCTGCTGCAAGCAGAAGGATTATCCAGATGAGCGATGTCTTTTCAGGAACAAAGATTCCGGCAGCAAGGACAAGGGAGAAGAGGGCAAACAAGTCGAGATATTTTTCCATGATGATGGAAGATATGCCGCTCGCAAGTGGGAGGCGTTCCTGTAATGCGTATGCCCTGCCAAAATCGCCGAGCTTTGAGGGGGTGACAATGTTCAGGCTCATGCCTACCAAGGTGAGCTGAATGGATTCTGTAAGCGAAAGACGATAATGGGAGCGGATGATTACCCTGTAGCGGAGCGCGTGGATGATGATGATGGGGATGAGCAGAATGAATGAGAAAAAGAGATACCAGAGATTCATGGTGCGGAAATAGCGCGCTAACTCATGGATATCAATAGTCGCCGCGATGCCGGCAAGGATGGCAATAGAGACTGCCGCTGCAATTATTGTTCTGGCATTCATGAGCGTTGCTTGTCTGCGAGGAAGCCGAAGAGGATGATCTGCAGCCCGGAGAGGAGGAAGAAGACTGTTACCAAGAGCGTCGGGATGATCTTGTCGAGGGCGCTGATGCCGAAGTGGATAGTGAATATCAGGGTGTATACTGCAAACAAGAAACTGACGAGGAACAGGAACAGGCCGATGCCGCCGAAGAATTTCAGGGGCTCAAAATCCCGGTAGATGCGCATGATGGTAATCCATACCCGGTATGCATAGCTGAAGGGATTGCGCATGAGCCTGCTCTGCCGGGTTTTCCGCGCAGATATGGGTACTTCGGCTATCCTGAGCTTCGCGCGGGCTGCACGGATGATCTGCTCCTGGGTGTAAGTGTAGCCGGAGATTATGGGAAGCCGCGCGACTGCCGGAGTGAACGCGCGGAAGCCAGTCTGCGCATCAGTGACCCTGATTCCGGCGATGTGGGAGATGACCCGGGAGAATGCCTTGTTTCCCAGGCGCTTGAGCAGCGGCATGGACTCTATCCTGCCGGCAAAGCGGCTGCCCAGGACCAGGTCATTGCCTTTTTTGAGCGCTGCGATCATTTCCGGGATGTGCCGTGCAGGATACTGGAGGTCGGCATCCGTGTGGATGATAATGTCTGCTTTCCGCTGCAGCGCCTGGCGCATCTCCTCGCGGAATGCCTCTGCCAGGCCGAAGTTCCGGGGGTGGCTGGTGACCATGGCGCCCAGCGAGCGGGCGATGGCAGCGGTCTTATCCCGCGATCCGTCATCCAGGACATGGATGCTGTAGGGATAGCCCTTCAGTGCTTCATGAATCTCCTGGATTGCAGCGGCAATAGTCTGCTCCTCATGGTAGGCAGGCAGGGTGACGACGATGCGCATAATGCAGCAAGCGCCGGATGGTTTAAAAAGGTTTGCGGAAGCAACCTGCACGTTTAAAAAGCAGCAGTGATTCCCGCCCCGGATGAAGATTCCGCTTATCGGCATCATCGCTGCGCTAATCGGCGCATGCATCCTCTGGAACCCGCTGATCGTATTCGTGGTGCCTGGCGTCTTTCTGCTCTTCCCGCGCCGGGACTTCATCCATGCGCTGATATATTGCATCGGCGCTTCCCTGGCGTTCTGGATTGCCGCTGCATGGTTTGTGCGGTTCGCCGGATGGTCGTTGACAAACACTGTATATGTAGTTGCTCTCCTGTCGCTGCTCGGCATCGCCCTGCTGTTCCGGAAGAGCCTTAGGCCTGTAGAGATACGCCGGGAGAGCGCTGCTGTTCTGGCAGTATTTGGCGTCATTCTCCTCCTCCGCCTGCTGCCCATGAGCCAGATGATTGTGGCCCCTGGCCCAGGAGACATGGCGGAGCATACCTATCCGGTCACCCTGATTCAGCTCAACGACGGGCTGCCAAATTCGTATGAGCCTTTGTTGCCGATTCCCTATTTTGGGACGTATGCAGTCGGCTTCCATACCATCAGCGGATTGTTCACGCTGCTGAGTGATATTCCTGATTACCGCGCCACGTTCCTCATGGCGGGCCTAGTGTATGTTCTGCTGAGTATGGCAGTGTTTGTGTTGGTCAATCAGTTCTTCAGCAAAAAAACTGCGCTAATCACCTCTCTTGCTGCGCTGTTCTTAACGACTTACCCGCAGCTGATATTCCACTGGGGAGGCAACCCTACCGCATTCAGCTTCTTTTTCGTGGTGCTTGGGATGTCGCTGCTGGTGCGCATCCATGAGCTGCGATTAACAGAAATTGTTCTGTCAGCAGGGTTTCTTGCTGCAGCGCTTCTTACCCACATCAATCCGTTCCTGACATTTTTCTATGTGTATGGAGGATATGCGGCATATCAAGCTGTCAGCAGGCTCATCGCCGGAAAAGGAGTACAACGCATGATTATCAACCTGCTGAGCATCGTAGTTATTGCTGCACTGCTGCTTGTTCCGTATTTCGCCTATTTTGAGCTCGGGCTTTCTGCGGATGAACGCGAGGAGTTCACGCAAAAGTATTTTGACCATACAGTGTTTCCCGCATTCCTGCCACGAGCACTGGAGAACATCCTCATCGGGCCGATACAGGCAGTTGCGTTCACCAGCATCCCTTTTGCGCTGATGGCCGCTCTCGGATGGGTTATGCTCACCTGGCAGCGAAAGCGAATTGTGCTGGATGCTACGATGTTTACACTCCTTGTTTTCCTGATGATTGTAAATGCAAAATACTGGATCCTGCCGTTCTCATTTACGCTGATGACAGATAGGATCAGCCTGTTTTTCATCATCCCGTTTTCCTTCTGCACCGCAGGGCTGGTGGAACAGCTCGTGAAACGGAAGGCATTCTGGATTGCTGTCGGGCTGTATCTCGTGCTGGTGATCGGTTATTTCTCGGCGGTCGACATTAATTATTTTACTTCTCCTTATTATACTGACCGGAGCGCGATCGGCGTTAAGGATGTTGCTGCTCTTGCCGCCTACCAGGCTATTGGCGGGCCTGCTGCATTGTTCATGTTCGGTATGGAGAACGATTCTCTTATCACTGAAGCTGACCTACTGGCATTTGCTTGGATACGGGAGAATACCCTACCTGAAGACATATTCATAAATGATCAGTCAGGAAAATGGATTCCGGTAATGACACACCGCCGCATCCTTATCGTTCATGTGCCTCTCAATTATCATGAAGAGATTCGAGTAGCATACAATCTTACTTCGTTTTACACAAAAGAGTATATAGTAGGAGGGATAACAACGCCACAGTTTAATCTTGAAGAATTCCTTAGCGATATCGCTAATGTTAAATCCCGAGGTATTAAATATGTTTATATTGGCAAGAAATACCTGTTTAGGTATTTGATAGATTCAGCACTCTTTTTGAATAATCCTGATTACGAACTTGTATATAACGGAGAGGGTGTGCGTATCTTCAAGGTACGATGAGCGAGCGATAGATAGTTGAGATCTGTTTAGTGTATGATGCGCCGGTCTGCATAAGTGATAAGACCTGCCTAATTCTCTTTTTCCCTGAAATGAACTGAGTAATTGCAGAGGCAAGCGCACGGGCATTTCCTGGCGGAACAAGTACCCCTGTTCTCTTGGTTACGATTTCAGGAATTCCCCCTATTCTTGATGCAATAATCGGCTTTCCTGCAGCAATTGCCTCTATGGGCACTCTTCCCAGCGGCTCCGGCCAGAGGGAGGGGAATACGACGAGATCGCAGCGGGCATACTGCTCCGGCATCTGCTCATAAGGAATTTTGCCGATGAAAATGACATTGCCTAATTTAAGGGAAGCGGCAAGCTGCTGAAGAGCTGGTAGATAGGGACCGGTACCTGCAATAATTACTGATATTTTATTTGGTAAAGCGGTATTCTTAAGCTGCGCGACTGCTGCGAGCAATACCTGGAAACCCTTGTATTCTTCTATTCTGCCTGGCGCAAAGATGACATATTCGCCTTTTCTGCGCGGTTTTTGCGGGACACGCCAGTCCGGTGCTGGGTTGTGCACAACCGTTATCTGGTGTGCAGGAATACCGTATGCGACGAGATTCCGCTTGATGAATGCGCTGATGGCGATAAGATGATGGCATGCAGAGAGTGCATGGCGGAGCGCTGCCGGCCGCTTGCGGATGATGGGGAGAAGGAATGGCACTGCCCATGTTGCGTGATGCATGTGGGCGATATTCTTCAACAGGGAAATTTCTTCTTCAGGCATCGGCTGCTGGATGATGTTCCTCTGCTGCCGGAATACTGGAAGCAGGGAGATAAAACGGTAATCCCTGACTGTTGCGATGAGGGGGATGTGGAGTGCTGCTGCTGCCTCCACTGATGCAGGGAGCAGGGAGAGGTCTTGGACATGCACAATGTCGGGGGCAATCTGCTTGAGCATATGAATGAGGCGCGGCAGAAGAAAACGATCACACCAAGAGGTATGCAGCAGGAAGGCGAGCAGTGTTCTCGGTAGGGGGATACGTATCTGATATAGCTGAGATGGCCGCTTTGGAGTAAGAGAAATAATCTCTACCTGGTGCTCTTTCCGCAGGGCGTCAACGAAGAGTTTGGCGCTGATATCCGCCCCCCCGATCTCTTCCCCAAAATAGGCGGAGATGATAGCGACTTTCATATCCCCAGAATCACGATAATGTTTATAAAGATAGCCCTGTTTGTGGGCACATGAAGATACTGCAGATGCCTGCGTATTTTCTGCCAGAGAAAGGGGGGATCGAGCATTGCGTCTATTACCTGGCAGAAGAGTTTCTGCAGGCGGGGAACAGGGTGACGGTGCTCACCTCGGGGAAGCGGAATGAGAGTGAGGATATGGGAGGGATCATGGTGCAGCGCGTTCCCGCATGGAGGGTGATGAAGAGCCCGGTCTCCCTGCAGCTGTTCTTCGCGCTGATGCGGGAGCAGCCTGATGTGGCGCATCTCCATTATCCCCATCCCTTCTGGCTGGAGACCGGGGCTTTGGTATGCCGACTGAAGGGGATTCCGTATGTGGTGCATTGCCATGGCAAGGAGATCGAGATTTCCGGGTGGAAAAATGCCCTTGCCCGCTGCTACAACCGGACGGTGTTCAGCCTGGTATTGCAGGGGAGCGCAGCCATCGTCACCAACACCAGGAAGGTGATACCCCAGAGCAGACTGCTGCAGCAGTACCGGAGAAAGATAACGACGATCCCCCACGGGATCGACCTCCGGCGGTTCGCGCCCGGGAGAAAGGCAGCGCAGCAAGCAAAGACCATCCTGCATGTCGGATCGCTGCGGCGGTATAAAGGGGTGGAGTACATCATTGCGGCATTGCCTGCGGTTCTCGCCAGATACCCGGACACCCGGCTGGTTATCGTCGGGAAAGGGGAGCAAGAGGGCGTATTGCGGAAGCAGGCGGAGCAAATGGGAGTGGCGGGCCACGTGGAGTTCCGCAGATCCGCTGAGCCGGAGGAGCTGCGGGGGATATACGCCCGGGCAGATGCGTTCGTGCTGGCATCCCCCACCATCGAGGAGAGCTTCGGGCTGGTGGCGTTTGAGGCCCTGGCGATGGAGGTCCCCACGATCGTGACGAGCGGGGCCGGGGTCTCGGAGATATTTGAGGATGAAGGGATTCCCCATGTGGTGGCGCCGCGGGATCCTGGCGCGATTGCGCAGAGGGTGATCGAGGTGTTTTCACACAGGCAAAAAAGCTACCGGAATATTTTGGAGAAGTACCAATGGAAGCGGATCGCGCCGCAGTATCTGGCGCTGTATCAGCAGGTGATGCGATGAACCCCATGATGGAGCGGCGGCTGGCGAACAAGGATATGGCTACTGTGGCGCTCAACAAGCTGCTGAACCTTGTCGCGCGCAACTGCATCTCGAACGGCCTGCGGATATTCCTCTACCGGCTGCAGGGGATGCGGATCGGCAATGGGGTGTTTATCGGCATTGACAGCTTCCTGGATGACCAGTTCCCGCACCTGATCACGATCGAGGATCATGTCACGCTTTCATTCCGGGTGAGCATCGCTGCGCACGGACACCACAATAAGGTTGCGGCAGTCCGAATCAGGAAGAACGCGTGGATCGGAACCGGGGCGATCATCCTGCAGGGCGTCGAGGTCGGGGAGGGAAGCATTGTCGCTGCCGGTGCGGTCGTCAATAAGGATGTACTGCCGCATACCCTTGTTGGGGGAGTGCCGGCGAAGCTGATCAAGGAGCTGAGGTGAAAAAATGATCACTATCGTGGACTGCGGCAGCCAGCTGACGCAGAACATCAAGCGCAGGATACAGGAGCAGGAAGTACGTGCGGAGATCGTGCCGCACCGCGCTTCTCTGGATGATATCCTCTCCGGATCCCCCCAGGGGATTATCCAGTCCGGGGGGCAGGCGAGCGTCTATGACGATGGGCCGCCGCTGCCGGATGCGCGGATCTATGCCGCGGGAGTCCCGGTGCTGGGCATCTGCTTCGGGATGCAGGCCATGGCGCATCTCCTCGGCGGAAGGGTGCAGGCTGCAAAGAACCGGGAATATGGAAAAACAAGGATCCATCTGAAGGACAGCCCGCTCTTCACCGGCATCGAGAGCAAGGAGATTACGGTCTGGATGAGCCATGGCGACATCATCGAGCAGGTCCCTCCGGGGTTTGAGGTGATCGCGGTCTCTGAAAACGGGCATCCTGCCGCGATGCAGAAGGGGAATCTCTACGCGGTCCAGTTCCATCCGGAGGTCGACCATACGGAATACGGCAGGCAGATGCTGCAGAATTTCCTTGCGGCCTGCAATGCCCGGCAGGACTGGAGGCAGGGTGATATGGCGGAGAACATCATCGCTGAGGTGCAGCGGCAGGCTGGGGAAAATACCGTCATCGGCGGGGTGAGCGGCGGGGTGGACTCAACAACAATGTCGGTGCTGATGCACCGGGCTATCGGGGAGCGGTACCATGCCCTGTTCATCGACAACGGGCTGCTCCGGATGGAGGAGCGGGAGGAGGTTGCAGGCTATCTCAGCGCCCTGGGGATAAACCTCCATGTGACCGATGCCTCGCCGCGGTTCCTGGAACGGCTTGCCGGGGTCGATGATCCCGACCTCAAGCGGAAGATCATCGGCAACGAGTTCATCGCGGTTTTTGAGGAGGAAGCTGCACGTATCGGGGACATTGGCTATCTTTGCCAGGGGACACTGTATCCTGACGTCATCGAGAGCATCCCGGTGCATGGGGCATCCTCCCGTATCAAGCGGCACCATAATGTTGGGGGACTGCCGGAGCGGATGCGGCTGCAGCTAATCGAGCCCTTCCGCTACCTGTTCAAGGACGAGGTGCGGAAGATTGCGGAGCAGCTGGGCATGCCTGAAGAGATCGTGTGGAGGCATCCCTTTCCCGGGCCCGGGCTGGCGGTGCGGATCAAGGGGGAGGTCACTGCGGAGAAGCTGGCGCTGGTGCGGCAGGCGGACCGGATATTTATCAGCGAGATGCGGCAGCAGGGGTTTTACCGCCAGGTGAGCCAGGCGTTTGCGGCGCTTTCTGCAGACCAGACCGTCGGGGTGATGGGAGACGGCCATACCTACCAGCATGCCTGCGTGCTGCGGGCAGTGGTCACCCGGGACTTCATGACCGCGGATTCGTTCTATTTCCCGCAGGAATTCGAGCAGCGGGTGACGAGCAGGATCGTGAATGAGGTAAAAGGGATCAACCGGGTCTACTGGGACAAGACGCAGAAGCCGCCGGGGACGATTGAGCTGGAGTGATTGTGGCGATATTACGTGTTTTCCCCGCACACCGCCAGGATGGATGCTGCGTGGAGCAGGGCAAGGGGCAGCAGGTTCGCCTTGATCTTTGCCGGGTGATGGGTGATGAAAAAGAGGGCAACAGGAAACACCAGCAGCCACGCCTCGGGCCGGGTGAGGCCTGCGACCAGCAGCAAAAGGGAGACTATGATGATGTTTTTCTTCCCGCCCTGCCAGGTGAGAAGGTAGTACAGGGCAGGGAAGACCAGGCCGATGAGCACGATGATGGAGCCTGCAGTTATGGTCGCCAGGATAAACTCATTGTTGAACAGGAGCAGGAGGGGGGCGAGCAGCGCTGCTTGGGAATGGAGGAGTCCGGCTATTCTGGAGGAGAAGAGCACGATAACCGAGCCGATGATAATATACAGGAAGGTCAGGAGCCAGGGAACCGGGGCGATGAGCGAGAGGAGTATCTGGAAGGGCTTGGGCACGATCATGAATTAGAAGAACTCTGTGGAGAGGAAGCTGCCGTCATGCGAGTAGACGGGCAGGCGGCCCTCGCGCAGCTCCTGGGCGTAGACCGAGTAGGACCAGGTGTCCGGGCTGAGGACAGCGCCGTAATGGAATGCCACCAGCGAGAGGAAGATGACGCTGCCTGCAAAGAGCGCTGCTTCCCCGAGATGTTTTCGCATGGCGGAAGAATGCCGGGACGGTATAAAAAGATTCGTGTCGAGAGGAACAATCTTTATATACCCTCCCCGGTATCTCGCTGACGGGGGTTTATGCGCATTTCCCATCAGCGGCCCACGCCGGCCATCCGGGATGTTGTCTGTGGATTGGTGAGATATATCTCCGGCGGCGGGCAGGAGGATGCGCTGGCAGGGTATCTCCCCCCGGGCAGCCGTCAGTGGGTGTCCTCGGGCAGGCACGGGATCGAGCTGGCGCTGCGGCAGATCCCCCGGAAGCGGGTGCTGCTGCCGGCGTTCACCTGCGAGGTGGTGCTGGATGCGTGCCGGCGGGCAGGGAAGGATATCATATTTGTGGATTCCGGGGTGCTGCTGGACATCCCTGCGTTCCGGAAGGCAGCGGCAAAAAACAAAAGGTCAGCGCTGGTGCTGCCCTATAATTTCGGGTTTCTTCCGGACATGGGCAAAGTGACTGCCATATGCAAAAAGTATGATATCACCCTTGTGGAAGACTGCTGCCAGGCGCTGGGAGCGACGTGGAAGGGGAAGGCTGCGGGCAGCTTTGGAGAGTATGCAGTATATTCTTTCGGCATCAGCAAGAACATCGGATACGCAAACGGGATGGTGGTGGGCGCCAGGCAGATCCCTGAGGGGGGCGGGAAATATCCGCTGCCCCGGGCGATCACTGACCTGCTGCAGGGGCTGCTCAACCCGGTGTTCTTCCATCCTGCAGCGTATCCGATGACTGAGCCGCTGCTCGCCATGAGGCTAGGGCATGAGCATCAGGCGATGCAATACCGGGATTCCGGGCTGGGGAGGGCGATCGTGCTTCAGCAGGCAGGGCGATATGCGGAGATCATGCGCACCAGAAAGGAGAACGCCGCATACTGCCTGAAGGAGCTGAAAGGCATCATTGATTTTGCTGAGCAGGGGCAGGGGGAGCCTGCATGGCTGTACTTTGTGCTGCTGCACCCACATGCAGGAGAGCTCAGGCAGGAATTACGCAGGCGGGGAGTGGATGTCCGCCCGCTGCACAGCTTCCGCGACCTGAGCGGGAAGGGAAAGCTCGCCAAACAGGCAGAGCAGCATCTTGCGTTTTCCCTGTACCGCAGCAGGGGCGAGCTGGAGATTATCGTAAAGCAGATAAAGGAAGCGCTCACTCTGGAGACCCCATGGAGATAATCGAGCTCGGCGAGGGGCAGATGGGGGAATGGCGCAGCTTCCTGGCAGAGCAGCCGCACCTGATCTTCCACACCCCGGAGTACCAGCAGTTCCTGCGCGCGGCATTCCCCAGCACGGAGTTCAAATGCGTCGCTGCCGTGGAGAACGGCATCCAGCTGATCCTGCCGATCGGGCTGATCAGGAGCCAGATGCTCGGCAACAAGGTGATCTCCGCCCCGTTTCTGGAGTATGGCGGGTTCTGCGGGAACCTGGGCCATGTGGAGCAGGTGATTGCCTATCTCCGGGGCAAGTACAGCAAGAAGTACAGCTACCTGGAGATCCGGGATGGGCTGCCCAATGAGGTGCTGGAGAAGCACCTGCAGAAGGTGACGCCGTACCAGAGGTTCGTGCTCAGCCTGCAGGGTGAGGAGCAGAACTGGGAGCTGCTGGACAAGCAGAAGCGGAAGGCGATCAGGAAAGCGGAGAAGCATCTCACGCTGCGCGAGCTCGGCAAGGAGGACATCGACCAGGTCTATCCCCTGTACCTCAGGAACATGAAGCAGTTCGGCAGCCCGCCGTTCGCCCGCGAGTATTTCGTGCAGTTCTTCAGCCGGCCGATGGGAAAGTGCTTCGGCGCGTTCCAGGAGGGAAAGCTCTGCGCGGCGCTCCTCGGATTTACGTATCAGCAGCGCGTCCATATCACCATAGCGGTCGCAGAGAAAAAAAGCCTGGAGCTGCGCCCCAATGATCTGCTCCACTGGGAGTTCATCAGGTGGGGCATCAGGAACAGCTATACAGTCTTTGATTTCGGCAGGGTGCGCGAGGAGAGCGGGCAGTTCCGCTTCAAGCAGGAATTCGGCGGCGAGCTGCAGGAGCTTGCGCACTACTACGACCTCTACCAGCTGAAGCGGATTCCCAAGACCGACCCGAGCAACGGCAAGTACCGATTCGCCATCGAGCTGTGGAAGAAGATGCCGCTGATCATGCAGCGGAAGATCGGTCCGGGGATACGGGAAGGGCTGGGAATTTGATATTGTTATTCTATGCACTCTCATTTTAAGCGTTCTGGTATCTTGCCGCACGCCGCCAGCATGGCAGCAGACGGTCAAAGCTTCGCTTTGCCCTACCGGTCACCCCGTAAGGGACGTCCCCCGACCGGTCTGCGCCATGGCGGCGTGCGGCAGCGAGCATCCCTTAAGCAAGGGCCTGGGAAATGTTTATAAATAAGGTGGTGGTTGTTTCTGCATGGCAGACATCGGTATCCTCTTCGGCCTGCTGGCGATGCTCGGGTGGGGGGTTTCGGATTTTCTTTCCAAGATGGCGGTTCATCGGGTGGGGGTACACCGAACGTTAGTGTATGCGTACACGACTGGCACGCTTATTGCAGTAGGAGCATTTCTTCTTTATCCTAGGTTTTCTTCAATGAGTATCGGCATCGCTTTTATCTTTCTGGTTGAGGCTGCCCTGAACTTTGCAGGGTATCTGTTTTTTTATAAAGGGATGGAGCATGATGACATCTCCCTCTTGAGCCCTATTGTAGCTGCGTATCCACTGATCATTGTGCTGCTTTCATTGATTATCCTTCATGAAAAGATAACCCTGCTTCAGGCGATTGCGATGTTCCTGATCCCGGTAGGATTGATAGCACTCTCAGCGAAGAGTGGATCGCATGGGTTGCGTCGGCGGCGCGGGATTGCGCTTGCGCTGGGCGCTATGCTCATTTTTGGGGTTTCTATCTTCCTGTACGGATATCTCGTGCAGGCAACGAACTGGATACTTGCGCTTGCGGTAGGAAGAGTGCTGGCCTCGCTCATGATTCTTTCTTTTGTTGCCGCAAAGCGCAGCCCACTACGCATACCCCTTTCCGCAACGCCGCTGCTTATCATCACCGGCATCCTGGAGGTCGGCGGAACCATCGGATACAGCATCGGCGTGAGCATCAGCCAGATTTCCCTGATTTCGGTTATTTCTTCAACGTATCCGCTTGTTGTTGTTGCGCTCGCCTGGCTATTTCTTCGTGAGTGGCTGAATACCATCCAGAAACTCGGCGTTTTAGGTGTAATCGCTGGTCTTGTTCTGATATCCCTCTAGGTATTCCCGGCAGCTCACCCACCGGCAATCTGCACGCGCAATCAGCCCGGTGAATATCTGCCACGCCTTCCTGCCCTGGTTCTTGCCGTACATCTTCCTCACCAAAAAGCTGATGTTCCCCGGTATCGGGGTCTCCAGGAACTCACAGGGATGCAGGTAGAAAAGATAGGGGATACGGAATGATTTGGACAGCGGGTAGAGGAGCCGGTAATAGGAGAGCGCTGAGGGCGGCATGCCGAATTTGGTGAGGTTCGGGATGGGCAGCTCCATGATGCCGTTTCCTTTTTTGGCAAGGCTGTCCGGTGATGCGCGGTACGGCCTGAGGGGTGCGGTGACATGGGCATACCTGCCCGGGAAGAATGTGGAGATGGACGAATCATAGCGGAATTTGTGTTTTGCCAGCAGGCGGCCAAGATGGGGGTGGACCATGAAATAGGGGGAGCGGAAGCCGCTGCAGGGGATGCCTAAAGCGGATATCGCCTGCTTTGACCGTATGATCTCCTGCTCCAGTCCTTCCCTGGAGAGCCTGCCCAGGATCCGGTGCGAATAGCTGTGGGAGGCGATCTCGTGCTTTTTCGCTATGGCCTTCACCATGCCCGGATACTGCTCGGCAAGCTCCCCCAGGACAAAAAAGGTGGCATGGATATCGTGCCTGCCGAAGAAATCCAGCAGCCGCGGGACGAGCTTAAGATTCTCCACGCCCTGGGTCTCGAAATCATACTCCAGGTCAACCGTCATGATCCGCTGCATGGTCATTTGCCCTTGCGCTCGTGCTGCTCCGCCAGCGCCATCGCCTTGACCAGGCCTGCCACCTTCCGCTGGTTCCTGCGGACCTGGACATAGAGGTGGAACATGATCCCGCAGACGAATATCAGCCCGGCAATGGTGAAGAGCTGCATGGCACTGATAACACCGACAGCCTCCATCACCACGTTCAGGGTCTGGGGAAAGATGACTGCAAACATGAAGATGACCCAGACCATGCCCCAGACCAGGAAGTCATTGAAGGTGAAGTCCCGCTTCTTGTAATAGAGGAACGCGAGGTATATCATCGCCGCCCCGAAGATCACGCCCACCAGCTGGATGCCGAGCACCATGTCAGTTCAGGAACCTCCATTTCAGCATGCTAAAAAATATCTTGACGCCATCGATGATCGTCGTCCCCTTATAGCGGTCTGCATAGATGGTCTGAATGGGAACATGCGTGCACTTTATATGCCTTCTGCCCGCGTTGGCGAGCATCTCGGTCTCTGCCGCATAGCCGGTGGCGCTCCACTTGATATGCGGGTAGATCGCTGCGCGGAAGGCGCGGAATCCGCTTTGGGTATCCGGGATATCCACCTGGAACAGCTGCCTGAACGCGGCATAGAGGAGGGAATTGCCGACCCGGAACACCACCGGCATATTCCGGTTCAGCTGGCGGGCTCCCACGACCAGGTCATATCCCTTCTCCAGGGCTGCAAGAAGCAGGGGTATCTCCTGCGGGTTGTGCTGGCCGTCGGCATCGATGGTGACGATGATGTCTGCGCTGCGCTGGAGTGCTGCCTCGATGCCGGTCTGGAGGGCAAGCCCCTTGCCCATGTTCACCGGATGGCGGATATAGACGTCCGCTTCCCGCGCCGATTCTCTCGTGGCGTCACTGCTGCCGTCGTCAATGACGATGACCGTATCTACATACTTCCTTACCCCAGGGATGACGCGCTCAATGCGGCCTGCCTCGTTGTATGCAGGGATGACGGCGATCCGTTTCATCTGCCGATCCCCCGGTAGATGATGGACTGCGGAATGCGCTCCCGCGGGAGGCAGTTCCTGCCGTCGATGATGATCCTGATGCGCGGCAGGGAGGAAAGCCTGTCCGGAATGGACTGGAACTCGGCATGTGCAGTCGCGATGAGCAGCACATCTGCCTGCAGGGCATCGTCCAGGGATTGCACGTCAGACCTCTCCGGAAGGAACGGATCGTACACCTTTACCCGGGCATGGAGCTGCCGCAGCTCCCGGATAATCTCCAGTGCAGGGCTTTCCCGCATGTCGTCGATGTTTCCCTTGTAGGCAAGGCCGAGTACTGCGATGTCCACATCCGTGATCTTCTTTCCGAGCTGCTGGAGCGCCTCCTGCAGGCGCCGGATGGTGTAGTGAGGCATGGAGTTGTTGATCTCCCTTGCCAGCTTGAGAAAGCGGTGGTTGAAATTCTCCTTTTGCGCGCGGTCAATCAGGTAATACGGATCAACTGCGATGCAATGCCCGCCCACCCCGCAGCCTGGATAATGGGGAAGGAAGGCAAACGGCTTGGTGGAAGCCCCCCTAATCACCTCCAGGATGTCGATGCCCAGCTTGTCAAAGGACATGGCCAGCTCATTGACAAACGCGATGTTGACGTCACGGAAGGCGTTTTCGATGATCTTCGCCGCCTCCGCCGCCTTGATGGAGCGCAGCGGGGTTATCTGCGCGCTGATGAATGACTGGTAGAAGGCTGCTGCCCGCTGCAGGCCGCCTGCCGTTGTTGCGCCGATCACCCGGTTGATCTTTTCGAGGGGATAGGCGGCGTTTCCCGGATCGACGCGCTCCGGGCAGTGGGCAAGGCAGAAATCTGTTTCTGAAAGCCCGGAGCGCCTGAGGATGGGGAGCACGAACTCCTCGCAGGTGCCCGGGGAGATAGTGGATTCGATAATAACTAACGAGCCCTGCTGCAGGCCTTTGCTGATGGCGGCGCAGCTGGATTCTAGCGGAGCGAGATCCGGCTTGTGGTCACTGGTCACCGGGGTGGGGACGCAGACGATCAGGATGCTGTTCGCCCCGGCTGCCGCGACGCCGTCCGTTGTCCACTGGACGTCCTTTGCGGCGGCAGGAAGGGAACGGGAAATGCGCTCATCCTTGATCGGGGAGATCCCTTTTTTTAAGAGCGCGATCTTCTCCGCATTGGTGTCCACGCCCGTGACTGCGTATCCCTTCTGGCTCAGCAGGATGATGAGCGGCAGCCCGACATATCCTGCGCCGTATACCGCCACTTTTTCCATAGCAGGCGGAATCGCCGGTTCGTTTAAATAGTTTGTTATGACATTCTCCAGGACGATCCCGGCGTACAAGAGAAAGGGATTTAAACAAGCATATACCTAATTTCAGCGATGATATGGCAAGACGCGGTCATGACTGTTGCCAATTCCATCTTTGCACTATCCCTGATCCCGCAGGTATACCATGGCTTCAAAGAAAAAAAGGGGTTCATTAAACCGGCAACCTCTGTGCCGACGTTCATCAGCATCTATGCGGTAGCGTTCTCGTTTTACACCTTATCGCTGTTTTTCTCATCGATCACCGCAGCAATAACCGGGACGCTTTGGCTGATCCTGTTTATCCAAAGGCAGATATATCCCCCGGCTTAGGGGTCATTGGAAAAAGATGACCAGCAGCGCAAGGGCTGCTTCTATGCCGTAGATGGCGTACACGACATCCCGCTCAAACACCCTCTGCTTGCATCTCTTGAGGAACAGGAGAACGGCATGCTCCAGGCCGTATACCTGGCCATAGCGCATCTCCAGCGAGTTGTCCGGGTTCGGCCGGGCAAAGCTCTCCTTCTGCATCAGCCCCCTGAGCTTCAGCAAGAATTCGATGAAGTAGGGGATGAAGAGGATGAGCGCAACCCGCTCCATGTCCGCCAGGATGGCGACGATCGCGATGAGGGCGCCGACCGCATACGTCAGGGAATCGCCGGGAAAGACCCTTGCAGGAAACCTGTTGTACACCAGAAACGCCAGCAGGGAAAACACCATGCAGAGGGCGATGAGGGCCACCCACCCCATGCCGTTCTGCCAGGCGATGTAAGCCAGGGTGGAGAGGATGATGGCCCCCATGCCCGCCTCCAGCCCGTTGTAGCCCGCGAGCATGTTGAAGCCGTTGGAGGCGCCGACGATGCCGATCGGGACGATCAGGAACGGGTAGAGCAGGCCGACGTCCACCGCCCCGATGAGCGGGAGTATCATCTGCGACCTGCCGACATTGATGACCATCATGGGCAGCGCCGCAATCAGGGTGAGGAATGGCTTCTGCCACTGCCGCAGCCCGATCTTCCAGCCGAGCAGGTCATCGATGACGCCGATCAGGGTGATGATGAGTATGGTGGTCAGCGCGGCAAGCAGGGGAAGGGTGATCTCTGTGGAGAGCGAGGAGAAGGTCTGCAGGGCGATGAAATAGAGCACGCCGAAGAGGAAACCGATAATGACCACGATGCCGCCCATCTCCGCGACCTTGGGGCGGTCTGATTTGTGCATATCTTCCCCCACCAGGTTCGCCTTCACCGCACGCCGGATCCAGTAGGGGGTGAGCAGCAGAGTGGCAAGGAAAGATATGGCGATGCTCAGGAGCGCGTACATCAGGGAAGCGCTTGGCGGGCAATTTATATAGTTTATTATTTCCGGAGCAAAGGTTTATATAACGCGAGCGGCTTTGTATCCGTATGGTCTCCCTCGTGGATGCGATTCTTCTCGGCATCGTGCAGGGAGTGACGGAGTGGCTGCCGATATCGAGCAGCGGGCACCTGACGCTGCTGCAGGAGTTCATGGGGATCAAGGTGCCGGTGCTGTTCGATGTGGTGCTGCACATCGGGACACTGCTGGTGGTGCTGCTGGTGTTCCGGAGGGATATCTGGCGGCTGGCCAGGGCAGTGCTGTTCTGGGACTATGGGAAAAACGAACGCCTGCTTGCGCTCTACCTCGTGCTGGGGACCGTCTGCACCGGGCTGATCGGCTATTATTTTTATGACATCCTCATCCCCTTATTCTCCAATGTCCGGGCAGTGGGGATTGCGCTGCTGGCGACCGGGGTGATCCTGCTGTTCAGCATGCGAAGGACACCGGAGCGGGATATCGCATGGAGCGACGCCATTATCGTCGGCATTGCGCAGGGGATCGCGCTCATCCCCGGCATCTCGCGGAGCGGCATCACGATCTCGGCCGGGCTGTTCCGGGGGCTGTCGCCAAAGACGGCTGTCCGCTTCAGCTTCCTGCTGCTCATCCCGGCGAGCATCGGGGCGCTGGCGCTGCAGCTGCAGCGCGAGGCGAGCGCGCCTGCGGATATCATGCCCTATCTTGCGGGAGGGGCTGCGGCAGCCGTCGTGGGATATTTCACCCTGCGCTGGCTGATGCGGATCGTGCAGCAGCAGCGCCTCTGGATGTTCAGCGTCTACTGCTTTGTGGTGGGGATGGGAGTGGTGATTGCTTCTTTTTTGTAGGGTGCCGTTGTTTTTGATTTATTATATTTTAGCTGTTTTCCACAAAACCTGAAAGTAATTTCTGTAAGAATCAGCTAATTCCTTGTTTTCCATCAGGATGGCGATTGGGTCCTCCACCCACATGAAGATTGCTATCTTGTCGTCATAAATAAAGGTGGAGCTCAGGTTCTTAAACTCGATATCGAGGAATTTTATAATCTGCAGCTTTTTCCTTGGGACCTTCCCCTTGAATGACCTCGAAGTGACTATCCTCATCCTTATCCTGTTTTTTATCCGGTGAGATTCCCAGATATTGAAATATTCAGGGTAAAACCCCGGAAAGATCCCTGAACCGTAGTCAAGTATCTCTGTTTTTGAAGCCAATGCATCCTTGAGGACTGTCTTTAATCCTAGCCTTCCCTTGAAAACCTGGACATCCTTCTTTACGCCCCCCTTGAAGATGTTTGACAACTCTGACAACTCTCTTTCAGCATTCTTTAACTCTTCTTCCCTCTTTTTTAATAGATTTTTTAACGCTTCTGGGTTCGCAGGATGAAATATCTTCTTGTTTACCTTAATGACGGAAGAAACTAATCCTTTTTTCAGCAGAGATTCCAGAACGTCATAGATGTTCACCCGGTGGACATTTGTTTTCTTTGCGATCTCCGAAACAGAAGCAGGGCCTAGTTTGACTAAGGCGATGTACACCCTTGATTCATTCCTGCTTAAGCCCAGTTTCTCCCATGTTTCTGGTTCCATAAGGTATGGTGACCATGCTGGCTTTATATAGATTATGTTTTTGTTGTATTATGTATACTACAAAATAATAAATAGGCAATCCATACTACTTCGTGATAACAATAGCAAGGTAGATCACCATGGCTTTAAATCACATCATAGAAGTTTGCTGCACGGGGAATAATGGAAGAAGCAAGATAGCTGAAGCAGTAGGCAATGCGTATACCCGTAATATGCGGATTTTCCGGTGGGATCAGGACTATCTCCCTCTGCCAGGTATAGACCTGGAAGATACGATCCGCTTCATTTCCTCAGGCACCAGAGCCGGCCCTGAACATGATGCGCATCTTCCCTATGACAAGGTCGCTTCAATTTTCAGGAGCGCTTCAAGCCACGGGCTGATGAAGCCAGCCAGTCTGGATAAGGATAAATATGAGCATGATCCGGATTACCATGCTGCCATGCAGGAAAGGGCCCACATGGCATTCAGGATACTGCGCCCTATTGAAGCTGCCTTAAGAAACTCTTCGTTATACGATGTCGGCCTTACTTGTGATGAAACAAGGGTGCAGACAACGGCAAGAGGCGATGTTTCCCTTGTCCTGGGTATGGAGCAGAAGCATGTGGATCAGGTAAACGAGATCTATTCTTCAGGGGCAAAAAGACCGTTGATCACCATGGTAACTGAATATGCCGGAGTTGCAGGGGAAATACCGGATGCCATAGGCAATACCGACCCTCATGTTTATGCTGCCATTAGGGGTAGGCTTATTGATCTCATGCCGAAAGTCATTGACCGGTATGCGAAGGAGTTTATAAATCGAAAAGCGCGCACCAGTTATTACAATGTTGACTTTTATGGCAAGTGCCCCCTGCGCAGCGATCTGCCCCCTCATTTTTTTCCAGATTAGATAATGGTTAATATCCCATATTTCAAAGACAAGAGAATAATTATCATAGAGGGGATTGCAGGCAGCGGTAAAAATACTATCCAAGAGCGGATTAAAGACAGGTATAATCAAGAAAAATTTAGAGTATATGATTTCTCAGAAGAAGATCTCCTTTTCTCATGGAAACATTTTTGGATAGAGAATATGGAGATGCACAGGATACGATACTTGCATTCATTGCTCGATTATTGTGAAAAGCTGATTGATGGGCACACAAAGACCGTGATAATATTAAACAGATTCCATATAACTTATGCAATCGTCTCAGAATATCGCAAGGAAGCTAAAAAATTGTATGATAGGTTAGTTGACCGGCTGCGGGGCCTGCCAGTACATATTTTTATCGGCAGATTGGGATTGGAGGATATCGAAAAGAGAGCAAGCCATTCTGAAAGAAAAGACGAGATATGGAGGATCCATCAGCAGAAGAGAATCAAGCGGTCAAATGTACGTTCATTATCTGAATTGTACAAGAACGAGCAGGAAGCCATTTTTAAGATAGCAGAAAAGCAGGGGATTCCTTATTCGGTTTTTGAGTTTAAGGGATCAAAATGGGTCCTGAAAGACGGCGACCTGGTCGAGGTTGATGCCCGCACCGGCAGAGTAACAAAAATAAAGGGCAGGGGATGACTGCCTTATAGGCCCTGTAGAAAACTTGTTGCGCTCATATCGGAAATCCCGAGATTTCCGCGTACCCGAAAACGTTCGGCGTTTCCCAGGGGTAGCGCCGGTTCGCTCCATGCTGTTGCAAAGTGTAGCATCGCTCACGGGATGGCGCTACCCTATATTCTCTACAGAGCCCCATGAGGGATAGGTTTATATTTGTTAATAACGATGACTGAGTATATGGCCCATAACGAATATGCCCGTATCAAGGAGATTATAACAAAATACCATCTTCAGCCAACTACGCAGAGGAACCTTCCCCTGCTTACCCTGAGCATCATCACCATGGGGTATACCATTCATCTCAAACGGAGATTGGGCTATTCTTACGAAGCGCTTGTATTTATCGGCAGAGAAAATTGGTTCCATTCGATGATGGGCGAGGAAATCCTGAATAACAAGACAAGGGCGTATCTGAAGAAGAAGCGGGGCATTGATGCGCTGCTTGCCTCCCTGATTACGGAGTTTAAGAAAGCGAGAAAGGGCATACTCCTCGTAAAAAAGATACAGGACAAAAAGCAGGCTATTCTGGAGATCCTGGAAAATTATCTCCTGTATATGGCAGTGATCAGCGTGTATAACTGCTTCTGGAGATATATCGGCAACAGGGAGCATGACCAGTTTATTTCTGACAGGATCATACAAAGAATTTCGCATGAGAGAGTCCTGGTGGCGAAATTTTACCCAAAAATTGAGGAGATTATCCGCGCTGTGGTTATTGCCATCGGCAAATCCAGCGGTTTTGACGGAACATTGCTGCAGTATTTGTCTTATCTTGAGTTTGGAGGATGCCTGAGAAAAGGGATAAGTGAAGAGAAAATAAAAGAGCTAAAAAAGAGAAAGGAAAGGTATTTTTATGCATTTGTGGAAAAAAGCGGGAAAGAGTTGATAACAACGGACAAGGCAGTCATCAGCCGGCTCCAAAGGGAGTTTTATGACGTCAACGAAAAAATAACAGAGTTAAGGGGCTTCCCCGCCTATACAGGTTTTGTCGTTGGAAGGGTATTTAATATGACTACATCCCAAGGGCGGCCTTCAGGCGGCTATATCCTTGTTGCGCCGTCAACGCACCCGGATGATATCGGGCTGATAAAAGATGCCGCAGCCATCGTCACCGATGAGGGCGGCATCCTCAGCCATGCTTCAGTGATCTCACGGGAACTGAAGATACCGTGCGTCGTGGGCACGAAGGTGGCCACGAAGGTCCTGAAAGACGGCGACCTGGTCGAGGTTGATGCCCGCACCGGCAGGGTAACAAAACAGATGCATCCCCGCACTCCAGCAGGGAGACTCCGGAGTATTTGAGTGATATTCTTTCTTAGGTTTACGAAAGATCATGTTAAATATCAAAGTACAGGTGGTACTCCCAGGGGTGCGGCCGCAGGCGAACCGCGTCAATCTCATTCGCCCGCTTGTACGCGATCCACGTTTCAATCAGGTCCCTGGTGAAAACGCCGCCTTCCATCAGAAATGCGTGATCCTTTTCCAGGGCATCCATGGCTTCGCCGAGCGAAGAAGGGACGTTGAGGATATTCGCGGCCTCTTCCGGCTTCAGGCTGTACAGGTTCTTGTCCAGCGGGTCTCCGGGGTCCATCTTCTTCCTGATGCCGTCCAATCCCGCCATCAGCATGGCTGAAAATGCCAGATAGGGGTTGCAGGCGGGATCCGGGGTCCGGAATTCAATGCGCTTCGCTTTCTCGCTGGAAGAATACATGGGGATGCGCACGCATGCGCTCCGGTTCCGCTTGGAATAGACCAGGTTGACCGGGGCCTCATAGCCAGGAACGAGCCTCTTGTAGGAGTTGGTCGTCGGCGCAATAAATGCGCAAAGGGAGGGCGCATGCTTCAATAAGCCGCCGATATAGTATTTTGCCGCCTGGCTCAGCTGCGCATAGCCGCTGGCGTCAAAGAACAGGTTCCTGCCGTCTTTCCAGATGCTCTGGTGGACATGCATCCCTGATCCATTGTCGTTGAACAGCGGCTTCGGCATGAAGGTTGCTGTCTTGTTGTGCTTGTGCGCGGTGTTCTTCACGATGTATTTGTAGAGCATAATCTGATCAGCCATCCTGGTCAATGGCCCGAAGCGCATGTCAATCTCACACTGGCCTGCGGTTGCAACCTCGTGATGGTGCGCCTCAATAGCGATGCCGCACCGGATCATCGTGCTCACTATCTCATTCCTGATGTTCTGCAGCGCGTCAAATGGCGGCACCGGGAAATAGCCTTCCTTATGGCGGGGCTTGTAGCCCAGGTTCCCCCCGTTCTCTTCAGCGCCGGAATTCCAGATGCCGTTTTTGGCATCGATGTAATAAAAGCCAGAATGCTCGTTCTGCGCATAGCGGATGCTGTCGAAGATGAAGAATTCCGCTTCCGGGCCCCAATAGCTGACTGAGCCGATGCCGCTTTCCTTCAGGTATTTCTCTGCCTTCTGCGCCACAAATCTGGGGTCGCGGCTGTACATCTCTTGCGTCTCCGGGTCCTTCACATTGCACACCATGCTCAGGGAAGAGGTTGAGAACGGGTCTATCAGCGCCGTTGCCGGGTCAGGGAGCAGCAGCATATCGCTCTCATTAATGTCCTGGAAGCCGCGGATCGAAGAGCCGTCAAACCCCAGGCCATCGCTGAATGTGCTTTCCTCCAGCTCGGTGCTGGGGATGGTGAAGTGATGCCATAAGCCTGGCAAGTCAGTAAATTTGACATCCACGAACTTCAGGTCATGTGCCTTGATGATGTCCAGGACCTCTCTCGGCGTCATACGGCCGGCCTCCCCGGCATAGAACGGCCTTCCATAGGCTTTTTCCTCTGTTTTTTAGATGCCTCTTCTGAAGCGCCGCCTATGGCACCGACCCCTTTTTCTCCGGTACGGATACGGATGACTTCTTCCAGGGGGAGCAAAAATATCTTTCCATCACCAATGGAACCTGTCCTGGCGCCCTTGATAATGGCATCCACGGTTGTTTTTACATAGCTGTCATTGACCGCAATCTCCAGGCGGATCTTCTTCAGCAGCCGCACCTCGTGGATGACCCCGCGGTACTCTTCGAGGTAGCCTTTCTGCTCGCCGCAGCCGATGCAGTTGGAAACAGTCATGCGGGACACTACTGCCCCCCACAGCGCTTTTTTCACATCAGGCAGCTTTTCCGGCCGTATGATGGCTATGATCAGCTTCATGATCTCAGCTCCATTTTTTTCTTCCCATAAATTTTCAGCTATCTTATTCTGTAGTGAATATCTCAAATCCGGCATACGCTTCGGCGTTGTGCTCTGCCAAATCCGCACCCTTGAGCTCGTCTTCCCGGCTGATCCGCAGCCCGATGAGCATGTCCAGCACTTTGAAAAAAGCAAGCATGATCCCAAAAGTCCATACAAACACCGCCCCGATGCCGATGAGCTGGCTCAGCAGCTGTGCAGCGCCGCCGCCGAAAAACAGGCCATTGACGCCGCCGAAGGCTTCCTGCGCAAACAAGCCTACAGCCAGGGTACCCCATACCCCGCAGGTCATATGCGCCGATACCGCCCCTACTGGATCGTCCACCCGTATCTTATCAAAAAACTCAACCGACAGCACATAGAGGATGCCTGCAATAAGGCCGATAATGACCGCGCTCAACGGACTGACGTTCGCAGTACCTGCAGTTATACCTACCAGGCCGCCAATGGTCGCGCCCAAGGTCAATGAAACATCCGGTTTTTTGTAGCGGAGCCATGAGGTCAACATGCCGCCGACAGCTCCGGCAGAGGCCGCCAAGGTGGTGGTAACCGCGATGGTTGCAATGCTCCAATTGGTGCCCGCCAGCGTAGAGCCGGGATTAAAACCATACCACCCGAACCACAGCAAAAATACGCCCAACGCAGCCAATGTGAGGGAATGCCCTTTGATGGGCTGGATTGTTTTGCCTACATATTTCCCGATCCTTGGGCCCAAAACGATCGCCCCGGCCAAAGCAGACCAACCGCCGATGCTGTGCACTACCGTAGAACCCGCAAAATCAATGAACGGTGTTGGAAGCTTGGACAACCAGCCGCCGCCCCATATCCAATGGCCCGCAATGGGATAGACAAGCGCGGTGATGAAAATGGTGTAGAAGATGTATCCTTTAAATTTGATGCGCTCGGCAACCGCGCCGCTCACGATGGTGGCAGCCGTAGCTGCGAAAACCACCTGGAACATCCAGAAGGCATATTGCCAGTAGTCTATCACTCCTCCCAAAAAGAAACCAGACATGCCGATGAAAAGATTTCCCGTGCCAAACATAAACGCAAAGCCCACGGCCCAGTACATAATGGAGCCAAAGCAGAAATCAATCAGGTTTTTCATCATGATGTTGCCGGCGTTCTTTGCCCGCGTCAGCCCGGTTTCCAGCATGGCGAATCCGCCCTGCATGAGGAACACCAAAAACGCCGTCAAGAGCAGCCATACAAAATCAATGGACTTGGCATTGTTTTCAGGGGTGGCATCGTAGCCGACGGCAACAGAAAGGGCCAGCAGAAACACGAGCATGAACACGAACGGCTTGCTTGCCTGCATGCCTTTGTAATATTTTTAGCTTATTTATATATCTTTTCCCGTTTTTCATGACACTTCATTTCATTTTTTTAGTAAAATTTAAATACTTGTTTAATTTTCAATAGGGAAATGAGGTAAAAAGTAAACGGGCAATCCCATGGATCTCGACGCTGTTGATCGCCACATCCTGAATGCGCTATTGGAGAATGCACGGCTGTCCTACCGGCAGATCGCCAAAAAAGCCAATGTTTCGGCAGCTACGGTGATGCACCACATCAAGGCGCTGGAAAAGGATGTCATTAAGAAATACACCGTCCTTCTGGACTACGAGCAGATGGGGTACGGCATCGAGGTCATCTTTGAGGTGCGCATCTCCAAGGGCAAACTGTTCGAGGTGGAGCAGAAGATCGCGCATCATCCCAATGTGATTGCGGTGTATGACATCACCGGGGATTTTGACTCGGTCATCATCGCGCGCTTTCCCAACCGGAGGAAGATGGATGAGTTCCTCAAGAAGATGCAAACATATTCTTTTGTGGAAAGGACATATACAAAAGTCATCCTGAATACCATCAAGGAAGCGCCGATGAGCGTATAGCTGCTGGGCAGGAGATAGGTGCGTGAGATGTGCACATCGTTTTTATCCGTATTGCCCGGAACAGATTTTTTCCTGCAAACCACTATCTTTTTATAATCAGCCTTCTAAGGCATGGCTATGGAAAAAAGAGGGCAGAGGAACCATCACCCGGTGCTGCACCGGCAGCTGCGCTTCCACCAGCGGGCTGCGAACATGCTCACCAAGTATGTCGGCAGCTGGACGTTCATCTTTGTCGTCCTCCTGCTGATCGCCGCCTGGATAACCACCAATGCCTATCTGCTGGTCACCGGATGGGACCATTATCCCTTCATCCTGCTGAACTTCATCCTCTCCTGCCTTGCCGCGCTGCAGGCGCCGATTATCCTGATGAGCCAGAACCGGGCTGCTGAGCAGGATCGGCTGATGGCAAAATATGACTATCAGGTGAACCGGAAGGCGGAGCGGGAGATTGCTGAGCTGCGGAAGGATATGAACATTATTAAGAGTATTCTGAAGAAAAATATATTAAAGGGCCGTCATTAATTTTTCGCCGCTCTCCAGATAAGCTTAAAATATGACCGATAGCTTTGCGCAATCTTTCTGCTGGTTATGACTGTTGCAAGGGGGGTATCGGACCACATAATGATGGCTACTTTATCCCCGTAGATCCATGTTGTTGAAGGAGTTGCATAGGCGTCTGGAATAAAACGGAATCTCGCCCGAGCAGAGGTCACAATCTCTTTATCCCGGAGATGTTCAGGCATAAGCACCAACGAGAGTATCTTCTTTTCACATTTGCGCTCCTGAAACCATCTAAAATCATGCTGCATAACTTCAAGAAACTCACCCATAGAACCGAATGAAAAATACTCTTTGTACGTTAAGATATCCTGCATGATTGAACGAATGCCTTTTTTACCCTTGAATACTACCGAATCTTCTTCTTTTGTTTCAGCATAGATTTGTTCTAATGCGGGGAGCATCTTCTGCACGGCGCGCTCTTGTTCACGGATGTTCTCTACAATTTTCCTCGGTGCCGCTGGTTTGAAGATTTTCCTGTTTGCTTCAATAGCATAAGTCACCAGCCCTTTTTCCAGCAGCCGTTCAAGCACATCGTAAGTCGTGGTGCGATTTATCTGTGTTTTTTTGCTAATAGTGCCTGCACGCGCTTGCCCAAGCCCAAGGAGGATAAAATAGATTCTCGCTTCTGCACGGTTTAACCCGGCTTTTTGCAACTGCTCAAATTCCATTGTATCTTACCAATATAGCACATATAAAAATATTACTAATTTGTTGTAAGTTTACTCACAACAAACATTTATAATGTTCTGCTTTACTTTGTAGTAGTAATAATTGAGGCAAGAGAAAACGGAAGGTAAAATAGTAAAACAATATGAAAAACGCTAAACTATTTATCACGATTTTAATTATTGCACTAGTTGTTGGAGCTTTCTTTGTATTCTTTCCAAAACAAGAAGAACAGAAAGTTGTTAGAATAGGGTATTTACCGATTACTGCTTCATTGCCCCTATTTGTAGCACAAGAAAATGGCTACTTTTTGGAAGAAGGATTAAATGTAGAGTTGGTTAAAGCTGAAACAAGCAATATAATTATGGAGTCTCTGGTTTCGGGTAAGTTAGACCTAACTTCTTCTGTGGCATACTCGACGTTATTCCCAATAGAATCTACTGATCCTGGAAATTTTATAATCTTCAGCGGGGTTAGTGAAACGGGAGATACATTTGCAAACTTCCTTCTTGTTAAACGAGATTCAGATATTCGATCAATCTTGGACCTAAAAGGTAAAAGGATTGTAACGCGCTCTGGGGCAGCAATGAAAACCTATACTTCTTTGGTTCTGGAAAAATTTGGTCTAACTCTATCTGACGTTGTATTACAGCAGGTAAGTCCCTCTCTTCTCATATCAACATTCAATTCTCCGGAAGTGGATGCCATTTATGATGTTGAGCCTGCAATGACCATAATTTTGGAAAGTGGAAACGGGAAGATTCTAGAGGAAAATCCAAGAGTAAAATACGTCTTAAATCCATTTCCCGTTGCTGGATCAGTTTTTTCCGCTAAATTTGTGGAAAATAATCCATCTACAGCTGAAAAAATAGCCAAAATAACTGATAAGGCTATTGATTATATAAATCAAAATCCTGAGGAAGCTAAACAAATATTGACAAAGTATACTCCGCTAACTTCAGATATCGCTTCAAAAACACGACTCTATAAATTTGATAAGCTTGCTGAGATTGATAAAGAATCTGTACAAAAGCTAACCGATATTGAGAATCCTAATAATGAAATAACTGTCTCAAGGTTGTTCTATAATCCCTAGAGGGACCCAAAATGGCTATGATAGAAGTAGAAAACTTGTTTAAGGAATTTCCTCAGCCAAAGAATAAAATCAAGACATTGAAAGTTCTGGACGACATCTCTTTTCAGGTTAAGGATGGAGAATTTGTCGCGTTTTTTGGTCCAAATGGTTGTGGAAAAACGATCATGCTTAATATTCTCTCGGGAATTGACAAAGCGACTTCTGGAAAAATCTTCATCAATAAAAAAAATCCAGAAAAGAGCAAGATAGGTTTTGTTTTTCAGAACTACAATGAGAGTATGCTTCCTTGGCGGACGATCGCAGGGAATATAGAATTGGCTTTAGAAATTCAAGGAACAGACGAAAATAAGAAAAAGCAAATAGTTGAACATTTGCTAAAGAAAGTTGGCTTGTTTGAGCATAAAGATAGATATTTTTATGAGCTTTCGGAAGGGATGAAACAATTAACTGCTATTTGTAGGGCTTTTGCTTATGAACCAGAATTATTGCTTATGGACGAGCCGTTTAGCTCTTTAGATTATTCCACTTCAAGAAAAATGGGTTTAGAATTGCTTAATATCTGGAAAGAAACAAAAAAGACAACACTTTTCGTGAGCCATGACATTGACGAAGCTATATTTTTGGCAGATAAGGTTATTGTCCTTTCTCAAAGACCTGCAAAGATTAAAGGCGTTGTTGAGGTTAAGCTTCCAAGACCAAGAAAATTAGATGTTTTATCAAGCAAATATTTTTTTGAGACAAGAAATAAAATATTGAGGTTATTCGAGTATGAAAAATAAAAAATTCTATTACATGATTGTTCCGCTCATAATTTTGGTAGTTTGGGCAATTTTCTCTAATCTAAAATTTATTAGCCCTTTATTTTTGCCCGCTCCTCGGGCTGTATTTTTAGAGATCATTAAGCTTTTTGCTTCTGGAGTGATACTTCCAGATATATTTTATACTCTTTACCGAGCATTTTTAGGTTTTATTATTGCGTGTTTAATTGGTATTCCTCTTGGTCTACTTATGGGCTATTCAGACAGAATTTATTATTCTTTGGAATTTGTTGTTGAATTTTTCAGAAGCATTCCAGCAACAGCCCTTTTCCCGCTCTTTTTGCTGTCCTTTGGAATAGGCGACCAGTCAAAAATAGCTTTAACTGCTTGGGCGGCAGGACTTATTTTAATAATAAATGCTATGTA
>DATDVW010000080.1:0-22899 GCA_035289865.1 Candidatus Nanoarchaeia archaeon
CAGCCAACAGCATGCTCAAGAGGGGAATGGGAGAGACTTTGCGGGGAAAGACCGTCGGGCAGCAGGCAAGGCACTTCTACATGAAGTGCTTTACACATAATATACTCATGAGGTGTTAAAGATGGAACTTGCAATCAAGCCCCTGAAAGAAAGCCGGAAGGGGGAAGATTGCCGCGCAGCATCCCGTCCAGCAGCTCCATCTCCTCATAGATGCCGTCGATCAGGTCGTATCCCTTCGCCTCTTCCAGCGTTACCCATGCATGCTCAGTCAAGTCGGGGCAGAGCCGCACCTCCCCACCTGCATATTCCGCGGAGAGGCTCACTACAACTACGGGAATCCCGTCCGGCCGGATGAACGCCAGGTTGGTGAGATACCGGATGTTCCTGATTTCCAGGCCGGTCTCCTCCCTGACCTCCCTCCGCAACAGGCCTTCAAACACGTGATACCAGTTGCCCGCAGGGGTGGTCGGCTTCCTGTGGATATAATCTTCAGTCTCCAGCTTGCCGCCCGGCACGGTCCATCTTCCCGGAAAAGCGACCTCATGCAGGGCCCGTTTCGCGACCAGGAACCTGCCGTCCCTGACGATGATGCCGGTGACGACGACGTAATGGGATTTCGTATTCTCCATGCAGAAAAGAAGGCCTGCCAGTTATAAAAAAGTATGCCCCGTTCGGGATTTGAACCCGAGTCCCGACCTCTCTTCCCGGATGCTGCCCGTGTCGAAAGGGTCGGATGATTGGCCGGACTACACCAACGGGGCGTGGGCTCGAGGAGAGATTCCGGAACGATTCCTTTTGAACTCCCGACCACTGCCTCACTTAGTGGCACAGCGTGCACATATAAGAGCAGCGCTCTGACCAGGCTAAGCTACGAGCCCAGGGAACAAGTGTGCGTGTGGTATTTAAACGTTACTGCCCGTTCGCCAGCCACCGTTTGAAGACAAAGAGCATGGCGACTACTGAGGCCAGCATCACTCCCAGCAGGGCCAGGTACACCTGCGGATGATGCTGGTAGGGGAGCGCGACATTCATGCCGTAAAAGCCGGTGATTACGGTCATGGGCATCATCAGGGCCATGACGATCGTGAGCACCCGGACAGACTCGTTTATCCGGTTTGACGCCAGGGAAAGATAGGAGTTCCGCACCCCATTTATCCGCTCCAGATATGTCTTGAGGGCGATATTCACCTTCACCGCATGGTCATAGACGTCCCGGAAATAGGGGATGAGGCTGTTCTGGATGAAGTTCTCGGTCGGCTTTTTCAGCATCAGGCAGACATCGGTGATGGATTCTATCCGCTGCTTGATCTCCAGGATAAGCTTCTCCTTGAGGAAAAGCTTCCCCATCACCTCCTTGCCCTGCCTCCGCACAAATTCCTCCTCGATGGCGCGCAGATCCTCGGAAATGACCGCCCGGAGCTCAACATACTTGTCCACTTCCTTATCCAGGATATAATGGAGGATGTGGTCCTCCCCCTTTTTGATGAGCGACTCGACCTTTTTTGGATTGGCGACCAGCTGCTCAATGGTGTCGTTCCCCTTATGATGCACCGTGATCACATACCGGTCGCCATCGATGATGCATATGGTGTAGAACTTGACGCTCACCCCCTTGACTTCCTTGATACCCTTGAATATGATGACGGTGTTGTTGTCAAACTCTTCATACTTGATCCTGGTGAACGAGGATGCGATGTCTTCCGCGGTGGTCGGATGCAGCCGAAACCTCTCGCTCAGCAGCGCAATATCGGCCGCTGTCGGGTTCCGCACCACCACCCACAGATGCGCTTTCCCTTTCCGCAGCGCAGCGCTTGCCTTGAGGCCCGCGGCATCCACCTGCCGCAGCCTGTTTTCCTGGTAGAGAAACCCGGTAATCATCCCTTATGGCCAGCAATGCAGATATTTAAACATTGTGAAACCGTATGACCATATGGGCAATACGGCAACCGGGATTCGAACCCGGGTCTCAACCTTGGCAAGGTTGTATACTACCACTGTACTATTGCCGTGCGATGGGCCCACCCGGATTCTCGCCTGTTTCGAACCGGGGACCTCCACCTTTCTTCGGGAGATGTAAGGGTGACGTCATGACCGCTAGACCATGGGCCCTAAGGGGCTTGTTTTCCCTATCTTTTTATACTTTATCATAATGTTTATATATCCTCCCTTCCCCAAGGGGGGCATGCAAGAGGAGATCTATTCCCTTATCCTGGACAAGGATGATGTCACCTGGCAGTCCCTGCTTTATGAGCTGGTCAGGACCGAGAAGATGAACCCCTGGGACATTGACGTCTCCCTGATCACCAGGCGCTACCTGGAGGCGCTCCGGCAGCTCAAGGATGCCGATTTTCGGGTATCCGGGAAGGTGGTGCTTGCCGCAGCCATCCTGCTCAAGATCAAGTCAAACAAGCTGGTCGGCGAGGACCTTGCCCATCTGGGAGAGCTCATGGACGGCATCCCTGAAGAGGAGATGTATGCGGAAGAGGGGGAATTCCGCCCGGTCAGCAGGGAGCAGGCTGCCCAGCTCATCCCCCGGACACCGCAGCCGAGGAAGCGGAAGGTGTCCATCTATGACCTGGTGTATGCGCTCCAGCGCGCCCTGGACGTGAAAAAGCGGCGGGTGCTCCGTTCCATCCCCAATACGGACATCCACATCCCGGAGAAGAAGCGGGACATCACCCTGGTAATCCGGGACCTCTACCAGCGGATCAGGCAGCTGCTGACCGAATCCGGGAAGACTTATTTCACCCATCTGGTGCCCTCGCCAAACCGCCAGGATAAGGTATCCGCGTTCATCCCCCTGCTCCATCTCAGCAGCCAGCGGAGGATCGACCTGGAGCAGCAGGAGCCGTTCGCTGACATCGCCATATCGCTGGCGAGCAGGCAGGAAGTGGAGAAGGAGATCTCTTAGCCCTGTTTCCCCGAACAGAAACACATATAAACGCTCCCTGTGTTGTGGATGCTATGGGGGAAGGGAAAACACACGAGCTGCAGGAAAGGCGGATGGAGCTCCATGCGCATGAGCAGAAGCTCCAGCAGATCCAGCAATACCTTGCTGCCCTGGAGCAGCAGGTCGCCGAGCTCCGGCAGACATCTGAAGCGATAGCAGACATCGCCAAACTGAAGGGCGAGACATCCTCTTTTGTGCCGGTGAGCAGCGGCATATTCGTGCAGGCAGCGGTTGCGAGCCCTGCAGAATTCCTGGTCAACGTCGGCGCGCATACCGCGGTCAAGAAAAGCAAGGACGAGGTGCTCGCCCTGATCAGCAGCCAGGTCAGCGATATCCAGGAGATGCAGCAGAAGCTGGCAGAGACCTTCCTGCAGATCAAGGCTGCCGCTGAGCGCATCCAGATGGATATTGCGCACCTCTCCAGGGAGTAGCGATGTTCAAGTTCCTGAAAGACAAGCTCAAGCAGGTCGTTTCCCGGTTCTCCCAGCAGGTGAAAGAAGAGGAGGCTGCCGAGATCGTCCCTCCTCTGCCAGTATCCCCTCCAGCGCCTGCAGCAAAGCCGGAGCAGCCTCCTTCTCTTCCAATGCAGGAGCAGGCCCCTGCACCCCGGATTTCTCCATCACCCCGGGAACAGGCGCACAAACCTGCCGCGGAAACGGCACCGGCGCCTGCGCCGAAACATCCGCCGGCGATGCCCCCTCCGGCGCAAAAAAAACAGCAGCCTTCTTCCCCCTCCCCACCGCCTGCCGCTGCACCGCACCCGCGGGAAGAGCAGCAGGCCCCCCAGAGGGGCATATTCCAGAGAATCACCGAGCGCTTCACCAAAACGGTCATCTCCTCCCAGAAATTCGACGAATTCTTCACCGAGCTGGAGATCGCGCTGCTCGAGAGCAATGTGGCCATCGAGGTCATCGAGAAGATCCGCGATGACCTGAAGCAGGAGATCGTGGACAAGCAGTTTGCGCGGGGAAAGATGGAGCATATCATCGCTGAGAACCTGAAGAAGAGCATCCGGGAGCTGTTTGCCGCCCCTGCCATCGACCTGTTCGCCCGGATGCGGGAGAAAAAGCCGTTCGTCATCTGCATGGTCGGGGTGAACGGCAGCGGAAAGACCACGGCGATCGCCAAGCTGGCCACGCTGCTCCAGGGGAAGGGAAAGAGCGTGGTCTTCGCCGCGGCAGACACCTTCCGGGCGGCGTCCATCGAGCAGCTCCAGGAGCACGCAACCGTGCTGGGCGTGAAGGTGATCAGGCATGATTACGGGAGCGACCCGGCAGCAGTCGCCTTTGATGCCGTCTCCTATGCCCGCTCCCGCGGCATTGATGCGGTGCTGATCGACACCGCGGGGAGGCTCCATTCCAACGCCAACCTCGTCGACGAGATGAAGAAGATCATCCGGGTGGCGAAGCCGGACCTTACCTTATTCGTGGGGGAGAGCATCACCGGGAATGACTGCGTCGAGCAGGCAAGGCAGTTCAGCGAGGCGATACCTGTCGATGGCATCATCCTCACCAAGGCGGACATCGATGAAAAGGGAGGGGCGGCTGTCTCCGTCAGCTACGTGACCAAGAAACCCATCCTCTATCTCGGCACCGGGCAGCAGTACCGCGACCTGCAGGAATTTCGCCCGGAGATGGTGACGGAGAATCTCGGGCTATCATAACCTTTAAATAGCCTTTTCCCGCCTGCTGCCCATGGCATTCTTCGACATCGCCCTGCGGGCCATCCTGGGATTTGTCTTCTTTACCCTGACTGCCCTGCTCCTCCGGGAGGGCGCTGCGCTCCTCCGGCTCGATGCCAGCATGCGGAAGGCCTCAGAGGCAAGCCTGGCCCTCACCGCCCTCCTCCTGTTCTTCAGTTTCATCCCTGCGTTCCCCTGGCTGCTCTTCATCATCGTCGGAGGATTCTTCTTCCTGGTGCACTACCTTTATGCGCTGGACTGGATGCACGCCCTTTACCTCTGGCTCTTCTGGCTTGCGGGGTATGTGCTGATCGGGGCGCTGGTAACGCTGCTCTTCACCTTTATCTGAATCATCTGAGCACTACTTGAACTCAATGGCTCCGTTGTAATACACGCCCTGGCGGAGCTCTACCGGGCGCCAGCTGTCCTCCACCAGCTCTGCCTGCAGCCATGCGGCAAGGGCCTTCGGATTCCCGATAGTGGCGCTCAGGCCGATAATCTGGATGGCGGGGACGAGCTCACGAAGCAGGGTGATGATGACCTCCAGCGTCGGGCCCCGCTTCGGATCATTCAGGAGATGGATCTCGTCGACAACCATCACCCGCACCTCCGATATCCATGGGGCGTGATGGCGGAGCAGGGAGTCCAGCTTCTCCGACGTGGTGACTATCCAGCCGTATTCCGCCAGATGAGGATCGGCAGCGTCGATGTCGCCGACCGAGAGCGCGATGCCCGTGAGATGGCCATACCTCCTCCTGAACTCCTTGTGCTTCTCGTTTGCCAGGGCCTTGAGCGGGGCGATATAAATCGCCTTGCCCTCCCCATTCATGATCGCCCGCATGGCAGCAAGCTCTGCGATGAGGGTCTTTCCCGAGGCGGTGGGGGTGCAGACCAGCAGGGATTTCCCGTCGAGAACGCCATTTTTTATCGCCTTCTCCTGCGCGGGGCGGAGGTCGGTGATGCCTTCTTTTTCCAGGGCTGCATAGACCTCTTTCGGTATCTGTGCACGGATATCAGCGAGCTGCATGCCGATGCAGAAACCATCTGCTCTTATAAATCATGCGGTTATCGTATACTCAAAATAATCGTCCCAGGGGTTCTCTAACTCCATCATTTCATAAACGCCTAATTTCTCAAAATATCTCCTGAAAGGCCTCATTGAATTGCCGTGCGCAGAGATGGCCACATCAACCTTGTTTTTCTTCATATATCTTATTAAATATTTGATGAAGCTTAAAACCCGTTTTTCAACCATCTTTATACTTTCTCCATCTGGCGGAGGAACGTTATAAGAGCGGTGTATAATCTCAAATTCTGCTTTCCCTACATCGCGGATAAATTTCTCTTTATCTTTTCCAATCAGATGATCTATCTTATGCCAATGCAATAACGTTTTATAAGAATCCTTGCCCTCTTTTTCGATAAATTCTTTATGGGACTTTCCCTGTATTTTCCCATAACATCTTTCAATCATCCTATCGTCTGTAATAATCTTTTTGCATTCCGGATGGTATTTCAGGATGTGCTTCAGCGTCTCTTTCGAGCGGCTCAGCCTGGTCTGGTACGCGACCTCAATCTTCTTGCGCTTTAATTTCCTTGCAATCTTCTTTGCCTGCCTGACGCCCAGCGGAGTCAATCGCGCATCCTTCCATCCGGTGAAGAAATGGTCCCTGTTGTAATAGGTCTGCCCGTGACGGAAGAGATAGATGTGCAGTTTCATCGTTCATAATCTGGCGTACTTCGCCTTCTTCCCCAGCTCCTCCTCGATCTGCAGCAGGCGGTTGTATTTTGCCGTCCGTTCGCCCCTGCATGGCGCTCCTGCCTTGATCTGGCCGCAGCCGATGCCGACAGCCAGGTCGGCGATGAACGTGTCCTCGGTCTCGCCGGAGCGGTGGGAGACCATGACCTTCCAACCGCCCTTCATGGCGAGCTGCGCTGCCTGCAGCGCCTCGCTCACCGTGCCGATCTGGTTCAGCTTCAGGAGCAGGGCATTGCAGAGCTTCCCTTCGATTGCCATCCGGATGCGCGCCGGATCGGTGACGAGGAGATCATCCCCGACGACCTGCAGATCCCCTGCCTTTCTCATGAACCTCTGGAAGGCATCGCTGTCATCCTCCGCGAACGGATCCTCGAGCGAGATGATGGGGTACTTCTTCACGAGATCAAGATAATAGCCGGAGAGCAGCTCGGCGCTGTACTGGCGCTGCAATGCGTAGATGCCCCTGCTGTAGAATGAGGATGCGGCAGCGTCTATCGCGATCTTCATCTCGCTTCCGTATCCCGCTTCCTCGATGGCCTTGACCAGGAGATTCAGGGCCTGCCCTGCATTCTCCAGGGGAGGGGCAAATCCACCCTCATCGCCGACATTCGCCGCCTGCCTGCCGTACCTCTTCTGGATGATGCCCTTCAGCAGGTGATAGGTCTCCGCCACCATCCGCATCCCCTCGCTGAACCGCTTTGCGCCGACCGGGGCGATCATGAACTCCTGCAGCGGGAGGCTGTTCCCCGCATGCTTTCCGCCGTTGATCACATTGCAGAACGGGACCGGGAGGACGAATTCGCGATTTCCTGCGAGCCTGCCGATATACGCATACAGCCGGCTGTTGCCTGCGGCACGGCATGCCGCCATGCTCACGCCGAGGATGGCATTCGCGCCCAGGCGCCCCTTGTTCGGCGTCCCGTCGATGGCGGCCAGCAGATGGTCCAGCTCTTCCTGCCTAGCGCATTCCTTTCCCACCAGCCGCCTGGCGATGATAGTGTTGATGTTCTGCACCGCGGTGAGCACGCCCCTGCCCAGGAATTCCTTTCTGCCATCGCGTAGCTCGACCGCCTCATGCTTCCCTGTCGATGCGCCTGCAGGGACGGCTGCCCTGCCGATGGCGTTTTTCGTGCATACCTCCGCCTCGACAGTCGGATTTCCGCGAGAATCAAGAATCTGCCTGCCGCTCACCCTGGTTATCTTCACCGCATACCCCCTCTTTCCTCTTCCTGCGGCTACGCAGGTTTAAATAGCTTGCGGTCAGCTCGGGGTTGGTGCGAAAATCAGTGCGTATGCGTGTCTGCCCCTGGTGACAGCTCCGCAGGATATGCTCTCCGACCTGAGCGAAGCGAAGTGGAGGGGCATGTTCAGGCTCCGCATACGCACGAATAAGAGTTTCGCATCAACCCCGGTCCGCTCCTATCCGATATACTCCATCTCGTCGCTGATCTTCCCCTTGAGCCTGCGCAGCGCGGCTTGCTTGGTCACCTGCTCGAATTCCTTGGACTTCTTGATCATCTCCTCCTCGATCCGCATGATCTCCCGCTCCAATTCCTTGATGTTGATCCGCAGATGGAGGCTCTTGTCCAGTATCTTCAGCAGCTCCTTCGCGCCTTTCACCCCAAGATAGGTGGGATGATGGTATGTCTCCGCGAGCAGGCCGACCGCGGGCAGCTTCCTGCGCTTTCCCAGCCCGAGCAGCAGGCCGGACACCCCGACGATCGGGCCCACGACACCGTAGAGGCTGGTGTTCACCCCTGCCCTCTTGAACTCGCCGATGAGCTTTTTGGAGTTCCCGGTGCAATAGATGCGCGGCACCTTGGGGATGGCGGGAAGGCCGATGCCGCCGAGGGTCACTATCCTGCTGCATTGATGCTCCTGCGCGATATCCAGGACCTTCTCGGAGAACTCGTATGAGCTCTGCTCATCGACCGGCTGCACATCCCCGGCAAGGAGCAGCAGATCATTCCTCTTGTCGTTAAAGCGCTTGCAGTACATCTCGATGCTCGGCAGCTCCACCATGTTCTCTTCGTTCACGAACACCGCATGGGGGAAGGTGTATGAGAAGAACTCGCAGACCTTTTCCGCCTTCAGCTCCTCGATGATGAAGTCGACGACGATCTTCCCGACATTCCCGATGCCCGGCAGCCCTTCGATCAGCACCGGCCGGTTCAGCTTCACCGCCTTTCCATGCCGGGTTACCTTCCACATTCAGATCAGGCCCCTGCTCTGGTACATCTGCCCCTTCACCTTCCTTCGGTAGCCTGCGTACTTGTCTTCAGGGGAGTATTTTGGCGGGGCAACGGGAGCGGTCTCTGCGCAGCACCGCGCCCGGAACGAATATGAGCAGCATTCCGGACACCTCCGTATGCGCTTCATTCCTTCATCACCTCGACCGACCCGTTCTTTTTCTCCATCTCCTTCAGGATGGTATCGGTGACCTGTTGCATGAGCTTCTCCGTTGCCTTATATTCCGGGCCGTTCATCGCCGCCTTGTAGCGCCCCGCGCCCTCATAAGATATCCTGACCGCGCTGTTCAGCTGCACGGCCTTCTGCAGGGCCGCCTTGATGTCCTCCACACCTTCCGGCCCATATGACTGTATGATGAACCGCCGCTTGATCACGACCTCTGCCGGCTTCATCCGCACGGTGACCAATTCATCGACCGCCGACGCAACATCCTTGGGGAGCTGCAGCTTTGCCGCGCTGGCCTCGCCTTTCCCTATGGCCTGGAAGAGATGGTGCAGGCTCTTGTACTTCTTTGCTGCTGCAGCGACGATCATCTCCTCCAGCGCGCGCTTATCCTGCTTGAGCTGCACGGCGATCATCTCGACTATCTTCCTTGCCTTCAGCTCCATCTTGAGCTCTTCGCTCTTCTGCCGGCGCTCTGACTGGGTGACGCGCCGCAGGCTCAGGTCGATGTGCCCGCGCTCTGTGTTGACGCGGAGCACCTTGCACACCACTTTCTTCCCTTCCTTGACGTGCTCCCGGATATTCCTGATCCTTCCCGGAGAAACCTCTGATATATGGATCATGCCGCCGCAACCGTACTCATCCAGATGGACAAAGACAGAATTCATCTGGATCTTGGTGATGGTACACAGGACCAGCTCATCTTCCTCGGGAAACTGCTGTTTCGTCGGCGGCGCCACCATTATTATTCCAGCACCTCAAGAATCTGTGCCTTCACCCTTGCCTTGCCTCCCGTCGGCTTTGCCAAAACCTTCTCGCATACCAAACATTTCACCGTCAATGATGCCTTCCCGAACATCACCTGCTCGTTCTTGCATTTTGGGCAGCGTATCTTGATGAATTTTGATTCTGGCTCTTTGATGATCATATGAACTCCACCCGTTTTGCGCGGCTGCCGCTTCCCTGCATATGCATCTTCTTGCATACCTTGCATTCATACCGCAGATCCGTCTTCTTTGATGTCTTCTTGCCGGACATCTTCCATTTTCCAATAGCCTTCCTTGAATATCTGCCGCGGTTCCCGGTCCCCCGGGCAAGCCCGCGCTTCCGCGCCCGATACTTCGATCCCCTGGTCAGCGGGGAGGCGTTTCTCTTCTTTGCGGCAGCGACCTTATGCTCGGTGTGCTTCTTGCAGAACGGGCAATATCTCCACTGGGATTTGGGTATTTTCATAGGGGGGAGGAGCAGCAGGGTCTTTATAAACGTTGTTGTTCCCCCGCCCTATACGCTCTTCATCTCTTCCGCCCTGCCTTTGCTGACCAATGCCTGGACGATCTCGCCGGGAAGGGCAGCGATGTCTTCCGGTTCATAAGGCCCAAAGGTCTCCAGGCCAGTGCCCAGGAACTGGGGAACAGCTTTGGTAAACCGCACGGTCCTGGTCTTTTCCGGCGCCGCTTCTGCCCCGGGCTGCTGCTCATGATCCTGCCTTGGGGAATACCGCATGACATTTCCCAGCACCTGCTCCCGGAAGCTGCTGAACAATGCGACGAGCCGGTCAAACAACGCTTTCTCTTGGAGGAGGAACGCGGCAGGATTGACTACTGTGCTGCCGATCCGTGCCTTGTTGGATGCCAGGGCGATGACCTTCTTCTCCCTCAGGTCGTACAAGCCGCTGATTAGGCGCTTGATGCTCTCCACCTGGTTCATCCCCTTCTTCTGCTCATCAAACGAGAAGAGATCCGGTGTACGCTGCTGCTTTGCCACCATCGCCTCTTTCTCCCAGAGGTACCTGCCGAGCTGCTCCAGGAAGTCCTGATCCAGCTTCTGCAGCTCCTTCTTCTCCTTTTCCCGGCGCTCGATCTCAAAGAGCGCCTCATAAGTGATCTGGATATCCCCCATCCTCCTTTGGGGAGGGACCTGTATATTTAAATATTGTTCTCATTTACCCCTGCCATGGCCACCCTCCAGTTCCAGGACCTGAAGTTCACCCGGCAGGATGGCCTTGTCCGGGCAGATTTCCTCCAATTCTTCCATTTTTACCTCTCTGCCGATGACCTGGCCAGGATTGGAGACTTTACCCTGGAGCAGCATGCGCTGCACTTCTCCGGCTCCCCACAGCGCGCGGAGCGCAGGCTGAACATACTCCTGTTTCAGGCCTTCCAGAACCTGCAGAGCAAGTACACCAAAAAGCCAGTCGTATACATCCACCGGCATTCCGGCATCCCGCTGATCGGCAGCGGCGCATTTGGCATCATCGACCGGGGGACCAATGTCATCGAGCTCAAGCCCATCACCGGCTGCAATCTCTACTGCATCTACTGTTCTGTTGACCAGACCAGGCGGGAAAAGGACTTTGTGGTGGAAAAAGACTACCTGGTGGAAGAGCTGCGGAAGGTGATCGCCTACAAAGGAATATCCAACTTGGAGATCCATATCGCCTCCCAGGGGGAGCCGACCTTCTACGCCCCGCTCGCAGAGCTGATCCGGGACATCGCCGCATTCCCTGAGGCCAAGGTCATCTCCATAGACACCAACGGCACCCTGCTCAGCAACGAGAAGGTCGATGAGCTGGTCGCCGCCGGGCTGACCAGGTTCAACCTGTCCATCAACGCCTTTACTGATGCGACCGCGCGCAGGATCGCAGGCACGCACTATAACATCGAACGGATCAAGGAGCTTGCCCGGTACATCCTGGAGCGGGCGAACCTTATCATCGCGCCGGTCTACCTTCCCGGCGTCAATGAGCAGGATATCGAGGAAATCATCTCCTTTTACCTCTCCCTTCCTGCAACCCGGTTCCAGAAAGATATCGGCATCCAGAACTTCCTTCCGTACCGCTACGGCGCAAACCCCATTGCCGGAGTTTCGCTGGAGGCTTTCTACGGCTTCCTCCGCCAATTAGAGGCAAAATACCCTGTCCGGCTCATCAAGACAGCTGACGATTACCAGATCACCAAGGCCCGGGAGCTTCCCAAGCCGTTCCGGAAGGGTGATGTCATCCAGGCAGAGATATTCTCTCCGGGCAGGTTTCGCTGGGAGCAGCTTGCTGTTGCACAAGGAAGAGTAATCTCTGTGCGGGGCGGTAAACCCGGTTCTGGTATGGCCCGGGTGAAAATCACGAGAAGCAAGCATAACATCTTCTTTGGCGTGCCTGCATAGGGATAATTCTGTATAGTGCATTAATGGGTATAAAAATACATAGAAGAAAGAAAATAAAAAAAAATAAAAGAAAAAAATTATTTACTCTGCGGACACTGCACTCACGGCGCTTACCGTGATGTCTGTCAGGCTGGTTCCGGTGACCTGCACCTCACTTCCCTTGAAGTTGGTGTATTTGTCATAGTTGGCCACTACCCTGGCTGCCCGTTGGGTGTCTGCTGCGCCCCATCCGGCAACGACCAAGCCGACATTCCCGCCGTTCTCCACCAGCTTGATGATGGCTGCATTTTCCGGGATTCCGGACTGCTCTGCCCAGGTGGGGAATGGCAAGCCCAGCAAGACTGCCGCTGCCCGGTTGACTGCCGGACCGCCGACCGCGATCACGTTTTGGGTCTTTTCCTTGCCCGCAACGCTGGGGTCTGTGTCCAGGACTGCCGCACCCACATTGATGCGTACAATCTCTGCAGCTCCGCTGACCGCAGCTGCACCAGCCTCTGTCGCGCCTGCAGTGTAGAACACTGCCGCCACTGCCTGATCCTTTGGATAGGTCCAGGTAAAGGTGTCTGCTGCGCTGTCCGGGCGCTCCCATCTTCCGGTGGTGCCGAAGGCATCCATGTACCAGTACTCCTTCTCGTCCTCGAGCTGGAGCCCGGATGTGCCTCCAAAGAGCCACGTGCTACTTCCAGTCTCCAAGGCGGTGTTCAAATCAAGCCGTGCACCAGTACCGTCCCAAGTCACGTTCATCGTGGTGGTGTTGTACCGGGTGTTTTCTGTCTTTGTTGTCGTTAACCGTACAACTGCACCGCCTGTCTGGTTCACAAAAGATATACATGCTTCGTTCTCTGTTACCAGACCATACGATGTTGAAGATGTTCCCGTACAATCGGTTGTTGTACCGCCAGCAACCAACGCTCCGCTAGCGATAGTGTCATCATAGTCACTATCGCCGTTCATGTCCACCCAGATAGTCTCACCATTTGCTGACATCTTCACCTTAAAAGTGTTGCCATCAATGTTTAGGTTACCTGTGCTGTTCCCTACTTCGCTTACATCACTACTTAAAGTGATGTCATAGCTGTCTCCACCAACATCCTTGATTTTCGTCTTATTCTCTGACGTCGATGCTGTTGAAGACGTAAACTGCATAATGTGGCTGAAGCCGTTCCTGCTCACGATGAAGTAGTCCTTCTTGGAGATACCCCCATTACCATTTTCAGTAACATGGAGATCCCTGACAGCATCTCCTGAACGCTCACCAAGTACGACGGCATTGGCAGATGTTGCTGCAACAATGTCTTGGTTATACTTCTGGCCGTTCTTGTTGGTCCATTCCAATCTGTAGTTGTTGCTCCCTGACGGCTTTAATTTGATCTCTTCAGTCGTGCCTACCTCAAGCCCTTCAAACTTGATGTCAAAGCCATTCAAGAAGACATTGTTTTTGTCGCTTTCCAATGTATCTGCAACCTCAGACAAACTGTAACCCTTGGGCACGAACAGGTTGTCTGACATATTGTAGCTGATTTTGATGTCAGATATCTTGACATCTGCGCCAGCTGCTATTCCTGCATCAGATGAGGTGATGATGTCTGCCTTGACATAATCCAGCTCATCAGATCCGACAGTGACCGTACCATCCATCTTCTTGTTGTTGGTATCGGTGTCATCGATTACTACCTTATTGGCTCCTAAGGTAAACTCCACCTTGTCGCCGCCAGCTGCCTCGCCTGCCTCGTTTTCAATAATGTCAACAACGCCGACCTCCACTCCATCAGCCAGCTTGAAGGTATCTCCTTCAGTCAATGAATCAGTCACTTCATCATTGATGATGAACTTCGCTTCGCTGGTGGTAATGGATGTGGCAGTAATCTCATATTCTTTGTCTGCCAATGTATAGGTCTTGGTCGCGCCTTCATCCAGCAACTCCTGGACAGATCCTGCCATCAAGGTGAGCTTGATGTTGTTTGTCGCGGTGTGGGCTGCCTTCAGAATAGTATACTTCTTGCCCAGCAGGGTAATCTTCTTGTTCCTGATGTCTTCCAAATACCCGGATGATCCGGTATTGTGGTCAGATTTCAGGTGCGGTGAGAACGACACCTTATAGATATAGGCGCTGCTGCCTGAAGGGAACTTCAGGTAAGGCGTTGGCACATCCTCAAATCCCTTGGCATTGACAAAGTCGTCATCTACCCGGTCAAATACCACTTTTGCCTGGTCAGGCACCTCAATCTGCTGGGTATAGCTGTGGGTCCCGAAGTCATTGGTAAACTCGCCGTTTGCCAGCACCTGCAAATCACCACCGACAATGTTCTTGCTGATGGACGTCGCCAGCTCATTGATCTCCAGCTTGTTGGTGCTTTGGGAGAGCTTATGGGAGTCTCCAATCAATGAGACTGAGCCTGTTCCCGCAGAAACCGCCTTCTTGTTCTCAAACTGTAATCGGCCAAAGATATCGATGGCGCCAATCACATCTTCTGTCTTTGCTGCCTCGCCTACGACAACCTTTGCGTTAAAGGTAGCATCCTTCACGAACGGCGAAGGGAACTGGTTTAAGTCAGCAGCAGCAAATGCGCCGAACATCGTTGCTCCCATCATGGAAAGCCCGGTACCGAGAGCAACTATCTTCTTGATCACCTTTTTTATTCTCAATCTAAACACCTCCTAAGTGTTTTTTGGTATTATGCTGTTTTGTTTTTCTGTTCATCAGCTACCCATGCGGCAGATGGATAATGCTGAATAGGAACAGATAGGATAAACCTCATTTATAAACTTTTCGTAACCATCGGTTTCCAGTTTTTCCCTATTTTGTTTATAGCTGGTAATGACCATGAATCCTGCCACTGGATTCAGTTGTTACTTTAAAATGCTCAATTTGATATTTGGGGAATCAGGCTGCCTAACTTTATAAACCGGCCGGCTCCAAACCGATTTTCTTTTTATACTCCGGGTTGAGCGAGACCGCTTTCTGGAAGGCATCCTTTGCGCTGGCGTAACGCTGGAGGGAATCGCAGCTTAAGCCGAGATTGTAATAGGCGCTCGCGTAGCCCGGGCTGAGCTCGATGGCCTTCTGGAAGAGCAAGACTGCCTCCTCATGCCTTGCTTCCTGGGCAAAGAGGATGCCGAGATTATTATAGATGGCCGGGTCATCCCTGATGCGCAGCCCGAGCCGCAGCACCCTTTTTGCCTTGCTCAGCTGGTCCAGCTTGCCCAGGCAGGCTGCCCAGTTGATATATGATTTGAGATGCGCTGGCTGGATGGTAATGGCTTTCTTGAAATACTCCGCTGCCTGTGCATACTGCTGGAGCTCCTGATGCTGCACCCCCATCTCATAATATGACCTGGAATCCTGGGCAGCGAGTTTCTGCCTGCCTATCTGCATATACATATCCCCCTTCTGCGCCTTCTGCTGGGCTGACTTCAGCTGGCTGAAGTGATGGATAGGGATATCTGCAGCTTCGACTTTTGCCTGCATGGCATGGAGGGATGCTCCTACCTGTTCATGGACGGGATCCTTGAACCGGATCCTCTGGTCGTTCCTGAACAGCCGGACAATGGGATTTGGCAGCCAGCCGGAGAACTGCCTGCTTTCCGGATAGGGATCATGGGCTGCGCTCACCCACCCCAATACCGAGGAATCGTTCGTGTAGTTCCGCTGGATAAGGGTGTAGGCATCATTCGGCCTGCTCACCAGCTCCCGGATCCGGGCATGATCCTTGGGATTGATGGTCTCATCAGCATCCAATACTAATATCCATTCCCTGGTTGCCTGCGCCAGTATCGCATTTCTTGCCTTGCTGAAATCCTGCTCCCAGGGGATATTTACCACCTTTGTTGCGAATGGCCGGGCGACTTCTCGGGAACTATCCTTGCTGCCTGTATCTCCAATGATGATCTCATCAGCCAATGCCTTTACGGACTGGAGGCATTGGGCAAGGAAGGCTTCCTCATCCTTCACAATCATGCAGAGGCTGATCATCGGAGCTTCTCCATCAGTGGGATAAGGATGTCTGCGGCGTAGCCGTGCTTCAGGGCATCCTGGAGGGCCTGCAGCGCCTCCTGCTTCCTGCCCTGCTGCTGGTAGAGCACTCCCAGATTCTTCTGCGCCTCGGCATTCGCGCTGTTCAGGGCAACCGCCCGCTGAAAGCTTGCCTCTGCCTCCTTCAGGCTGCCCTGCCTGAACTGGATGACACCCAGGCTGGCGTATGCCTTATCATTCCTGGGCTGGAGCATGATGACCCGCTCCATCATGTCCGCTGCCTGCTCCAGCTTGCCCTGCCTCAGATAAACCACGCTGAGATTCCGTAATGAGACGATCTTTGCCGGGCGGATCCTGAGGGCCTGCTCAAACGCGGCAGCTGCCTGCTCCAGCAGCCCGAGCTCCTGATAGAGCACTCCCAGGTTGTTCTGTATCCCCGCATGCTGCGGATTTCGCTTCACCGCCTCCTCTGCCGCCCAGATCGTATGCTCGCCCTTTCCCAGCTTCAGGTATGCCATGGCAAGGTTTGCCCAGGATGCGGCATCATCAGGCTGCTGGTGGACTGCTGCCTCCAGCTCTTCTGCTGCCTGATTCGGCAGCCCCTGGAGCAGAAGGATGGCGCCATGGCGCGCCCGGGCACCGGGATAAGCCGGGGCTTCCGCAATGATCTGGCGAAGCCGGTCCCTTGCCTGCTCCCATTCCTTGTTCTGCTGGTGGACAGCAGCTTCTGCCATGAGGTGCTGGAAATCCGCATTGGGCATACCTGGGAGTGAACGGCTGCTCTTTAAAAATATATGCGGACCGCGGCACAGAATGCAAATACCTAGAGCTGCATCCTGCTCCAGCTCCAATCCTTCCCTTTGATCAGGTGCCTGCACTTCACGCCGGTGTCTGCATAGATGCGGAAGCCGTTCCTGATGGCATCCCTGCAGAAGAAGACATCGTCAAAGCCGTCACTCTGCTCCTCATAGCGGAACCGCACCTTCTCCAGCACTTTTCTCCGGATCAGCAGGCAGCCGACCCCTGCTGCCTTGACTTCTATCAGCCTGGGCTGCTCGACCTCTTCCGGCAGGAGATACTTCATATGCTCATAGTCCAGGTCTTTTCCCTCCGGGCCGCGCTCGGTCCAGGTATAGAGCACCGGGAAGAAGAGCTGCCGCCTGTTCCCTGCCTCATCAGCCATGAACTTGTCTATATAATATATCCCGGAGACGATGTCTTTCCGGTGCGCCAGCAGCCGCTCGATGACATCCGGCGGGGGGATGATATCCTGCTCCAATGAGAGGAAGCAGTCATAGCCTTCATCCAGGACCCTCTTCCGGAGGATGTTCCTGCTCTCCACGATGCGCTTCCGTGCAGAGGGGTAGAATTGGTCTTTGATAACCGGAATGCCTGCCGCAGCTATCTCTTTGGCATATTGTTCGGTCTCTGAATTGTCCACCAGGAGGACGTCATGGGGATGGGTGAGGCTCTTCAGGCCTGCGGCATACTCATTCAGGCAGTACCTCTTGTAATCTGATGTGGGGCAGCCGATGAGGATTTTCATGCGCGTTTGAGCAGTTTGACGATGCCTTTGGTTGCGTCGAGCTCGATGAGGTCGCCGTCTTTCAGCACTTGGGTAGCGATTCTGCATCCGACCAGGCAGGGTATATTATACTCCCTGGAGACAATGGCAGCATGGCATGCCATACCCCCTTCATCAGTAACGATCCCTTTGACTTTTCGTACCAGCACCATCATGTTGGGGTTGGTCATGCCAGCCACGAGGATGCTGTCTGGCTTTACTCTTTCTGCAATCTTCACAATGTCACCCAAAGCTTCAACCTTTACCCAGAGCACCTGTCCCTTGACTCTGCCTTTGCAGGCGATTGCGCCGGTAAATTCCGTGATATCATCTTTTGGCAGGCTCTGGTCCAACACTTTGCTTTTTATGTCCTGTGCCTCTGCACCGGAATATATCCTAATTTTTCCTGCATGGAACCTGAGGAAATACATTTCTTTCCTTTTCCGTACCACCTCTTTTGACCATCCGTGACTTTCTGAGAGAAATCCTTCAATCTCCTCTCTCGTAAAATACGTCACCAAATCATCTGTCGAAAGATTTGCCTGTCTTGCTATCTTCTCAAATAGCGGCAAGGCATAGTAAATGCTCCCTCCCCAGGAAGCTTTTACCGCCAACCGCGCGAGTATTGCCTGGCAGATAAAGGAAGACAATGCATGTATTTCCCTTGATTTTACCCGCTTGAGCAGCTTTTCCTGCTTTTTCTTCAGCTCCTTCTTGTTTTTGATGACTTTCCTGATCTCTTTTTCAATTTCATCAAACGAGTAGGATTCCATCCTCTTTTTCATCGCCTCTGCTGCTTCTTTTTCAGAGTATATATTATACAGCATGAAGGAATATTTCAGCATGTGCTCTTTTACCTTTTGTCCAGTTGGATCGCGCTTCACTTTCAACGAGTCTGTTTTTTCTTCATAAATTATATCGTGCTGCACTGGCGTCGTGAGGATAACCAGCATCTCTTCCCATTTTTTTTCATATTTTTGTTTCAGCAAGCTTCCCAGCCTTTCCTGGACGGAGGCCATCACTTCGTCCTGGGTCCACATGAAATATGCCAGAATCTCCCTGACGATAGCGCACCACTGCTGAAACAGGCTCAGCATATCTTTTTGCGAAACTTGCCCAGAAGCCGCCCGCCTGATACTTTTTATCACCTTCCAATATCTATCGACGACCATTTTGTTGTCTTTCAGGATATTTTTCCGTTGCTTACCCTGCAGCAGCTTTTTCCCGTCTGCATAGATCGGCCCCTGGACATCTGCGGTTAAGAGATAGCATTCTTCCTTCCCTTTTCCCGTTCCCCAGACGACAGTGTCGGTAATCTGATTTCCCAGAACATTCCGGTGAAAAATCGCGCGCTCTGTCTGGAGATACACCGTAAGCAACGGCTGTTCTCCGGTCCAGGCGACCTGGTAGCTTGTCATTTACTTCCGGTTTCTCCGGGTAGTCCCTTCGTCTTATTGCACAAACACAACGCGCAGCACTTTCTTAAGTTCCTAACCTCATTTCGTCCTTTATTTCCCGAGTTGTCCTTTTCGAGGCGAGTGGATACTTTCCGAATAATTCTTTTGCAAGAGTCTGTTTCCTCTTCTTGACCATAACAATATTACGCGATCTTCTCGCGATTGATCTCAAGATGGGCTTCATCTGCTTTTCCCGGGCACCCCAATCCACTTCCTTGAGCACGCCAATAAACTTTGCCACATCATGCTTTTTCCTGAAGCTCAAAATGACATCTGAAAAGCTCTGGTCATCTGCCTTCAGCTGCCTGAGGAAATCGTACGCTTCCTTCTTGACCGTAATGTTGACGTTTGCCATAGAGCTCATAATGGGCAACACCTATATCAAGGTTTCTTTGCATGCCCCCTGTTGCACCCCCACCTCCCCGTGAATGCCGATATTTTTATAGTGGTAGTAATTCCCTGCTAGTATGGCAGACATCGTCACCGTCGGCGAGAAAGGGCAGATCGTGATCCCGAAGAGGTTCCGGGAGGACCTGCGCATCAAAAAAGGCACCCGGCTGCTGGTGAGCGAGGACAAAGACAAGCTCACCATCAAGCCAGTCACCCTGGACGAGAAGCATCTCTTCCTGCTGCTCAGCGAACCGTCGCTCAAGAAGGTGTGGGGTAACACATATGACTGGCAGTGGGATGATGTACTCTAAGGGAGACATCGTCATCATGCTCGACAGCATCCAGCAGCTATTTCCGAGGTAGCCTTCTTACGATGCCTTTATCCGCGTCCACCTCAACCATCTCTCCATCATAGATAATCTTTGTGATATGGGGAATCCCCACTACACACGGCACCCCAAACTCCCTGCTCACCACCGAGACATGCGCAGTGATCCCGCCTTCCTCAGCAACAATGGCCGCAGCCTTCTTCATCACCGGCACAAAGTCAGGGGTGGTGTTGCTGACCACCAGCACATCCCCTTTCCGCACTTTCGCAAAATCCTTTTTGGCCAACACCACTCTCGCTCTCCCTCTCCCGACACCAGGCGACGCGATCCGGCCAGACAGCCTTCCCATGAGCTTCTTTTTCAGATACGTATTGGCAAACGCATGCGCCTCTTTCCCGGATAATATCCTGAATTCATTGAGCAGGCCAATAAAGACCATGAAATGGTTCCGTTCGGCAATAGCATCCGTGTTGTAGTGCTTCCCGGCAATGCTTCCCAGCACTTCCTCGGGCAACATCTGTTTGACAACCTCTTCATCTACTTCTATTTTCTGGGCAATCTTCTTCCAATATCTCTGCCCCAACCCAAAGCACATGTTCATGCCAAACTTGCAGTAATCTTTCAGGTAGGCAGAGCGCTGCGCAATCTCAACAATCTTGCGCTGTGTAGTTGTAAGCCCCTTTACCAAATCACCTTGTTTCTGCCGTAGCATCGCTTTCCGCTGCATGATCTCTTCCAGACGTTTATCCACATTCCTGATCGAGAAAAACTTCTTCTGATATACTGCAAACGACACCGGTCTCTCATTGAGTAATCCATAATAGTTCCAGTAATATATGTCATACATCTTCTGCAGTTTTTTGACTGTTGCCCTTCTATCTAATCTCTCCTGGTGCAATTTCAGTAGGGCAATCTCCTCTCTCCCGGCAAATGTCTCTTCGATAAATGTCACGGCTCCGATTTCCTCGCCGGAGAGCCATTTCTCCAGCAACTGCAATGCTGCCATATCAATCATCCTCAATATTGCAGATGCGCGGAGCACCCGAGCAAGGTACTGAAAATACAGCTGGATATCACCAACACGCTTACCATCTAATCGCTGCACCTCTTCGATAATCAAGGCAATTTCCTGATCAAAAGTGTACATCCTGCTCTGGTAGAAATCAAGAGCACGCTTCCAGCACCCCGGAGTTGCAGCCCAGTATACCTCGACCAGGCTATCCTGGAATATGGCAAACTGGCCGGCGAACACCGGAAAGCGCTTACTCGGGACGCTGAACTCCTTTGATAAGAGTGCGGTGATATGCGGCAGCATCCATCTTCTGGTGATATAGGGCACCGCATATGCTGAATAAGCGTTAGCCATGTGCTTTAAGTCCTCTGACAATGCCTTTGTTTGCATCCACTTCCACAATATCCCCATCATGCAAAACTTTGGTCGCGATCTTCGTGCCGATGACGCATGGGATCTTCAGCTCCCGCGCGACGATGGCGGCATGGCACAGGACTGCGCCTTCGTCGGTGACGATCGCGCCGGCACCGCGGATATATTTATTGAGGTGGGGGCGGGTCATGGGGGCGACGATGACCTCGCCCTTCTTTACCAGGCTGAACTTATCAAACTGGTCAATGATCCTGGCCCTGCCCCGGTATATCCCGGGGAAGACCGGCAGGCCCTCCAGCCTCCCGCTTTTCATCAGCCTCTTGACGCCCCGGAACGCAGACCGATCCAGGCCTGCGGCATCGCGCAAGGCCTGCGGGCCGGAAGAAAGGTATATCCCCTTCCGGTCGCCGAAGATAAACGCGCATTCCTTCCTTCTTTTGAGCTCGCCGGAGCTGATCGGCGTCCGGGCAAATGAGCTTTCCACCTCTTCAGGCGTCCAGTACTGGGCATCACCCTGCCTGCGTATCCAATCGTTGACCTGTGGGATGATGCGCTCGTTATACACGCGTGCATGATCGAGCAGGCCGGCGATCGCGGCATATTCCTTTCCTTTCTGCAGCCCGGCGATGTAATCACCTGCCCAAAATACGGCCAGGTGGTACGCGAACTGTTCGTCAAACATCCCCAGGAACCGGGAATAATCCTCTTTGGCCAGGGACCTTTCACGCTTGATGAAGAGCATAAGCGCATCGCTCAGCTCCTTCAGGCGGCTTGCCATGAATTCCGCGTGGCCTGGCTCCTGTAGGCATTGCTCCCCTACATGTCTGCTGAACGCGAGCTCATCGGACCGGGAACGGTAGAATCCCATCTTCCCGCTCCGGCATACGATGGCGCACATGCGGTATCCCCTGCCCAGGTACCTGGCGACCCCGCTGACAAACAGCTGGGCCATCCGGTACGAGATAAAGAACGTGAAATCACGCTCGCCGTACAGGTGGATATCCTGGGGAAACCTCAAAGATGCCTTCATCTTATCCCTTACGGTCCCCTTTTCCATCAGTAGTTCACTACCTGCAGCTGCGGAATCTGCTTGAAATGCTTGACATTTCTCGTGACTATCTTGGTAATGCCGTGATGCAAGAAAATAGCAGCTATGACGCAATCTGCTTCCTCGATACTTTTTCCACGCTTTTTCAGCTCCCAAAATATCTTTGAAGACCCCTGGCAGGCCTGTTTGCTCAGGTCAATGGAATAGATTTCCTGAAAGAACTCATTGTAGTACCTTGCCTCCTCCTGATGCCGGACATTGTCCGGATCCAAGCCGAAAAACAGCTCCAGATAACTGAATATGGTCACTGCCATCGGCTCCTGATTTTCCTTGAGAAACGCCGCCATGCCCTTCTCTCCCCTGAAGATATCGATGATTGCGCTCGTGTCCAATCCAATCATTGCAATCTTCTCGCCATTGACTGCCGAAATGATTTCATCTGCTTTTCCCGGGCATTCCAGTCTGTGTCTTTCAGCACGCCGATAAACTTGGTTATGTCATGCTTTTTCTTGAAGCTCAGAATAACATCTGAAAAGCTTCCGTCCTCTGTCTTCAGCTGCTTGAGGAAATCATACGCTTCTTTCTTGACCGCGATGTTCACGCTTACCATATGTACTCATAATGGGTACACATATATAAAGTTTGCGGCTGCGCGGCTCGATTGCAAGTTCACTCATAATTAGAAAGATTTAAGGGGCTTTCGCCCCCATCTGTCTCTCAAGATGGGGGTGGTTGGAGCCCCTTCAATGCGTAAAAGGACTTACGACCAAGACCTTAATAAAGTTGTCGGAAA
>DATDVW010000081.1:0-21260 GCA_035289865.1 Candidatus Nanoarchaeia archaeon
GAATGTGGCGACCTTCAACGACGTCCTCCAGTCCATCCGCACCTTCCGCAATTTCAACTTCCAGAAGGAGGTAGACGTGTGCAGTCTGCTGAAGAAAGAATGAAAGCTAAAACAAAGCAGGTTAAAGTGGCATTAAGCATACTCGTTGGTATCGTCGGCATAATCGCAGCAGTCAGCCAGTACGCCATTTTCACCGACTCGCTTACACCCCCTTCCCTGGAATCACCGGAAACTGTCGGATTGCAGGCATCATTGCAAATATGCAGGGCCATTGATGAGAACTATCGCTGCTCACCAGGTGGCCAGGACTTCAAAGTTGGTGATAATGCCCTGATCTTGATTACCGTGCAGGGGTTTGGGACAAGGGAAGGAAAGGTGCACCTGCAGGAAAGCTTCAGGCTGCGGGACGCTGACGGAAACATGGCGCCTTCTTATGACCTTCCGAACGTAGTTGAGATCAGCCAGGAGATCCCTACTTCGCTCAGGAGTATTCCAATCAAGAACGAGATAAGCCTCTTGCTCATCTATCGGGGGCAGCTCACTATAGAAGTGGAGATCCACGACTTGCTGCTCGAGACATCAACAGTAGTACAAAAGAGGATTAATCTCTCACCATGAAAGAAAAGATATGGATAAGCATGCTCGCCTGCATCTTCGTGATAATCATGCCTATGGTCAATGGAGCGATATACTATTTTACTGTTCCAGACCAAAACTACTTCCTGCCCGTCGTGGAATCAAACAGGGTAAACTCCGATGTCTTGGTATTCCACGAGACCGGGGCCGTATTTAGGGACAGCGCCGGGAATAAGATCCAGGTTGATCCGGATAAGGCTGCTACAGTCACCGTCATTGATTTGTCCGCTGGTACCAACCCGACATCAAAGGCACAGACGACAGATATAGTGACCGCCTCTGCCATTAAGTGGTTCCAGGATCCTAATTCACGCACGTCAGCACACGCTATTGTAAGTAGGGGCGGCGACATTTTTATTGCGACAGATAGAACCGGCACCCCTTTATACCAGTCCGGTGCCAGGGCATATCATGCCGGGGCATCGGGGAACGATTATTTTGGCTTGGAGGTTGCGCGGATGGAGAGTGAGATAAACCAGCCGCTCTCTCCTGCTCAGAAGAGGGGCGTGGATGGCGCACTGAGCATATTTCAGACAAAGGGTGTCACTAAATATACATCGCATGACCGTATCCTGCAAACACGCGATGATAAGCACATCGATGGAGAGGTTGTATTGGCTTATGTCAGCGGTGGATCGATCCCTCCACCAGTCCAGGGTTCTGTGCCGAATCTCGGAATATATGGTGCGCAAGCAGGAGATGAGAGCAGCGAGCAGCAAGCTCCATCCTCAGAGATCCGCACCTCCGAGCTCATCATCGTCAGGCCGAACCGCATCACTGAGCAGGAATACCGGTTCAACTTTGCAAAAAATGTCTGGGAAAAGCGCGATCATGGCGTGTGGGTGGAGACGCAGCCCGGCAGCAGTTCCCTGGAAGCGCGGCTGGCAAGCTACCGACAGGAGCATGCGTTTGAGAACGGGGTGAACCAGATTGTGGTCTATACCCGCCAGGAGAACGGAATCTGGCCATGGTCCAGCAGCATGGAAGTTGGAGGGGAAGTATATGCGGGCAGTAAGCTCGATAATCTTAACAGTGAAGAAGTCGTAAGTAAGATAGACATCATTTCAAAAAAGCCATCAACGCCACCGGAGCGGCCAGCACCGCCGCTGGTGCCTCCAGCAGAAGAAACAGGGGAATCTGATGCCCCAACTTCAAGGGAAGAATCTGTTGGTGAATTACGGCAGATGTCTCTCGAGGTTGAAAAGAAGGCAACGCAATTCGAGCCGAAAGATCCCATAGGGGATTACCATCAGGCAAAGGATGTCTTCGCGCGAATCAATAAGCGTATAGCCAGTCTTCAGCAGGAGGCGGCAGGCGTCTCCCAACTAGAACGCAACATTATAAACATTGACATCGAACAGTTACAGAGCATTCGTGAATCAGTAAGTGGGGCACTAATAGTCCTCCAGTCAGAACTGCCCATCATCGCGCTGCCTCCAGGCGTCACCCGAGTGAATACTATTGACGGCGATGTTTTACAGATAAATGTTGAAGAGGCTAATGGCCAGCGCCGGGCAGAAGTCCAAGACAGCACAGGGACAGTCATCGCACGTCCAAAAATCACGCCGGATTCCACTATAGGGGGCGTGATAGACTCATTGGATACGGAGATTGTTGCTGGCGGAGTGGACACGGCAAGGGACACCATGGCTGCGGGAGCGCAAGATGCTGCTGCCGCATCATCTACGCAGGAATCAGCACAGGTCTCTTTTGCCTACCGCGCTAAAGGCGACCGGAATCCGTTTACCGAAGATAATGCAATATTTACCTGGAAGGATGGTGGAGGATGGCTGGTGACCATACCGGGGAAAGTTACCGATGTATCACTCTCATCATTAAACTCTTTGTGGTTTGTGAACAAAGAGATACTTGATAAGGCCGGAGAACTGGCTGGACAGGATAAGTATTATATCAAAGTCGGCTCATTAAACCGCCTTAATGCGCAATCAGGGGTAAACCCCAACGATATTGTGTATGTTGTTGGTGACAGTCAGGGTAAACTGCGGATTGCTGATGAGAACGGAAATCCAACAGGTCCCATTTATGTGACTGACCCAGATATGATAGGTGACATAATTTATGCAGCGAACATGGCAGAGCGCCTTAAAACAGAGTTAACTAACGCGCAAATAATCAGCGCAAAGTCTGTACCCGTTCAGGCTCCTGCTGCCTCCCCTCCTCCAGCCGCACTATTGACCCCCCAGCAGGCAGACGAAGCGAAGAGCTACAACCGGCGGGCAGATAACGTGCAGTACCAGGTGCAATTCCGGCAGTATCTGGAGAAGCAGGGTGTCCAGAACATTGATGCAGTCCTGGCTGACCCACGGCAGATTGCCGCCTACCAGCAGAGGCTCGGCGTTGCTGCAGACGGCAAGATCGGACCGAATACGGGGACTGCGGCGAGAAAGGCGCTCGCTTCTTCGGCCGCACAACCTTCAAGTCAACCTCCACCAACAGTACCAGCGCAACCGGTAGCCACTAGTGGCAGCGCAGTCTCTGTTGATGATCTCAAAGCAGTATTGCTGTTCGGAGGAGGATACTCAGAGACAGAGGCTGAGCAGGAAGCGAAATATCTACTGGGTATCACCCCAGAACCTCCTGCACGCAAACCGCTTCCGGCAGGCGAGCCATCGGTTCCACCGCCAGCAGCTGCGGCTCCACAGCTCGAACCCTCTTCTGAAGACCAGCAGAAAGCAGCCATGGTAGGAATCCTGAGCAGTGCCCTGGACAATGTGCCGATTGAGCTTATCAGCAACGGAGAAACAGGCAGTTATCGATACACACCGGCAGGACAGCCGCCGATATTCATCCGATACCAGGCTGCGCCAACCGGAATATCTGACCGGGGTGAATTTATCGTCACTGGCGGCGGCGACGCATTGAATGGCAAAAGATTTGACAGCACCGGAGCTGAAAAGCGATTTTCAGGATACTCCGGCACGGGGTTGGACATTCTGGACACCCTGCGGCCTGCAAATATCTATAAGCAGGAGGACAACACATTTTACCTCCGGGACGAGAAGGGGAGCTTCAAGGGGACGTTAGTCGTGAATTCTGACCAAAACGGGCAATTTGCCACCCAGTACCGGCCGGACGGCACCATCGACCGGCTCCAGCGCACCCTGCCCACAGGGAAAACGCTCGATTATCAGGCGGCGACGCAGACTATGCAGATCGGAGACCGGGGAGATTTTCCGATTTTGCGCGGGCAGCTTGTTCCCTGGGTCGATAGCAATGGGAAGTTAAATGATAATGTGTTTGATTTAAAAAGTGGGGGAAAAACAAATTTCAGGCTCACCATAACTGACGTTGATAATTTTATGGTAGAAGAACAGTTTGTCGCAGTTGATGGTGTATCGGTCTCCACAAGAGCAAGTACATACAGCGCGGGAACTGGAGGTGAATTTATCAGGCGCCGGGAGTGGAAGATTGAAAATGAGGAGCGACAACCGAGCAAGCATGAGACCGTACAAGTCATTCGACGACAAGGGTTTGGTCAGTTAGTTGATGTGGAGTTTACTACAATGAAGTATGAATATGATAAGGGTAAACCACAGAGAGTCGAATTTTTTGATGCACGTGATCCATCTCAATACCAAGATGTTAGTAACAATCAGATATTAAATAGGGTCATGTTCTTCCATACTGATGGAGAGACATATGAGGCATTCATAAGTACTGAAACAAATGAGATTTTATATTCTCGTAACATTCCACCGTCAGTCAAACAGCAAGCAGAACATCTCTTCTTCCGCAACCGCCTCGTCACCGGAAGGACTCCTTTAGGCCAGGTCAAGCAGCGGCTGGACGGCTTTGTGCAGGCGGCGCAGGCAGGGGAGGCTATATCCACCACCATCGGGACGTTCAACAAGGACTGGCGGAGGCTCACTGAGGCCTGGCGCTCGACAGTCGATGAGCTCTTCAGCGGCTGGGCAAGCATTGACGGCGCTACCAGCCTGATGTGCAATGTCTGGACCGACCAGAGCCCGGTCAGCGTAGGATTAGGAAGGAGAGACCTTCCCTCGGCCTACATCGCCGGCGAGCGCTACCAGAACCAGATCATCAATGACGACGGCACCGCCAGCACCGAATACATCTACAAGTATTCGTTCATGGTGGATCCCAAGGACATCGTCCTCCTCAACCTGCCGGACAGCGACAAGTTCGTGGAGTTCCACCTTGCGCTGGAAGACGCGAACAAGCGGAGGGTAGAAATCGTGCTGGACGAAGAGGATGCATCAAACAACAGGCCAAGGCTCCGCCTGAACGGTCTGCCCCTCCAGAAGACCTCTGCAGTCCCGGACAGCCGGCCATTCGAGCGCATCTGCATAGTCTTTGACAATCCCGACTCACTGGAAGGACGGTTCAAGCGCTTCCTCGAGGGAGATCTCACTGACGACAGCCGCCTGCTCTGCAACAGCCTGATAAAGCAGGACACGGAATTCGACACTGCCCTGCCCTTCTTCGAGTTCAACATCCCGGAGGCAAGCGGTGAGCAGCAGCGGGATGCGGGAGAGCGCAGGCCTCCAACCCAGCGGTCCATTGGGAGGCTGCAGCCATGAAAAGAAACAATCATGAATGTGTAACGTGCCAGCCGCACGCCACCGCAGCGGCTGCTGGACGGCTTCGCCTATGCCTCACCCCGAGGGGGCATCCCCCGAGGCATCCAGCGCCGCCCCTGGCGTGCGGCGAGGGATATCCCCGAGCAAGGCTGAGCGCAGCGAAGCCGTCGCACCGCCAGGGGCGGCGCAGCGGACAGACGATATGGGATAGACGAGGTATGCTGAATCATGCCCAGATCACCCTCTTCATCATCATCGGGCTGCTCATCATCCTGGCGGTCGGCATCACCTTCTATGTCGCCCGCACTGTCGAGTTCCAGAGAGAGACGACTGTCCCGCAGGCAGAGCAGATCTCCACGGAGTTCGAGCCGGTCCGCCAGTACATCCAGGCATGCCTCCGCCAGACTGGGATTCGGGGACTGCAGGTTGTCGGCCAACAGGGAGGATACGCATACCCAGAGGAGCGCGGGATCATCGCCCTGGAGCAGGTCCCGACAGAGGGCGCTGCCGTCCGCTTCAGCAGGGATGTCCCTTATTGGAGCTACCTGGAGAGCAGGAACGACTGCAGCAGCGAGTGCAATACCGGCAGCAAGCGCCCGACAATCCGGGATATCCAGGATGAGCTGGACAGGTACATCAACCGGGAGATTGCTGGCTGCTTTGATTTCACCGAGCTGGAGCAGCAGGGCTTTTCCATATCCATTGCCGGAGAGCCGGAATCCCGCACCATCATCGGCGAGACAGACATCACCTTCAGCGTGCAGCTGCCGATAGAGATAACCCACGGCGCCGCCAGCCAGGGGATGGAGCAGTTCATCTCCCCGCTTCCCTACAATTTCAGGGCAGTATACGATGCCGCCTTCCAGCTCAACGAGGATCTGCAGGCATCCGCATTCCTGGAGCTTGCGACACTGAGCATGATCGACTCATTTGACGGCATCCAGGGCGGCACCCAAAACAACAGGCTCCCCCCGCTGGCGCAGACTGATTTCGGCTACCGCTTCGCCTACTGGCTCCTCCATGACGTGAGGAACGATATCACTGATTATCTTTCCAGCATCGTCCCCTACGCCCGCGTGCGTGATACGCCGGGATACGCAGACATCCCTGCAACAACTCTCTTGCAGCAGGGCGTGTACAGCACCTTCCAGTACCAGCCTGATGCTCCGCTTCCCTACGCTGTCCGGTTCCATTACCTCGGCTGGCCCCTCTACCTGGATTTCGGCCAGGGGCAGATGCTCCTTCCCACTACCCACAGCTCCCCGCTCCTTCCCTTTATCCCGGCGGCGCAGGAATACCGCTTTGCATACGACCTCTCCTATCCGGTCGTCATCGAGCTGCTAGATGAAAATGTCCCGCTGGATTTCAATGGCCCCTACTCCTTCATCATTGCCCGGGAGGTCAACATCCGGAACAACCAGCCGCTCGGTGACAATCCACTGAACATCCTGTTCCAGGGAGAAGAGCCCCTGTTCTGCAATCCCCTGCAGTGGACAAACCAGGCAACCATAACCGTTACTGACAGCACCGCTCCCCTCCCTGATGCCGAGGTCATCCTCACGGTCGGCGGACAGCGCTGCCCGATGGGCATCACTAACAGCGAAGGCATCCTGGAGACAGGATTCCCCGGCGCCATCGGCCAGCTGGAGGCAGCCAAGCCCGGCTACTTCTCTTCCAGCCAGCTCTTTGCGCCAAGCATCAGAGAAACAACGATCATCATGCAGCAGCTCAAGGAGATCACTGTCCAGGTGCAGAAGCTCTCCTTCCGCAAGCAGGCCGGCTGGCAGCCAGGCTCCCCCCTGCCCCTCACCGCAGATGAGGAAGCGGTCATCAGCATCACGAGGATAGCAGAGCCGGGCGAAGAAGAGCTCAACGAGGCAATCGCTATCCGGGGCACTGAGCAGCAGGCCGTCTCCCTCATACCGGGCAGCTATCAGCTCAGCGCAACCCTGATCAGGCATCTCCAGCAGCCCTACATCATCCCTGCATCGCAGAAGACGTATGACACCCTGCCCTTTGTCCCCTTTGCCGGAGAAAAGACCATTGATATTCCGGAGATCTCCTTCGCCGAATTCTTCCTTGCCGGCGGCCTGGCCTTTGACGCATCCAGCGCCTGGGCTGCGCAGCTCAGCGGAAATACGCTCACCATCAAACTCATCGCCTTTGAGCCTGCTGATTTCACGATAGTGGATGACCTGGGCCAGCTGGACAGGATTGATGACTATTCCCTGCAGTATCGGCAGCAGCTCCTGCCGGAGTGGTCCCCATGAGCAGCTGGCAGCGGTTCATCAGCTCATTCAGGCGCCTGGGCAGGGATTACCTGAAGATGATCGGATGGGACATCGCCGCCTATGCAGGCATCTCCGGCCTGCTCGCCCTGCTCCAGGGCTGGATCACCGGCCAGCTCGCCGCGCTCAACGCGCTGCAGGCAGGCGCATTGAGCAACATCGATATCGTCGAGAACTCCCTGGAGGCGCAGCAGTATGCCGGCGCCATCAGCAGCTTCATCATCAAGTCAGCCATCATCCTCCTGGTATTTTCCCTCTCCGTGCTCGTCATCTGGAGCCTCTGCAAGGGGATGGTCTACAGTATCCTCCTGAAAAAGCCGTTCACCGTAAAGGGCTTCTTCCGGTTCGCCGGCCTGAACGCGATTTGGGGGATATTCTGGCTTGCCCTTATCGTCCTGGCCATGCGCCTGCTTGCTCCCGGGGCAGCAGCAGTCCTGCTCGGCATCCTAGCCATTCTCTGGCTCTACCTCACCTTTTTCCTCTATTATAGCTTCACCCTCCACCAGAGCATCCGCAAGGCCTTCACCCAGCTCCTTCCGCTGGGCATCGGAAAGCTCCCGCATCTCTTCTTCCCCTATCTCCTGAGCCTGCTCACGTTCATCGCTCTCCTCATCATCGGCCTGCTCCTCAACCTCCTCCCGGAGCAGTTCAGCCTCATAATCTCCCCGCTGCTGCTGATCGCATACATTGCATGGCTGAGGATATATTTGGCAGGCATACTGCATGAAACTCATAAAGATCATACCACAAAATGACTCGCCGCACGCCGCCATGGCGCTGGCTGAACCGGGGGACGCCCCATCCGGGGTGGTTCAGAGGACGAAGTCCGTCCAGCCGCCATGATGGCGGCGTGCGGAAGAGACATCCCGATAGAACCATGCCCATCCCAAACCTTTAAATAGCACAAACAGATGAGCATCAGCATGCGAAAAAGGGGTCAGGTGACTGTCTTCATAATCATAGGCATACTCATCGTCCTGCTGGCCGCCATCTTCCTCTTCCTGCAGGGCAGACTCTCCCTTTTCCAGCCGCAGCTTGCCGTCCCCCAGCATGTTGTTCCCATCCAGGGCTACATCGAGCAGTGCATCATGGACAGCGCAGAGCCGGCAATCCGGCAGATGGCGGCGCAGGGCGGCTTTCTCACCATCCCGCCGGAGGTTAGCCAGAATCCGCTCGCCCACTACCGCCTGATCCCCGACCAGCAGCAGCCTTTAGTCCCCCTCTGGTTCAGCCAGGGCAGGATGAGAGAGCCGAGCATCTCCAGCATGGAAAGGGAGCTGGAAGAGCGCATCGCTGCAGATGTGCAGGGCTGCAGTCTGGAAACATTCTCCGAACAGTTCACCATCACCGCAGGCGATCCCGCTCCAGAGGTCTCCATCACGGACAATGAAGTCCGCATCACCGTATCTTATCCCCTCACCATCACCAGCAAGCAGGACAATGTCCAGACCCAGCTCACCGCCTTCCGCAAGGATATCCAGATCCCTCTTGGCCGGGCATTCAGCCTGGCAAAGGCCATCCACGACAAGGAGAACCAGGACGGCTTCCTAGAGTTGCTCACCATGGAGATGATTGCCGGCGATTTCCCGGATATGCCGCTCGACGGCTTTGAGATAACCCTAGACCGGCGCCAGTGGACACTCCAGGAGCTGCAGGACGAGCTGATCCCCCTGCTCCGCGCGAATTTCCACTGTTTGGTTTTCAGGAACACGGCAAACGCCCTTCCCGAGGCCTGCCGGGAGTTCTCTGCCTATTATCTCCGCCATTATTTCATCGAGCTCCAAAATCCCAAGTTCCGGGATATCCGCACCACTGCAGACTGGTCGTTCGGGGATGGATTCCAGTTCACCCGGTTCCGCGTCTCGCCGGGAAGCACCATCATCAAGCCGATTGACCTGAAGATACCGCTGATCAGCGGCGCATTCAAGCTCTACCACCATTTCTATGACATCGAATATCCTCTCCTACTGGTCCTGACTGCAGGAGACCTCCAGTTTAACCTGGCGACCATGGTAAATATCCGCAACAACCAGCCGGACAGGCAGTTCAATCCCTTCCTGGTGGACGACCAGCCATCTGACGCCGGAGCAGAGGAATATTGCGCTGAAAAGATAGCTCCCTTCAAGCTCCAGGCGCGCGACAAAGAGAGCGGAGAGATGCTTTCCTCACCCATCAGCTACCGTTGCGCCCAGTTCCGCTGCGAGCTCGGAGAGACTGCCTCCCCCCTGCTCCAGGGCATCCCGCAGTACTGCGGCAGCAGGCCCTGTGAGCCCTCCCTTGAGGCATCGCTTCCCTTCTGCATCAATGGCATGCTGATCGCGGAAAATCCAGGCTACCTCACCGCAACAGCGCGCATATCATCCACACCGGAATCTCCGGAAAACTATGCCCTGCTGGAGCTCACCCCCCTCCAGGCATTGGACTATGAATTCCGCATCATCGAGTTCCCCCAGCAGGCGGCCAGGAGCCTGCGCCATGACGAGATCATCCTGGCATCCTTCATCGCAAAAGAGATCACTTATGACCAGTCTATCTACTATCCCTCTGGCCTTGCAGTATACCGGAACATCACCCTGCCTGCAGGCAGCTATTCTTATGATCTGGACATCCGCCTGATCCGGAACAGCACCAGCATGCTGCTCGGCGGCTTTAAGGCAGACTGGCAGACCAGCTATCCATTGATTGCGGGCAGGCAGAAGATCATCCTCACCATATTTGCCGAGAGCGATATCCAGGACATCAGCGCATTCAACAGCTTCTGGGAGAGCACGGTTATCCCCCAGTCGCAGCAGGCAGCATACCAGCCGATAGTAAGATGAAAAACTTCACCATCCCCATCCTGCTGGCATTTTTGGTAATCACCATGCCCATGAGCATAGCCCTCACCTTGACCGTAGACCCCCTCCCTTCTCTCACCAATCAGCGCCAGCTTTGGGTGTCCGGCGCCACGGAGCCGGATGCGCTGGTGGAAGTCTCAGTCAACAGCCAGCAGCAGGGCATCATCCTGCCCTCAGGAGAGATCGTCCAGCGCATGCAGGCAAGGGAAGGCATGTTCAACGGCTCCATCCCCCTGATCCACGGGGCAAATGAGATTGCGCTCACCGCCGCCACCTCCTCTGAAACCGCAGCCGCTGCCCAGAGCGTCGTTGCAGACCTCCGCGCTCCCCAGATCCAGATCACTATCCCCGATGCCCTGAACGCCGGGCACCGCCAGTTCACCCAGGAGGCTGCCATCGATGAGCCTGCAACCATAACCGTTATCATCGACGGCACGGAATACCCCACATTCGCGGCCGAGGCAGGCAATTTCCCCTTCACCCTCCCCCCATCCGGCCAGCTCGCTGAGGGCAACCACACCATCAGCGTCACCGCTGTTGATGCTGCAGGAAACCAGCAGGTGATCCGGAAGGATGTCTTTGCTGACTTCACCCCGCCCAGCGTCGAGATTACCTCCATTGCCGAGCGCAGCCTGGACATCCTGAAACCAATTGCGGAGCAGGTCGGCGTCTCCGGCACCCCGACTGCCGCAGGCCAGGATGTGCTCACCGTCCATTTCCAGCTCGTCGAAGTCCGGGGGAAGACCGAGCCCGGCATTCCCGTCAGGATAACGAATCTCGGGAACACCACCAGGCACTTCTTCAACGTCTCGACCAGGGAGCATATCGATCCGGTCCGTGGCCTGCAGTACCAGGCAGGCTTTAGGGGAGATCCGCTCGACCTCTTCGTTGATTTTGATGACACCGTAACCTCCGATGCCAACGGCGAATTCTCCGCGTCATTGGTGCTGCTTCCCTCCCGCAACTATATCACCTTCCTGGCCACTGACCAGGCAGGCAACACCAATGCCAAGAAATTGGGCAGCCAGTTTGAGGTAGGGACAACCAGAATCATCGTCTTTGACGGCGGCTCCAATATCTTCCGGCTCTCCAGCTTCTCCACCGCCCCGAACTGGATCCCTGCAGGAGAACTGCTCCAGGGCAACATCCCGGTCGGCGTCTTCTTCCGCGTCAAGCCGGCCATATTCTCCCTGGAGGGCATCAAGATCCACCGCATCACCGCAGTCCCCACCGGCGCATCCTACTTCAATAACAACCTGATCCGCACCCGGGGGCAGCCCACGTTCTTTGTGGACAAGAGCACCCAGGAGATCGTCGCCTATGCGAACTTTGACATCAGCCGATGGAACAGGCAGATTGACGAGATACCCGATCCCATAGTCTTCGAGCTGGCAATTTCCGTTGATTACACCTACAACAACGAGCGTATGCCGACTGAAACCCTCTACTTAAAGCAGTCCTTTGACGTGGAAAACCCCTTTGAGACAGCCAGATTCCTCACCCCGGAGCGGGTGGAGCGCTGGGTCAGCGACATCAACGGCATGATCAGGCGCTTGGACAGCTTCATCGACCTCAGCAGGAGGCTCGCTTTTTTCTCCCTGGCAGGCTGCACTGCCCTGCTGGCCTACAACTACTGGAGCGCGCTCACCGGCAAGGCGATCGACCAGCAGTACAGGGAATACCTCTACCTGGCATGCGATAGAGTCGGCTGCCCCTTTACCCCGCCGCAGTGCGGCGCAGACCAGGTGCAGATTGCAGAAAACCGTGCAGAAATCGAGGACTCGACCTATGTTTTCTACGGCCCGCGGGAGAACACTGCAGGCCACTCTCCGCCCTGTGACTGCGACCCGAACTCCGCCTTCCCCAACTGCGTCAAGGTGATCAGCAGCAGGGATGTCCGCTTTGGCCCAGGTGTCCGCTCCTCAACCGAGTGGATCTGCGTGGAAAAGGATTTCACCAGGGAAAGCTATTACCAGGCACTGCAGACCGATGTCCGGGAGACCTATGGCTGCTACAATGCAGGCCCGGAGCGCTATGATGACACCAAATGCCTCACCAATTACCTCACCAAGTCAGGCAAGTTCACCAATATCCAGCCGTATGATGATATCTACACCAGCACAGTCTGCGGCTGCTTTACCGGGACCTACAACCACCTCCAGAACATCCAGAAGGTGCTGAGAAGCGTCCAGCAGTGCCTGGAGGAGGCACAAGAAGGAAAGACCTCGGTCGGGTATTGTGAGAAGCTCCTGGCGCTGTATGGCTGCGACCTCACCTTCTTTGCCCTGCAGAAGCTGCTGAAAGAGAAAGAGCGCCTGGGAGGAGAAAGCCAGCGCGGCAATCCCAAAGATGAGTTCGGCAAGCTGAATGAAGAACTGGGCAGGCGCTACCAGGGGCTGTTCGGCTCAGCAGCAACAGGGGTTGGCTCCCAGCAGCTCGTCCATAAGGCATGCCAGGGGCTGATCACCCAGGACTGGAGCACCCTGAGCGGTGCATTGGATACCGTGATCGAGAGCCAGCCGGTCGCGCCATTTATCGGTCCCCTGATCGCCGATTCCCGTGTCTTTACCTATAATCCGACAACCGGCTACCTCACCATAAAGTACACAGTAACTCCCATGATCATCTCCGGAGGCCAGACAGTCCATTATGACATCACGCTCAGCTGCGACCGGAACAGGCGCGAGGAGTTCTGCACCAAGGCAGCCCAGTACCCGGTGCGGTTGGCCGGGGCAGTCCCTCCTGACGGCCAGCTCACCCAGAACATCGAGGTGATCGACCCAAGAGCGGCATTCTGGTACAACAAGGCGACGCTCACCTCCAGCTACCTGATCGGCAGCAGATGGGAGAACCACACTGTTTCTTTCCCCATCATCAGGAAGGGCGGCATGATAGCGGAGTGCCATGCCTCTGTCGGCGCCCTGAACCAGGACATTGACTGCGGCACCTATGCGCTGGGCAGCCTGGGCTCGGTCGAGATCCAGCAGGCGGCATTCACCCCCTTCCGCGGGAGCGGCATCAGCAACGAGCTGCCCTCCACCTATTTCCCCCGGAACAACATCGGCGTGAAGCTCCAGATCCGCCCCTTCGGCAGCTACAACAGCCCGACTTTGCTCCGTTATGATATCATCGGCAGGGACATCTCCGAGAGCGGAAGCAAGATGATCACCCCCGAGCAGCTCCAGTCCGGAATCGCAAATTTTGCCCTGCTGGACATCACATCGACGGCAGCAACAGCGGACTGCAGCGTCGTCGGCCAGGACATGACCGTTCCCTTTTATGAGGCTGTGGTGGACAAGAATATGCTCACCATTCCGCAGCTGACCGTCGCATCCCGTTTCTCCCTCCAGACGGATCAGGGAAGCATCAGCTACGCGATAATAAGCGTCAGCGACAGGCCAACATCCTGCACCCCTCAGCAGAATGTCGCCAGCTGCACTAAAAGCCCCGGAAGTGCTGTGGACAGCATGGTCCTAAAAGTAGAGGGGACATCTACTTCTCCAACACTAAACATAATCACTGATCCAGACACCACAGACGGAAAGATCACCCTGGATGCAAACTTTATCAGGCGCAACGAGCAGAATCCCCTGGGCGACAAATGCGAGAGTTTCAGGGTGAACAGCAACAGCGTGATCAAGGATATCCTGTTCACGTACAGTGACCCGGAATCATCCTCAGGAGAGTGCCGCGCAGGACGCAAGGAAGTGGAATGCGAAAAGTCAAAGGAAAAGCCCATCAAGCGCCTCGAGATCAGGATGGAAAGCCCGATCAACACTGCTGTTGAGGTGAGCTGCGTCAACCCCGGGCCAAATGCACCCATTACTCTGTATACACAAAACATCTGCTCAGGCCAGCGCGGCTTCCCCCCGGGCAACTACCGCCTCCGCCTTGCCCTCTACCAGGACGTGGACAGCAACAGCCAGTACAGCGAAGGGGACCAGCCCCTGCTCTTCAACGGGGCGGAGCAGGTCAAGGAGCTGGGCTTTGACATCCAGTCCAGCACCGACGGCCACATTGCCCCGGTCCTGGAGATCGTGCAGCCGCAGGAGCAGCTCCGGGCATGCGATTACGCCAGCGATGACATCATCGTATCGGCATGGGATGACGCCAATATCCTGAAGTTTGAGAAGGACGGAGTTCAGGTCATCCCCACAGAGAACAGGGAATTGGGCACCTACACCATAAAGGATGCCTTCAAGGACAAGAGCAGGCCGGTCACGATCACCGTCAAGGACAACCTCGCGAACGAGGGGAAGGATACGGTGGCGCTGGAGCAGTGCTAGACAGAAGTGCAGCCCGTTTTACTCTGACATCACTCATAGAAAGGTTTATCTGGTAAATATCTCACAGAATTTGTTTTGTTTTCTATTATCTTTATCTTTTCTTGTTTCAGCCTGCCGGCCTTGTAGTCTATCCTTGAATTATGGACGCTGAATAAGATAGTGGGCCGGATAAAACTGTCATGGGTTATATACGAAATATATACAAAAAATACAAGAAAGACAATTACAGAACCATCAGTTTCTGTACTGTGGCAGTAAAAGACTATTATGAATCAATGACCGTGGAACTTCTCCATGAAACCGATCGTAGACATTCAATATGTTCATCGCGGCAACCCGGTCAATTAACGATCGGTCCACAATATCTTTTGTGCCGGTAAGTTCCAGCGTGGGATCAACATCCTCTTCAGTGAACAGCGACGCAGTCGCACCGGCAAGAGTGCGTTCCGTATTCCTCGAATACCTGCGCATGCCATTAACAAATTCATTCTCACGGATTAAATTAGCTCCATGGCGATTAACCATGGTCTGCAGCTCAGGGTAATCAAGCCCAAATACTCCTCTTCCTGCAAGAGCCTGCAGTAAGGGATCTTGGGTCGCAGACTGCAACATTTGGACTCCAGCCTGCGTATAATATTGATAAAGGGAATCAACCATTTGCGATTGTCGTTCAGGAATCAAGTCCGCATCAACCAGCCCATCAGGGCCAATGAGCACACCTGAAGCCTGGACCAACGCCTGATTATGGTGGACGATAATAGTGTCTTTTATCCTTTGTTCTCTGTGCTTTGATTCAAGATATTGGTCGATGGGCATAGGGGTAAAATCGTATCTTTTTAACCTCTCAGTTCGTAATGTGATCTTGGCGTATAGGTGTTCTGAGGCAATTCAGTAGGAGAAACATGGTACTGTCTTAGATGCACTACTGCATCTCCTAATCGAAGCTCAGGTTTATCTACCACTGTTTGTCCTCTATCTCTCCAGTATAAGACTCCATTAATCTGATTATCAGTAATATCTCCTGAAGCAACACCCCTTCTTGACGGTTCGTCTAGCGGATGCATAGGCTTATCTTTCTTAGTTGCCATAGGGGGTATAAATTGTCACTCATATATAAACCTTTTGGTTATTACTACTAATTAGTGAGAACTAGCTCGGTGTTTTTTGTAGTGCTCTGGATTCCTATATGGTACATTCGAATAATCATCAGGTGAGAGGGGACCTTCAGCATGATACTTTGTAAGTAAATTGATAGCATCCTCCAGCCTCATCTTTGAAGGATCGAGGAATTCACCGGACTTGGTGTATTTGACGATATGAGGGATATGCTTCTCTTTGATATGGCTTGCCGCGGCGCCGCTAAGGGTCTTTATAATCTCCCTCATGAAATTGCCCTTTATATGATGGCTGTTGAATTCATCAAAGGTAAACTTCTTTCCCAGTTGGCCAACATACTGCCGGAGCTCTGCTCTGGTCGTGCCGGAGTACGCCTTCCGCAGCATCTCATTCTCAAACTCATCCTCGCCGCTTGCCTTGCTCTTCAGGTGCTGCTTGGCCTTGGACAGGTAGTGGTCAGCCATCTTGTCCGCGAACTTGAGCTGCATGTCCGCATCATCAAGCTTTTCATAGTCGATCAGCCCTTCCTCATCCACGATGAGCTCAGCAGCGGAATCATATGCCCGCCTATGCTCACGGTCAGTGGTGCTGATGAGGCGCTGGCTCTTCTTGTACAGCTTTTTATGCTTCAGAAAATCCTTAATCAGATCCTCGTATTGCTCGTCCTTTGCCATCAGATTCTATCCGTATACAGGATTAATATAAACTTTTCCATAACCTTTATAAAGCTGCCGTTATCCTGCTGATGCAGCATGCCCAATCAAAAAGAGCAGCCGCAGCCCCCAGAAATGGACGAGCGCATGAAGAAGCTCCCGAAAGATGTCCAGGACAAGCTGAAGGCGATCAAGAGCAAGCTCGACAAGTTCTCCAAGGCGGTCGTGAAGAAATTCGACAAGTACATCATCGGCATCGCGCTCTTGCCCCCGCCGCAGCCAAAAACGCCGGAGGAAAAGGTGGACAAGAACAAGATCCACGCCCTGGTCCTGGTGGACGATGCTGATTCCCAGAAGATGTCCAAGCTGGAGCTGGCGGAGAAGCTCACCGGCATCATCAACAGCATCGCCAAGGACACCGACAAGAACCTCATCCCCCAGACCATCCTCCTCAGCGAGCTCTGGCAGAGCTGCTATGACGGCAAGCATGATATCCTCCAGCTGATGGCCATGGCTGCTCCTGTCTACGACCAGGGCATGCTAGCGGCGATCAAGATCGCGGAAATCCACAAGTCCATGGTGCTGAAGAAGTTCGAGAAATACGTGCTCAGCTATGTCCTGGCAGGAAGCATCGTCCAGGGCAAGTCCACCAAGACGTCGGACATCGATGTCTGGGTGGTGGTGGACGACACCGATGTCAAGAAGATGACCCGGGCGGAGCTCAAGGATAAGCTCAGGGCCATCATCATCGGCATGGGGATCGAGGCAGGGGAGATCACCGGCATCAAGAACAAGCTCAACATCCAGGTGTACATCCTCACGGATTTCTGGGAGAGCCTCAAGGAGGCGCATCCGGTCATATTCACCCTGCTGCGGGACGGCGTCCCCTTCTACGACCGCGGCATCTTCATGCCCTGGAAGCAGCTCCTGCGGATGGGCAAGATCAAGCCCAGCCCGGAGGCCATCGACATGTTCATGTCATCCGGCGAGCAGATGCTCGAGAGGGTCCGCTTCAAGATCAAGGAGATGGGGATGGAAGACATCTTCTACGCCCTCCTCACCCCCAGCCAGGCAGCCCTGATGCTGTATGGCGTCCCTCCGCCGACCCCGAAAGAGACGCCGGGGCTGATGCACGATCTTCTGGTGAAGAAAGAAAACCTTATGGACGAGAAATACGTCAAGACTTTGGAGAAGGTCATCGAGATCAGGAAGTCCATCGAGCACGGCAGCAGGAAAGGGCTGAGCGGCAAGGAGCTGGATGAGCTGCTCACAGAGGCAGAGGCGTTCCTCAAGGAGATCAAGGAGCTCTTCGCCAAGATCGAGCGGATCAAGGAGGAGGAGGACATCATCCACATCTATGACAGTGTCGTCACCATCATCCGGGATATCCTCCGCTTTGAGGGGGTGGAAAAGGTCTCGGACAGCGAGATCGTGCAGTTCTTTGAGGACGAGATGGTCAGCAAGGGGAAGATCCCGGCAAACTATCTCCGCATCCTGAACGACCTGATCAAGGCGAAGAAGGATTATGACTCCGACAAGCTCACCAAGGCCGAGGTGGACAAGGTCAAGAAGAGCAGCAGGCAGTTCATCAAGTTCATGGTGGAATACCTCCAGCGCAAGCGGGGAAGGGAGCTGGAAAAGACCAAGATCCGCGTCAAGCACGGCAACAGGTACGGCGAGGTGATCCTGCTCGGCAAGGAGGCCTTCATCATCCACGACATCGACCATGAGGAGAAGGAGATCAGCAGGGCTGCCATCAACGAGGACGGCAGCCTGGGGACGGTCGCAGCTTCCTCTCCTGAGGAGCTGGAGAAAGCGCTCACCGCAGTCGTCATCCCGGAGCGCGCGTTCATCAAGGAGCCGATATTCGAGAATCTGAAGAACGTGTTCGGGAAGGATGTGGAGATACTGATACAGTATTGAACCAACAAATGCTTATACCCGGTCATAAACCTTGCTTCTGTGCTCAATCACCTGGATGTATAGCACCTTATGCGATAAATCGGCGTCAATAAGCAGCCGGTAATCTCCTATCCTGAGCTTATAATAATCCTTTCCGCTATAATGCTCAAGATAATGGAAAGGATTCTCCTGCACTGCCTTGACCTTCTGGACGATGCGTATGGCTACATCCTTGGGTAGTTTCTGTAAGAACTTCTTGGTATGGGGGTGCCATTCTGCAGAATAGCTCATCGTAAGAACTCTTGTTCCATCTCTTTTTGGCTAAGGTATGCTGTCCGCGGAGACTTGCGGGCCTCGATGAGCTTTTTTTGCGTGTCTCCGCTAAGTTCAAAATCCTCAGCGATGGCATGCTTAATAAACTGGATATCCCTCTGGAGGTTATGCAGTTCATCATGGATTGTTCGTAGGGTTATTGGCGCCATAAGTTTTCACCTGCTCTATATGGGGGGTGTGGGTATTTATAATTTGCGATTTTATCCCACCTCTACCTTTATCATCCCTTCCTCTACCTTGACCGGGTATTTCCCCAGGCGGACATCGGGATTCTGCACCGATGCCCCGCTCATCACATCATACTGCCAGCCGTGCCAGGGGCAGGTCACCACATTCTGGTCTAGCATCCCCTCGCCGAGCGGCCCGCCCATGTGCAGGCAGCTGTCATCAACGGCGAAGAAGCTTCCCTTGATGTTGAATATCGCGATGTTCTTGCCGCTGACAGAGATAGTCTTTCCCCTGCCATCTTTGATCTCAGATGTCTTTGCTACAGTCACATACATAGACTCTCACCCGGACAGGGCAGATGGGGTGGGTTATTAAAGTTTTGCCCTCTGCCCGGGGTTGGTGCGAAAGTCGGTGCGTATGCGTGTCTGCCCATGGTGACCGTTCCGCAGGAGGGTGCTCCCCGACCTGAGCGAAGCGAAGTGGAGGGGCGTGCTCAGGCTCCGCATACGCACGAATAAGAGTTTCGCACCAACCCACTCTGCTCAGGCCTGCGGCTGCTCCTCAGGGGCGGTCGACTGCTCTGCCCCGAAGCGGTAGAGGTTGAGGAACGACTTGATGGTGGCATGCAGCTGGTTGACATCCTCTATCACATGCCCCTCGTACTTGTCCGTGTAGATCCGGTAGATGTATTTGTCAAATATCGTCCGGATGAAGAAGAAGAAGGGCTTGCTCTCCCAGCGGTTCTCATAGTCCGTGGACAGGTATCCGTCAAAGATCATCTGTACCTTGCCCTGGTTCATCCGCGCCTTGACGCCGTCGCGCTCGATCTCCACATCCTTCATGTCCGTCGCGTAGATCTTCAGGCGGATCTCTGCCTTGACATAGTCTGTATACTTCTTCCAGGGCTCGATGTCAATGTGCACATATTTCCCTTCGGGCATAATCTTCTCATGAGCGATCCGCTCCCGCTTGTCATATCCCTTCTCGCGGAGAAAGGTGTCAATCAGCTTGTACAGTTCCTCTAAGGAGAATATGCCCTCATAGGTGAGGCGGAGCTTGTCTACGATGATCTTCTTTTCCATAGCCCTTTCCGTGCAATAATGCTTTAAAAACCTATCTACCAGACGTCATGGTAGGGATTTGCCTTGTTCTCCATGTCGAGGTATTCCTTGATGGCTGCATGCAGCTTGAGCACGATATAATAAAGCTTATCCTCCCAGATCGTCTCCAGGTCTTTCCTGATGATGTGCCGCTCATAGAAGTCCCGGAGGTGCTTCAGGAACGTGCTGCTCTCCCACCGCTTCTGCCAGTCGGTCTCGACCTCGGTGGCGATCTCTATCTGGAGCCGTATCCGGGTGAGCTTCCGCTTCACCCCGTCCTTCACCACATCCACATCCTTCATCTCATAGAGCCAGTAATGCAGGTGTATCCAGTTCTTCAGGTAGTCCGTCTCCCGCAGCCAGGCGCTCCACTCGATCTCCTGCTCCCCTCCCGCAGGACTGGGCACCTTGCTCTTGACCTTCTTCTCCTCTACCTCATATCCCCGGTCCTTCAGCCATGCAGCAATCATGCGGAACAGTCCGTCCAGGTCACAGATGCCATGATATTTGATCAGCTCCTTGGGCAATGGGCGCATCGGCATGCCATGATACAGCCAAATATGCTATTTAAATATTGTGTTCTTACTGGATACTCAAAGAAAAGGTTGCTTCACCCGTTCATGGAGACCATCGCCGCACGCCGCCATGGCGCTGGACGCGGGTGGGGACGCGCCCTCGGGCTCCCGCGTAGGCAATTCCGCAGAATTGCCGTCCAGCCGCCATGATGGCGGCGTGCGGAATATCAAAATCAAATAGCAGTGCAATAGAGAAGATGCCTGAAAGATCCCTTCAGCATTCCGCGCACACCAGGGCGCCCTGGTGCTGGTGCAGCTTGTTTGAGTATTCCCCGCAGGTCTGGCAGATGCCCTCATTCTCGCCGATAGCGAATATCGGCTTGCTCCCCTCTTCGCGCAGCTCGATGCGCTCCACCAGGATGTCGAACAGCTGCGGCTGGATCTTGAGAATGTCCTTGATGGTGAGCAGCCCGACCATCCGCCGGTTGGACACGACGGGAAGGTGCCTGATGTTGAGGTCGCGCATCCGCGCCAGGGCGTCAAAGATGTCCATCTCAGGCTCGATGGTATGGAGCTTGGCGTTCATCACTGCAGCGACCTTTGTCCTTTTGGGGTGCTTGCCCAATGCGATCAGCCGCTTGAGCAGGTCGCGCTCGGTCATGATGCCGACCACCGCATGCTTCCTCCGCACCAGCAGCGCCCCCACATGCTTCTCTGCCATGAGCTGTGCTGCCTTCTGCGCGGAAATGTCCGCAGAAACCGTGATTGGCTTTCGTGTCATCCCATCAGCGACGGTTATTCCGGTTTTCACACTATCACCCAAAGATTGGGTGGGAATTTCCGGAGTATATAAAGATTGTTGTA
>DATDVW010000082.1:0-2196 GCA_035289865.1 Candidatus Nanoarchaeia archaeon
AGCCTCTGGCGAGATTTGAACTCGCGACCTTTACCTTTTTGGAAAGATCAGCTCTACCAAGGTTTAGCGGGCATTTCTGCCTAACGCTCTGCCGCTGAGCTACAGAGGCACAGGGTTTCGTGTTGTGGAATGCTATATAAAGATTACGAATGGTTTAAGTAATAATTATCGTTTCCTTCCCGCATGGCAAAATCCCACAGGAATATCGTGGAAGAGCTGCTGGAACAGTACGGGAACGACCCGGATGTTATCGGTATCCGGCTTCTGGGGAGCATGGCGCGTGGCGAAGAGCGGCCGGATTCTGACGTGGATATCGAAATCGTCCTGGGCAGGGGCAGGGAGTGGGCCTGGCAGAAGAAGGAAAAATACGGGATACACATCGATCTGATCCTTTCCTCAAAAGAGCATCTCCTGCACCAATTTGCGCACTACCCTTATCTCTGCTTCATCGACCTGGACAAGAAGATACTGCTGGACCGGACGGGATTCCTGAAAGGGATGCAGGAAAAGATCGCCGTATACATGAAAAAACATCCCCGGGCTTTTGATTTCTGGAACACGTGCTTCAGGGAGATGAAAGAAAAGAAATCATCAGGGCAGAAGCAGAAGAGCCTTATTGCAGTCTTTGATGACGCAGAGAGACTGTTCTCTCCTGCGCATAACGTGACCAGGGACTGGTTCAGGGGATAACCATGCGCTCCATCGACGGCATCGTCTGCGTCGCCATCGGCCAGGATCCAGGGTATCCGGAGCAGCATATCCTCTTTGGCGAGAATATGGGCAGTGGAACGGGGATTTACCAGGCTTTTGAGTCTAATGGGTTCACGCCGTTCCAGAACATGCGGCGGGCATCGCGCGGCGGACGGCAATTGCTGCAGCGACCATATTTCCGCGCGGCGCGGCTCGCGCACCTTTCGCTGCGCATTATCGATGTTCCCGAAGAGGTGGACTGCCTGCAAGCCCCGTTTGTGGTGGTCAAATCGCATCCAGACGATCCTGCGCACCTGTTGATCGGCGCATACGTCGAGGGCAGGCCGGGCATGGCCTGTGATCCCGGGGCATTTCTCAGGGACAATGGGCTGGTCCCCATCCCCACCCTTGAGCGCGCGGAGTATATCGCCAGCGAAGTCTATAGGCATGGCTCGTTTGCGCACTATGCATCCTTCCGGCTCCAGTATCTTCGCTGAGCTTTTGCATCTACACTACAGAAATCATGGAGAACTGGTATTTCCTGCTGAGCGCCTGGAACTGCTCCTCGCTGATCCATTCGAGCCCTGACGGCTGCCTGAGCTCTGCGGTGGCTCTTCCGACTGTTGCAATGGTGTGCTCCCCCAGTATCGCGATGCTGTGGTAGAACCTGTCTTTTCCCCCGGCCATTGCCCTAAGCACCAACGGAGCAGCAGGCCGGTATCCCCTTTCTTGCGCCTCAGGGATGATCCTCCTCCGGGCAAGCTCGATTGCGGGGATGCCCTCGGCATCGATCTGGATATATTCCGGCAGGCTCGGAGGCGCGACCAGGTGGCAGGGGAATACGCGACTGTCATGGATCTCACGCACATCACCTTCATGTATCCCGGCGCTCTTCTCGAGCGGCGTCAACCGCCGATAATCCACCTGCACCAGCTCCTGTTTGTCCCCCACCTGGAAACGGGAGAATCTCATGCATGCGCTGTTTACCTGTTCCGGATTGCGGAGCATGGCTTCCAGCCGGACGCCCTTGCCCGCCAGCAGGGAGAAGTCCAGGTCATACAAAAGACTTCCTGCACCGTCACGGACGATGATGGTTCGCACGCTGCAGCATTCTTCACCGCATTTTTTAAGGTTTTGGGTAATGCAATAGCATCATCCTGCTGACACAAACCTTTAAAAACTTCATCTGCGGGAGAAGCATCGAGGGGGTGGCAGAGCCTGGCCAAATGCGCAGGACTTAAGCCGGGAAGAGTGCCTGGACGACATCCTGTCCCTTAGTGGGTTCGTGGGTTCGAATCCCACCCCCCTCAGTTCAGTTTCCCGCGCAAAGACATCTTTATCGCTCTGCGTATGCGAATATCTTCTTACAACAATCTTTATATACTCCGGAAATTCCCACCCAATCTTTGGGTGATAGTGTGAAAACCGGAATAACCGTCGCTGATGGGATGACACGAAAGCCAATCACGGTTTCTGCGGACATTTCCGCGCAGAAGGCAGCACAGC
>DATDVW010000083.1:0-11187 GCA_035289865.1 Candidatus Nanoarchaeia archaeon
AACAACAAATTATAAATACTCCCGCTCTGCGCATGTTTCCATGCCCTTCCGCACCCTCAAAGAATTGCAGGTTTCTCAGCAAAGAGTGCTGCTGCGCGTGGACTTCAACGTGCCGCTGCACCCCAACGGGGAGATTGCGGACGATACCCGCATCCATGCGGCGGTGCCCACGATCAAGCAGCTGATTGACGAAGGGGCAAAGGTCATCCTGATCACGCACCTGGGGGAGCCGGGCGGCAGGGCTGTGGAGGATCTGCGCGTGGACAAGATTGCAGAGCGGCTGAGCGGCATCATCAGGCAGCGGGTGAAGAAAATCACTGGGATAGAAGGGAAGGTGGTGATGGACTATGTGGAGGACATGGATCCCGGGGACATCATCATGCTGGAGAACATCCGGTTCCATCCGGAGGAGACGAGCCCGGATGCCCTTGCCCGGGAGCGGCTTGCGCAGAAGCTTGCCGCACTGGGGCATGTTTATGTGAATGACGCGTTCAGCGTCTCCCACCGGCAGCATGCCTCGGTCACCGACATCCCCAAATTCCTGCCTGCTGCAGCAGGGCTTGCCCTGGAGAAGGAGGCAGCCTGCCTGGGCAAGGTGCTGAGGCCGGAGCATCCGCTCGCGGTGATCATCGGGGGGGCAAAGATATCCGCGAAGATGGCGTTCATCAACAACCTGATCAATACCGCAGACCATATCCTGTTCGGGGGAGCATTAGTGTTCACCTTCTTCCAGGCAAAGGGGTATGAGATCGGCAGGAGCCTGACCGAGAGCGACAAGGTGAAGGTCGCCAGCCTGCTGCTGAAGAATGCAAAGATATCCCTGCCGAAGGATATTGCCGTCGCCCCGGCGCTGGAGGAGGGCAGCGAGGTGAAGATTGTCGCTGCAGACAAAATCCCTGCCGGCTTTTACGGGCTGGACATCGGGCCGAAGACCCTTGCGGCGTACGGGGAGATCATCCGGAAGGCAAAGACCATCATCTGGATCGGGCCCATGGGGAAGTTTGAGTGGAAGCAGTTTAGCGCGGGAACAAGGGGCATCGCCGAGCTGCTCGCTGCGGCTTCCGCAGAGGTCATCGTCGGCGGCGGGGACACGGTGCACGCGGTCAATAGCATGGGGCTTGCCAGCAAGTATACTCATGTGAGCACGGCGGGGAGCGCAGCCCTGGATTTTCTGGAGGGGATAACGCTGCCGGGCATCAAGGCGCTGGAGGAGAATGTGCGGAGGTTTCCTCAGTCCTGAGGGAGAATGTCTTTCCGTCGCTCGTCAAGATTACCCGATCCCCCTGATGCAAATGATTATAGTATGGATCACCAATAAAAATAACACTCACCTGCGCACGCCGCATTGCCTTGATATCCCCATGCGCAAGGATGCCGAAGCCACCGGTCAACAGGTTTGCCTGGTGATTCGGCAAGTCATCACAAGACCGTGCACTTCTTAGGCAATCATACAAGAGAGAAGGCTGATGATCCGGGTTTATCTCTTCTCTGTTGCACCCCCTCTCCCACAGATTTGTCTCCACGCGTACTGCAATCCCTTCCCTCGGCGTAATCCCTATCACCAGATAATCAATGTAATCGTCCGCGGGCGGCAAGGTGAAGCCAGCGAATGCCATGGGCTTGAACGGCCGGACCTGATACAAGCAGGGAGGGTCTAACCCAAACTCTATCTGGTATGCCCAACCAGGATCCATCTCCGGCAGGCGGGCAATCTGATCGTGCCAGGGGATGATTGTTTCGATCTCGAAAGGTATCCTCGCTTTTGCAGCAGGTGAAATAGCGCCGCTTTTCTCAATATCTCTTTTGTCAAAGCCATGAAAATGCTGCACCCCCGTCTGCCCATCGCATATATAGGCTGAATGGAGCGGATCAGGCGTGTCAAGAGAGTCGGCGACTGTCGCAGACACCACATAACACTCTTTTTGGTTCGGATGCCTGATATATGTCCCGGTTATGGATGATGGCGACTGCTCCGCGATGATGACCGAGATATCATCCGGCAGATGCGCGTAGGCTGGCGGGTCTGCCTCCTTTAAATCCCTGGGGGAGGTCTGGATATCCCTGATTACTCCACGCACCAAATCATCAAAGCGTTCTCTTGAAGAGTATGGTCCCCGATATCGCGGATTTGTGATCGCCGCACGGCCTGCCTCAAATCCCTCCATGATTTTTGTCGGGAAATCGCCTTCATGCCCATAGAGCTCAGCAACCGCACTGGATCGGAATATCCGCGGCCATAATATCCTTTGCTTATCCGCCCTTTTCAAAGCATCGTCAATGGACTCTTCCGGCGTTTTGACTATCATGTCCACCTGGGGGATATGGGGCAGATGCTCTTGTATATACATCAATATCCCTGCTTTCGCGCCGTACCGGTGCACGAGATCTGTGGGATACCTCATGGCCAGGAAAAAATGGAATATCGTTTATAAATTTTATTATAGGGACTACTGGAGAGTTAATAAGCTATTCAATGACCACGATCTTCCCGAATATCGACAATATCCTGTCCGCCAGCTGCTGCTTCATCTCCGGAAGATTAATTGCATCGTAGCGCTTCACGACCTCGTCGCGCTCCCGCTGGAGCGCGGCAACCTGGTCCTCCTTCTGCTTCCGCTGGCGCATCAGGGACTCGATCTGGATGATGGCCGGGCTTGCGTGGAGCTTCTCCTGGCTTGATCTCCTGGCTGCCTGCAGCTCCTGGTGCCGCTTGATGAAGCCGGTAAGGTATGCCAGGTCCAGGCTGCGGATGTTCGCGAGGATCTTCTCCGGGTCCTTCTCGCCCAGGGAGAACTGGTTTGCCGCGATGCTCTTCTGGAGCCGGGCCAGCACCTCATGGATATGGAGGATGGGATCGTTGAGGAGGGCGGTGACCGGGTCGCGGAGGTAGGCAAGGATCAGGTTCTCGTCCTGGCTGAACCTGCCGTATTTCTTCAGCTGATGCTCAATCAGGCGGACGGCCTGGACGAATTCCTGGCTGTGGGCTGCAGTCTGCTGCTCCAGCTGGCTGATCTCATCCTTCATCTGCTGGAACTGCCGGAATTCAGCGCCCTCCTTGAATCCCTCGAGCCGGGTGAGCAGCTCCTGGTGCTCTGCCTGGAGCTGGCGGAGCCTCTCGTCCAGGGCGCTGATCTCCGCGTTCAGGCCCGCCTGGGCAGCCATGCTCTTCTGGAACGACTGCACACTGCGCTGGAGCAGCTCGATGGCGGGAAGGTTCAGCTCCCCGGAAAGCGCCATGATCTCTGCGGTGAGCTGCTCCATCCTCTTCAGGGGGGCTGCCACCGCATGCGCCTCATCGGCAAAGAACTGCTGGAGGACGGCGTAATTCTTCTGCGTGGACTCGTGCAGGGTGTCCAGAGCAGGGGAAAAAGTCCCGGCAAACTGGAGCAGGCCGGGATAATCCTCAGGGAGCGCCAGGGCATCCAGGAACTGCTGGATCCGCTTGGCATAGATCTCGCGGTTGCCCTGCATGAGGACCTTGTGCTGCTCCGGGATATCCGGATTGCGGAGCCGCGCCTGGACCAGGGCTGCGATGCCCTCCCTTGCCCGGGCGATCTCCCGCCGCATGCCCTCCTGGTAGGGCCTGAGCTGCCTGCTGACCTGCTGGAAAAGGGGAGCGGACCATTCCTCGATGCGGAGATGGAGGAGATTACCGGGGATAGTGAGCCGCTCCGGCTCCTTCGGTCTCCTGAGCCTCTTGAGGAAGCTGAACATAGGCAGGACAAGGGGCTGGCTGTTTAAAAGAATTATGGTGGAGGAGTTACTGCAGCGCCGCCTGCGCGGCAGCCAGCCTGGCGATGGGCACGCGGAAGGGGCTGCAGCTGACGTAGTGCAGCCCGATCTTGTGGCAGAACATGATGCTGGCCGGGTCCCCCCCATGCTCCCCGCAGATGCCGAGCTTGATCTCTTTTCGCGCGGACTTTCCCTTCTGGATGGCGATCTCCATCAGCTGGCCGATGCCCTCGGTGTCCAGGGTCTGGAAGGGGTCGTGCTCCAGGATGTTCTTGTCCACATACTGCTTGAGGAACTTGCCCGCGTCATCCCTGCTGAAGCCGAAGCCCATCTGCGTCAGGTCATTGGTGCCGAAGCTGAAGAATGCGGCGTGCTGCGCGATCTTGTCCGCCGCCAGCGCTCCTCTCGGGACCTCGATCATGGTGCCGACAGAGTAGGAGAGGGCGGTGCCTGATCTGGTGATGAGCTCCTGCGCCTTCCGGTCGATGATCTCCTTGAGCATCTCCAGCTCTTTCGGATGGCCGACGAGCGGGACCATGATCTCCGGGACGATGTCCTTCCCTTTCTTCTTCAGGGAGAGGGCTGCGCTGATGATGGCCTCGGTCTGCATCTCCGCGATCTCCGGGTAGGTAACGGCAAGCCGGCATCCGCGGTGGCCCAGCATGGGGTTGAACTCATGGAGGTCGGTGATCTTGTTCCTGACCGCCTGGATGGAAACGCCCATCTCATGGGCGAGTTCATGGATGTCCTCCTCTTCCTGCGGCAGGAACTCATGGAGGGGCGGATCGAGCAGGCGGATGGTGACGGCAAAGCCGTCCATGATCTCAAACAGCTCGGTGAAGTCCTTTACCTGCATGGGCAGGATCTTGGCCAGGGCCTTCCTCCGGCCTGCCTCGTCTGCTGCCAGAATCATCTCCCGGACCGCCTTGATCCTGCTCTCCTCGAAGAACATGTGCTCGGTCCTGCATAATCCGATGCCCTCGGCGCCGAATTTCCGGGCGACCGCCGCATCATGGGGAGTTTCTGCATTGGCGCGGACCTTGAGGACACGGTTGCTGTCCGCCCATCGCATCAGCTCGGTGAAGTCGCCGCTCAGCTGGGGATCGACAACAGCAACCTTGCCGAGCATGACCTCGCCCAGCGACCCGTCCAGGGTGATGAAATCGCCCTCCTTCACCTCCACGCCGTCCTTGGTGGTGAACTTCCCCTCCTTTTCATAGACCATGATATCCGAGCAGCCCGCGACGCAGCATTTGCCCATGCCCCGGGCGACAACGGCAGCGTGGCTGGTCATGCCCCCTCTTGCGGTGAGGATGCCCTGGGCCGCGTGCATGCCCTCGATGTCTTCCGGGGATGTTTCTGTCCTGACCAGGATGACGGGCTTGCCTGCCTGCGCCTCGTCATGGGCCTTCTGCGCAGTGAGCACGACCTCGCCGACCGCTGCCCCCGGCGATGCGGGCAGCCCCCTGGCGATCAGCTTTGCCTTTTTCTTTGCGGCGGGATCCAGCTGCTTGTGCAGGAGCTGGTCCAATGAGGATGCGGGGATGCGGAGCAGGGCTGTTTTCTCGTCGATCAGCTTCTCCCTGACCATGTCTACGGCGATCTTTACCGCGGCGTGGGCAGTCCGCTTGCCGTTCCTGGTCTGGAGGAAGAAGAGCCTGCCCTCCTGGATCGTGAACTCCATGTCCTGCATGTCTTTGTAGTGCTGCTCGAGCTTCGCGGTGATGTCCAGGATCTGCCGGTACATCTGAGGATATTCTTTCTGCAGGTCATCAATCGGATGGGGCGTGCGGATGCCGGCGACGACATCCTCGCCCTGCGCGTTCATCAGGTACTCGCCGTAGAGCTTCTTCTCCCCGGTCGAGGGATTCCTGGAGAAGAGGACGCCGGTGCCCGAGCTCTCGCCCATGTTGCCGTACACCATGGACTGGACGTTGACTGCCGTGCCTTTCAGCCCGCGGATATCGTTGAGCCTGCGGTAGGTCACCGCTCTTGGATTGTCCCAGCTCCGGAATACGGCATTAATGGCAAGCGTAAGCTGCTCGCGGGCATGCTGCGGAAAGGACTTTCCCGCCTTCCGGTAGATGGACTGGTAGGTCTCCACCAGCGATCTCAGGTCGTCGGCAGTCAGATCGGTATCAAATTTCTTTCCCTTCTGCTTTTTCAGCTCGGCCAGGGCATGCTCAAATTCCTCATGGGAGATGTCCAGGACCACGTCGCCGAACATCTGCAAAAAGCGGCGGTAGGAATCATAGACAAAGCGGGGATTGTTGGTCTTTGCGATCAGGCCCTGCGCAGCAGCGTCATTCATGCCCAGGTTCAGGACCGTGTCCATCATGCCCGGCATGCTCGCGGCGGCGCCGGAGCGGACCGAGAGCAGCAGGGGATCTTTGGCATCTCCGAACTTCGCCTGCATCTTCTGCTCCAGCGCATGGATGTGCGCGTCCACCTCTTCCTGGAGGCCGGCGGGCCAGGCATGATGCGTGGAAAAATACGCGCATGCCTCGGTGGTGATGGTGAAGCCAGGAGGGACGGGGATCTGCAGGCTGGACATCTCGGCAAGGTTCGCCCCCTTGCCGCCCAGGAGGTCTTTCATGCCCTTGTTGCCTTCGGTAAAATCATAGACGTGCTTCATGGGATGGCGGTTTCCGGATGATTTAAAAAGATTGCTGTTCTCTGCACCATCATGAAGAAAAAGCTGCTCAGGAAGATCAAGGAAAAGGCCGCTGCGGAGCTGCAGATTCCCAGCTATTTCACGCAGGCAGAGGAAGCATATGCCCTGAATCCCGGCCTGGCGCACGACTATGTCCGCAAAGCGAGAAGGCTGGCGATGAGATACCGCATCCGGCTGGGGAAGGCGAAGCGGAAGTTCTGCTCCCACTGCTACCATTACCTGATGCCGGGAAAGAACAGCAGGATACGGATACAGGGGGGGAAAGTGGTCATCTATTGCCTGGACTGCAAAAGGTTCACCCGGATACCGCTGGCATAGGATTAGAGGAAGAGGTCGGTGAGGTCATGCTGCTGGATTGACCGGTCATCGAGGAGCTGCAGCATATCGTTATAGTGGACAATTTCGTGTTCGGCTCTACTGATGCCTTGCGATCTCTTGAATCTGGTGAGGCAGGCGCTTTCTGGTTCAGCGCCCTGGGGAGCGCATACGATCTTCTTATACTGGGGAAGGTATAATCCCCGATCTCGGCTCCTGAAATCTGCCCCGCATTCAAAACAGAGGAGAACAGTGCCATCGCTGATCTCATCGTCATACATATAGGGCGTGGAGGATACAACTCCCCTATAAACGTATCTTCACTACTTACCGATACTCACAAACGAAAGCTTTATAAAGGGCAGCATTCCGCAGGAGACTAAAGGGGGAGAGATTCCAGAGGATAGTGAGCACTATGGTGATATCAGACGAAGAAGTCATCGAGGACATTGAAAAGGTCAAGGACCTGAAGGATTTCAAGAAGACGATCAACAAGAAGCGGGTGACGGACTTCGAGCTGGACGAGTTCTTCCTGGAGGAGATCCTATGAAGCAGCGCACGTTTTCCCAGGTTTCCCGCAGCCTCCGGGATGAGCGGGAGGCGATCCTGCGGCAGGTGCGGCATGAGCAGAGGCATGTGCCGGTGCTGCAGTGGATGAAGAAGATTTTTGTTCTTTAGAGAACATTTTATAAATCATCTTAATTTCCCCTTCCCATGCCCTACGACCTTGAGCTGGACCGTGTAGTGAAGGAGATCAGGGAAGCGCAGGCAAAGACGGTCTGCATCCAGCTGGCTGACGGCCTGAAGCCGGCTGCAAAAGAGATCCAGCAGCGGATCATGGGGGAGACCGGAGCCACGGTCCTGATCTGGGCAGAGAGCCTGTATGGGGCATGCGACACCCCTGACCTGCGGCATCTGCATATCGATATGCTCATCCAGTTCGGGCACAGCGAATGGAAGGGGCTGGTCATCTGATGCTTGAAGCGGGCTCATTCATCGGAGGAGCGGTGCTGAGTTTTCTGGGAATAGCTGTTGGGGCGGCCATCGCGCATTTCACCCCTGCAGAAGTGGCTGCCGGGCGGAGATATTTCCTCTGGGCGCAGCGTGCGGCGCTGGCGGCCTTCGGCGCGCTCGTGCTGGCGATGCTTGGGCTTCACCTGGTGCTGCTCCTCTTCCTGGCTGCGCTGATGCTGATCGGGCTGGTGCTCGGCAACATCGGGAGATACTCAGCCATCCTTGCGCCTATCCTTGGGCTCTGCCTCTGGCTCCTCTCACCTACCCCCCTGCTCTTCCTGTATGGGAGCTCTGTGCTGTTCCTGTACTGGATGGTGACTGGGACAAGGGAGTGTTCTCAGGGATGGAAGCTGGCGTGGCACAGCAGCTTTCTTCTGGGAGCGATACTACCATTTCTGCTGGTTTAGGGGGCTTATCCAATAAATCTAGGATAAGCAGATTGCGAGGCTTTAGACCAATAAATCCACCATTTTCAGGGGAGAGTCAATGATGTTATACACCTTCTCAAACAGCTTTACCCAGAAGTCCACATAATCTGGTGCTTTAAGCCATTCTTCCGGTGAAGCCACCTCCCCATCTGCCTGATGCCACCCCACAACCCAAGACTTATTAACAAGTCTATCATAGCTGTGGCATCCGTTGCTTGCCTCCAACAAGCAACGAGTAGTAAATTCTCAGCGGAGCTACTATTTGCTTTTTTTGGTTATCCTCGGGATTTTACGTAAGCCCCTGGTTTAGCGCGGGAGGCATTCACCGATAGGTATATAAACTACTGCCGCCCTTATTGATTTATGGCTGTATCCATCCAGACCATCCATCAGGAATTGAGGGAGCTCCGCCGGAATGTGGAGATCATAAAGGCTGCAATCGTTCCCGAGGGAGATCTCACCCCCTATGCCAAAAGGGCGCTGAAAAAAGCGCGGGAGACGCCGGAAAGCGAGTACGTTGGCCTCGCATGAGCTACGAAGTAAAGCTGCATCCGCAGGTGGAGAAATTCCTTCAGAAATGCGGGTATATTCTTGCTGAGAGAATTCGCGCAAAGCTTTTGCTGCTTGCCGAGAATCCATTCCAGCACCTCGAGCGGTTCGAGGGAGACTACTTCAAACTGCGGATTGGTGATTACCGTGCCCTGGCTGATGTGGATACCGGAAGAAGAAACGTGTGGATACGGCTGCTTGACCACCGAAAGCGGATTTACCAGCGACCGCGATGAATAAAAGCTTTCGTAGTATCTCTTCACCATTTCTGCTGGTTTAAGCCGAGATAATAGCCGATATGGTTGGCGGCGATGTGCAGCAGCGGGGTGATGAGCAGGAGGATAGCTGCGTCGGGCAGCTTGAGGGGAAAGAGGTAGGAGCCGGCGATGACTGCGCCGATGATGAAGTCGAGCTGATCCCAGGGAAGCCAGCGCTGCCCCGGGGAAAGGCCGCGCTGCCGCTTGAAGAAGCTTTTTGCCAAGTCGCCGAGCATCGCTCCGGCGGCAAGCAGCATGCCGGTGAACACGGAGTGTTCCGGGTAGGCTATCCAGCTGAGATCACGGAAAAAAGGGACACCATACAGCGCCTGCTGCAGCCAGAAGGCGAGCATCCCCGCCAGCAGCGCAGCGACGATGCCGCGGAGCGTCTTGTGGCTGCCGAAGATGGGCTTGCCGCGGAAGGCAATGCCCGCGTCCAGGGGATAATTGAGGATGTTGAGCCTCTTGCAGAAAACCGGCGCCATGTTCGCCAGATAGGCAGGGAGCATGGCATAGAGCAGGGCAAGGACCGGCATCACGTCAGCGCTGCCTCCGGAAGCGGATGGTGCTGAGCATCAGGACGACAGAGATCACCAGATAATAGACTATGCTCTCTTCCCAAAAAAAGAAAAGGAGCGGGACGATGATTCCATTCATGGTGATCGGCATGCCCAGGTATTGGTGCGTGACATTGAAGCGTGCAAGGCGGAGCATGCCTGCTGCAAGAAATACGGCATATATAGCCAGATGCCCGGGCTGGGTGAATCCCATCATGTATGCAAAGACAGCCGGCGCAACGCCGAAAGAGATGATGTCGGAAAGGGTATCCAGCTGCTCCCCGAAGGCGTTTCCCTGCTGCAGCCAGCGGGCGAGCATGCCGTCGGCATAATCAAAGGCGACTGCCAAAAGCAGGGCAAGGGCTGCCCAGGAGAACTGCATCCTGAGGGAGAGGATGATGGCGGCAAAGCCGGCGATGCCGTTGCCCAAGGTAATGTAATCCGCCGCCTTCATCCGCTCAAAGATGTCCAAGGGTATCACCGATCCGTATCCTGCCCCTGGTCGCCATGATCTTTGCGGACCTCGGCACGGTCAGGAGCACGATGCTGCCGAAGGCGATCCTGCCGAGGCGCTGGCCCTGGGAGACGCGCTGCCCTTTCCGGACATCGCAGTAGATCCTGCGCGCGAGCATGCCTGCGACCTGGGTTATGGTTATGGCCTGCCCCTTATGGCGCATGACGATCTCGTTGCGCTCGTTCTGGAGCGGCGCGCGCCTGTCGAAGATGGCGTTGAGGAATTTCCCTTTGGTGTAGGTTATCCTGGCGATCCTGCCGTCGACCGGGGCTATCTGGTAATGCTTGTGCCAGAGGTTCAGGGTGATGATCAGGGAAAGCGAACGGCCGTGGGGGATGATATTGGTGATGCGCCCGTCAGCAGGGGAGAGGATGTGCATATAACAGCATACCGCTGAACCGTTTATTAATCTTTTGCTCCTGATTTTAGGACGGAATCAGAATTTCCCCCTCAGACCCTTTAATGAGATTCCAGTCTAATTTGATCAATTGTCTGATTGCAGGATTCAACGTATTCAATTTATAGAGATCAGATTTCCCAACCCTTCTTGTTTTTACCACTATCTTATTTTTTACCAGTTTGTCCCAGAACGCCTGCAAAGTGGAATAGCTTACACCGGCGTTTTTCGCTATTTCGGTCAGCGGATAATCAAAGAGCTGAAAAGAAATGAGGAAATCCAATACTTTGATAACGGGATTGCTTCCGAATACTTCGATGAATACGGTTTCGTTTTTCATGATATTCAAGGGATTTTATCGCTTTGGGGTGCCCATGCGCTTCGAAGCCCATGTTAAGAAAATCGCTTCACTACTTCTTCATGCCGGATGAACTTGGAACGTGGCGTTCTCTTGGCTTCATTTATCTCTCTTTTAAGATCATCGGCAAGATCAAAATCTTCATGGATATACCCTTTAAGATTCTGTATTTCCTTCTTTAATTCCATAATATTCTCGTTAATCTTCTCTAAAGTGACCGTAGGCATATCCATCACCGCTGAATGCCCTCTACCGGCTTGATTGCAAGTTCCATCTTTAACACCTCATGAGTATATTATGTGTAAAGCACTTCATGTAGAAGTGCCTTGCCTGCTGCCCGACGGTCTTTCCCCGCAAAGTCTCTCCCATTCCCCTCTTGAGCATGCTGTTGG
>DATDVW010000084.1:0-37795 GCA_035289865.1 Candidatus Nanoarchaeia archaeon
AAGGATGAACCCGAAGACCGGGCATCCCTTTGACTTTGAGTCCGCGCGCGGCAATATCGACATCGGCGGCCATGCGATGCTGCGCGCCGCCGCCAAGAACTTCCCGGGCTGCGCCGCAGTCTGCGATCCCCGGCAGTATCCGGATGTCCTGGCCATGCTGCGGGGGAATGGCGGCCGCACCTCATGGGAGCAGCGGCTCCGGCTTGCAGGAAAGGCGTTTCAGGTAATCGGGCAGTATGACGCTGCAATCTCCGCGTATATGGCGGAGCAGGCGCGCAGTCCCGCAGCAGCCCGGGCATGCTACACCTTCAGCGGCGGGTAAGCCGCATCATTTCTTCCGGGGTTGGTGCGAAAATCAGTGCGTATGCGTCTCTGCCTATGGTGACAGCTCCGCAGGATGGTGCTCTCCGACCTGAGCGAAGCGAAGTGGAGAGGCGTGCTCAGGCTACGCATACGCACGAATAAGGGTTTCGCGCCAACCCCATTTCTTCCGCTACATTTATATAGGGCGCTCCGCAGGTATATTAGAATATCTATAAAAAATATAAGATATATTTTATCATATAACCGGAGCCATGGCCAAACAGCCGATATCCGCCACCATTGACGAGAGCCTGATCAGGTGGATCGAGGCGCAGCTGAAGGACAAGGCCAGGTACCGCAACAAGTCGCACCTGATAGAGGTGGCGCTGGAGAGGATGAGGAAAGGATGAGAGACGGGATGATGGTGGTCATGATGCTGCTGGTTTTGGGCACTGGGTATGCCCAGGAGCTGGAACCGGGGATCTTGCAGATGAATAACGTTAGGATTCCGTCGGTGTATAGTTGTGGTGATAACATTCTTGGTGATATCAATGGTGATGGAAAGGTTACCGTAATAGACGCCTCGATAATCATGCAATACCAGAAAGGGCTGGCAGAATTTGCAGATATCGGATGCGTGGATGTTGATTGCAATGATGAAGTAAGCGAGAAAGATGCTGCTTTTATCCTGCAATATGCCGCAGGGCTCATAGAAGCGTTTCCGCAGTGTGAGGAAGGCGAGGATGTGCCGCCGGATATATTTATGTGGGGGGTTATTCCAGCAGTTGGGGAGCCTGGAACGTTCTTTACGCTCCTTCTCGGAGCAGAGGACAGGTCGCCAGTGACCGTCCAGGCGGAAATAAGCGGGATATCTTTTAAGTTCACCCAGATTGCGGACCTCTTTGATGACGGGCTGCATAATGATGATGCCCCCAATGACGGTATTTTTGGCTACGTTCTGGACAGCAGCCAGCTGCCCGAAGGGGAATATCAGGTGCAATATACCGCTACCGATGCTGGGGGAGAGTACAGAAAGGCACATGCGGAGATTTATTTCAAGATCCAGGTAAGTCGGGATTGCAAGACTATCCTGTCTAATGGGGATCCGTCAGAAAAAATAGATTTGATGTTTGTCGGCGATAATTTCCAAGAGCTGGACGATTTTTACCGGGCGGTAGGCTATCAGCTCAGTCTCGATGGGAAAAGCAGGGGGATGTTTTCTGTCGAGCCGTTATTGTCCAACAAAGACAAGTTTAATGTATATGCGTTTGATCAGTTAAGTAATTTCAACTGCAGGGATGAGAACGGCCATGGAAGTTGTGAGAGAGATAAAGAGATAATCTATGCTGCACATAATTGCCCGGTTGATATTTACAGTATCATCAGCACAAACATTTTCCGGTCAAATGCCTATTTTGGAGAGAGATCATTGACCTCTGTAGGGGCATCAGAGGCGGAATGGGTAGAAGGGGGTGCGACATCAACGCACGAATTCGGGCACGCGTTTGGGCTTTTATATGATGAGTATACCGAGCGTAACCTTTTTCTATTTGATGGCGTCACAGATAAGAATTGTTACGCAGATGACGCTCGCATTGATTGGGATTGCGGCTCGTCCGTAACCTGCTATAGCGGAGATGCGTGTCTCAGCGGATGCGAGGGTGATGCGGATTGCCTTCTGGCACAAACATGCGCAAGGGACGGGCAATGCAAGAAAGAATGTAATCCTACAGACGAGGATTGCTTAATCATGGATGAGCAAAGGGAGCTTAACCCAGGTCTGATTAATTTTTACGGGTATTGTTCCGGTGGAGATTTGTGCAACGCTGGTTGCAATCCTCCGGATCCCGATTGCCGCTGGGCGACCTGCAGCGGCGGTGATGAGTGCGTCATCGGATGCGCGATCATAGACCCTGATTGCGGCGGTGGAAAAAGCTGTGATGCGGGGGATGGATGCAGGGGCTATTGTGATCCCCCTGACCCTGACTGCGGAAGGGCGACCTGCGGGGAGGGAAATGCAGAGGAAAATGCCTGCCTGTTCGGCTGTGCTGAAGCAAATGAAGGGTTAGGTAGTGACTATGACTGCCATAAATTCAAGTTTAGTGACGACGGATATACTGGTGATCCATATATTACCTGTGCCGCAGGGGATGGATGTATGATCGGCTGTACCCCCATAGATCCTGATTGCGGCGGCGGCCTGAGCTGCAATACGGGAGACGGCTGCATGGAGGGGTGTTTTTCAGTTACCACGAAAGATTACTGCAATGAGAATGCGCAATGGAGCGACCTTATCGGGAATAGCTGTGGAGAGGACAGTGTCATTGATTGTCAGCAGGGCATTGATGCAAATTACGACGCTGAGATAAATTGCAATTCCGGATGTTATTACACCACAAAGAACCGGTTCCGGCCGAATGCCAATTCCATCATGAGAAATCATATATTTGACCCGTTCTTATTCGGCCAGGTGAACGAACGGGAGATCTGCCGGGAAATCCGCGACTGGACTGGCAAGGTCGAAGGCCACTGCGCCACCTTGTGCATCGACGGCTGCCAGGATGGGCAGAAATGCGTCCAGGGGGCCTGCCAATGAGCAAGGTGATAGTTAGCATCATGCTTCTGGTAGTGTCGATGAGTGCCGTGTACGCCGTTGAAAAAGAGAGGGTGTACCAGATCATGCTCAAGTATGATAAAGGCGCTATAACGCAGGAAGATGTTATCGTTACCATGGGCTTCCCCCAGCAGAGAAAGCTCAGCCTTCCCGACGATTACCGGCTGGAGGTTGTTTCATTTAGTGATAAGATGGTATATACGGCAAGATTTAGTTTCCCCCTGGAGATTGTTTCAGAGCCAGACCCGTCATGGTTTGATGAACAAGGCAATCAAATCTATTTCCCCAATGCAGCGGAAGCAGGGCACATCCTGCTCGACGAAGCGGAGCAGCTGGTTATCGCCCCTTATTTCAAGGATGGGGAGCAGGTCAATGTTTACGATAAGAACAACGAACTCGCCTTAGAGATTGACATCAGCCATTTTGCGGAATGCAGGATGCAGGGGTACGGTTGCGAGAAGAGGGGCGTGATGCCCTATGCCGTCACGATCGCATCCCTGATAGCATTGCTGATGATCATCATGTACGGAATAAGAAAGAGGAAACACTGATGCCATTATTCACCCCAGACAAAACATTCGCCTATGACGTGGCGAAGGAGGGAGAGGATATCATCCTCCGCATCGGCATGGAGGGCTATCCGGGCATCCCCTCGCTCGAGGATGACGGGAAGGTGATGGCCCGCACCGTGGACATCCTCCGCGAGGCAGGGAATGTCACCAGGATAGTCTATACCCAGCGCCGAGACTACGAATATCCCTTGGAGCAGGCCCAGATGCTGGTGGAGATAGCAAAACTGCAGAGCCAGTTTGTCCAGCAGAAGCTGATCTCGTATGCCGGGCTGCAGGATCCGCAGCACTATGCATCCCTGCAGGAGCTGCTCCTGAATACCCTGAAGAGCGATCCCGTCGGCTGCTTCGTCAGGATGCGCCGGATGCTCCGCGAAGAAGAGGTCCGCCAGCCGTCGCCGCAGCAGACGGTCCAGAAGGCAGCGGCCGTGCTCAAATATGCCCTGAGCATGCTGGGCAAGACCAGGCTGATCCAGGCCCTGGAAAGCCAGCTCGCCGGCCATGAGCCGGGAAAGCGGGACATCTACCGCCAGGTGTTCCACGCGGACATCAGGCCGGATTTCATGTTCTCCAAGCTCCAGGCGGCCTTCCCTTCAGATGCAGAGGAGATGGACAGCTACACCGTAGAGAATACCCAGGTCACCATATTCAGCCAGCCCGGGACCGTGCAGTACCTCTATCACATCACTCCGCCGGAATTTGCCCTGACCGAAGAGCAGTACGAGGTCCTGGACGCGGCCCGCACGATCATGGCGGAGCACAGCCCCACCAAAGACGAGTTCGTAGACCCGGAGCGGGCCCGCCAGGTGTTCGCGAACATCGGCTACGACCTCATCCAGGAGCTGGCAGCATCCCGCGGATACCAGTTCCGCATCAGGGAGATCGAGCTGCTGACCGACATCCTGGTGCGCTACACCATAGGATTTGGCCTGTTGGAGGTCGTGCTGGCTGACGAGAGGGTCCAGGATGTCACCGCAAACTCACCCATGGGAAGGATACCGGTCTTCATCGTGCATCAGGATTTCGGCGACTGCCGCACAAATATCTATCCGACCATCACGGACGCGGAGTCATGGGCGTCAAAGCTCCGGATGCTCTCCGGCAGGCCGCTGGATGAGGCGAATCCCATACTGGACACCGAACTGCTCCTGCCGGGATCGCGGGCAAGGGTGGCGGTAATAGCGCCCCCGCTGAACCCCAGCGGGCTGGCATACGCGCTGCGCAGGCACCGGGACAAGCCCTGGACCCTTCCCCTCTTCATGAAGAACCGGATGATTGACGGGTTGGGGGCAGGCCTCCTCAGCTTCATCATCGACGGCAGCAGGACCATGCTGATCGCAGGCACGAGAAGCGCGGGAAAGACCGCATTCCTCAGCGCCATCCTGACGGAGATCATGCGCAAGTACCGGATCATCACCATTGAGGATACCTTAGAGCTGCCGGTCTCCGCGCTGCGGAACCTGGGCTATAACATCCAGTCGATGAAGGTGGCTGCCGCCCTCACCAGGGGGACGACAGAGGTCAGCGCAGAGGAGGGGATACGCACCACGCTCCGCATGGGGGATTCCAGCCTGATCATCGGAGAAGTCAGAAGCAGCGAGGCCCGCGCCCTGTATGAGGCGATGCGCGTCGGCGCCATGGCGAACGTCGTTGCCGGCACTATCCACGGCGATTCCCCGTACGGCGTATACGACCGCGTCGTGAATGACCTGGGCGTCCCCAAGACCTCATTCAAGGCGACGGACCTGATCATCGTCGCGAATCCCGTGCGGACCGCAGACGGCCTGCACCGGGTGAGGAGGATCACCCAGATCACCGAGGTGAGGAAGGAATGGGAGGATGATCCGCTGGCGGAGAACGGCTTTGTCGACCTGATGAAATACGATGTGCAGGCAGACCGCCTTATGCCAACCCCGGAGCTCATCAACGGGGAATCCGAGGTGCTCAAGCAGATCGCCTCAAACGTGAAGGAATGGGCAGGGAACTGGGACGCGATATGGCAGAACATCCTCCTGCGCAAGCAGGTGAAGGAGACGCTGTTGGAATCCGCGGCAAAAAGCAGCAGGCCGGATCTCCTGGAGGCGGAGTTCGTGGTGGCGGCCAACGACGCGTTCCACCGGATCGCGGACAGGGTGAGCGCAGAGGCTGGCCTGGACACCAAGCGGATATTTTTTGAGTGGGATGAATGGCTGAAGCGGAAGGTGAAGGAGGAAAATGTTGGAAGCGCATAACGCGGTCTGGATAGGCATAATGATGTGGTTGGCGAGCATTGCGTATGCGCAAGAGCTTGAGCCATCTTCCCTTACCATGAACAATATCCAGGTTCCTTATCAATTCACCTGCGCCCCAGATCAGTCTCTGGGGGATGTCTCCGGAAGCGATGGAATTACCGCGCTCGATGCCTCTATTGTATTGGGAATCATAAACGGCAAATATAGAATTGATCGCATCAGATGTGCTGACGTCGACTGTGACCGAGAGATAACTGAGCAGGATTCCCAGCTGATACTGCAATATTCCGGAGGATTGATAACTGAATTCTCCTGTGGAGAAAGAATATATGATGCCTCAATTTCAATTGCAACTTTGAAAGATTCTTATGGTGTTGGCGAGAAGATTGAGCTGACTGATCCGCCTGAGGAAACGAGCTTTAATAACAAAATTGCTGGAAACGCGATTTATGAGGGTATCGGTCCACAAAGAAACGTTCTTTATGATGCTGACTTATTTGTTGAAGAAAAATTAAAAAAAGAGATTGAAGAAGGAATAATTCCAGAAACAATAGACACTTCCCAGCTGCCAAAATATGTCAAAGGGGAATTGATCGTTAAGCTGGAGAAAGACGTTTCAGGCAAAATAAGCGGAAAAGTAGTTGCTACTGGCATCAGCGCTATTGACGAATTGAACAGGAAATACCATGTTGAAAAGATAGAGAATGTGTTTACCGCTAAAAAAGAGGGTTTTATTGAGGGAATCACTAGATCAGTAAAACAGTCTATAGGCATAAAAGTCCCTTCCAGAGAACTGCAAAAAATATACAAATTAAAGATTCCAGAGGAGATTGATGTTGAGCAGGCAGCTGAAGAATATTCTCAAAGCGCTCAAGTGGAGTATGCAGAGCCGAATTATATCTACTATACTTCTTTTGTTCCAAATGATTTCAGATATAATCAGCAGTGGGCGCATCAGAATACCCACGCCGAGGAAGGATGGGATATAGAAAGAGGAAGTTCTGATGTGGTTATTGCCATTATTGACACTGGCGTTGATTACACTCATGAAGATTTGGCAGCCAATATCTGGCGGAATATTGATGAGATCCCGGACAATGGGATTGATGATGATGAAAATGGTTTTATAGATGATATCAGGGGATATGATTTTGTTGAAACTGATGCCGTTTCATACTGCGCAGAGCATCCGGACGATTGCGAAACATTGGAGGGTGAAGATTACAATGTCAGAGATAATGATCCAATGGATTTTAACAGCCATGGGACTCATGTTGCCGGAATAGCTGCTGCTGTTACAAATAATAACCTAGGGGTTGCTGGTGTTTGTCACCTCTGCAAAATAATGCCTGTACGGGCGGGATTTTCAATATTCTCTTCATCTTATGGGGTAGTCGGCTCTTTAGAATATGACGATATTGCACAGGCTATCCATTATGCGGTTGATAATCGGGTAAAAATAATAAGCATGAGCTTTGGTGGACCTTATTCCGATACCATAAAGGAAGCAATTGACTATGCATACAACAAAGGAGTTGTCTTAATTGCCGCATCTGGCAATTCTAATACAAATGCAATAAGCTATCCTGCTGGCCATGAAAATGTAATTGCGGTTGACGCAACCGATATAAACGACAATAAAGCTGATTTTTCAAACTACGGTTACTGGACAGATGTTTCTGCTCCTGGGGTCGATATACTGAGCACTGTCCCACCGTATACGGGTTATAATTCTGAACTTAAATCGAATAATGTGATTATTGAATCTGATGTTTTCGAATATTCCGGAACAACTCCTGACGTAGGAATAGCTGGAGAATTTGTCTTTGTTAATTTTGGCAGCGTTGACGATGTAAACGTGGATTTAACGGAAAAAATAGCTTTGGTCCAGAAAGGCGGAACGAATGATACAGGAGAGCCTTTAACTTTCAAAGAAAAAGTTGAGAATGCTTATCGCAAAGGGGCAGCAGGGGCTGTTATCTTTAATAACGAAGAAGGCAATTTCGGAGGAACTCTGCAAGAGCAGGCCAATATCCCTGCTGTCTCAATTTCCAAAGCAGATGGGGAAAACTTAGTAAATCAAATTACTAGCGGAATAGTAAGCGTAAATTTAAAGGTGAGTCTAGGGATAATTAAATATGATTCTTATTCAGGGACATCAATGGCGACACCTTATGTTGCAGGATTAGCCGGGTTGATTCTCTCGAAACAGGACTATAGCCAAGAAGAGGTTAGGCAAATATTAAGGCATGGTGTTGATTCGGTTAATTCATATGATTATATCGGGACAGGGAGGGTTAATGTCTTGAAAACCCTGGAGTTTGAGTCGGTTGAGTTCGTTGCGAAGATTGCCTCGCCAATAAATGGGGAATTAGTCTCCTATAACATAATTGACATAATGGGAACTGCAAATGGAGACAGGTATTCTCTCTATTATGGAAACGGCTTATATCCAACAGAGTGGAATGAAATTGCATCTGGAACCAATGTGAATAACAATCTTTTAGGTGAGTGGAATGCAGAAAACATCAATGATGGTAGGTATACCATTAAACTCGAAGTCAGTAAAAAGGGCAGGGCGATCGAAGAATTTGTGAGCGTAATTGTCAGCAAAGGATTCCAGGAGGGATGGCCGCAAACGGTCTCCTCAAATGGCTTATCGGATAGGCCTACTCAAAGTCCTTTGGTTTTCTTCGATATAGATAATGACAATGATAAAGAGGTTTTAGTCGGCGCGAATAATGGAGGCATATTTGCATGGCATTCGAACGGACAACTGGTTGAGGGCTGGCCGCAGTTCACCAAGGGAATAGTAAGAGCATCGCCCTCTGTTGCAGATATAAATAACGATGGAAAAACAGAAATTGTTGTCGGCTCTTATGATCATAACATGTATGTATTCCATCCGGATGGGAGTTTATTGGACGGCTGGCCGCAGTCAACAGAAGGCGCAATAAGAGCGTCTGCTTCTTTAGAAGATCTAAACAAAGATGGAAACATGGAAATTATAGCAGGCTCTTATGATGGAAAGGTGTACGTCTGGGGCAGTGATGGGGCTCTTGCCAAAAATTGGCCGCAAGCAACATCCGAGGAGAGAATATTTGCTTCTCCTGCGATTGGTGATATTGATAATGATAATGAGTTAGAAATAGTGCTGGTTACTGAAAAACTTTTGGCAAATGAAGGGGGAAGCGTTTATGTGTTTAACTATGATGGAAGCCTTGTGAAAGGGTGGCCAAAAAACATTAGAGAAGGCAGCTATTATGACGGCGGATTTAGAGCATCGCCTATTCTTGCGGATATCGACAAGGATGGAAATCTAGAGATTATAACTGGGAAATTAGGATTTGATAGCAGCAACCAAGGGGTTTATGTCTTTAACGGGGATGGAAGCCTGGTTGACGGCTGGCCTCAAAAGACGGTTAATTCGGTCGCCGCAGTCGCTGTTGGCGATCTAAATAATGATGGATATCCTGAAATTATAGGAGGGACGTGGTTTGCTAACAGTTATGGGTGGATATATGCCTGGAACAAAGAGGGGAAACTATTGGATCGCTGGCCTCAAAAGACAGACGTTGGTGAACCAAATGAACCAAATTCGTGCCCTGAAAGCATCCGTTATTCTTCCATTGTAATAGGAGATGTCAATAACGATAACCAGCCAGATATAATAGCGAGCACATACTGTAGCAAGGTTTATGCTTGGGATTCCAATGGAGAAAGGATAGAAGGTTGGCCTAGGAGTACGTTATTTGGGGAAGATGTCTATCCCGCCGAATTCCCCATAATTGATGACTTGGATAAAGACGGTGATGTAGAAATAGGAGTTACTTCAGAATCAAAAGTGCTTATCTGGGACTTAGACACCCCTTACAACCCATCAACAATGGAATGGCCGATGTTCCAGCATGACGCACAGCATACTGGCAACTATCATTATATCCCGCAAAAAATAACTCCAAGGCCTCAGTCCAAGATAGTGAACAATGAAAATGAGGATTTACCGGGATATCTATACATCAGGATAGAAAAGCAAGTGGATGATCAGTGGACAATATATCGGCAGGTCTGGCAGGATAGGGCAGCAACTGCTCACCCAAGAATAATCCCTGCCCAGGGGATATTCAAGCTTGATTCATTCTTTAACGAAAAAAATGTTGCTATTGATGAGTCTGGAGATTATAGGATTGTCGCTGAATTCAGGGGTAAATACGCTCGAATAATCCGTACAACATACGGCGAATTGAAAGCAAGCTGGGAGTTTGAGGTTGAATGAAAAGATTTATAAACAACTGTCCATTTAAATAGACAAATGTCAAAAAAAATAGACAATACAAGGATGCGGGCGTACTTTATTGAAGATCCAAACGGGTGGTTTCATATACGGGAAATTGCAAAGCTCGCAGGATTATCGCCAACTACTGCTACAAGCTATTTGGAGGATTTTAGAAAAAGAGGCATTTTATTAAGAAAGAAGGAAAGGAACAATGTCTTATACAAAGCAAATTCTGAGAGCTATAATTATAAAGATTTAAAGCTATATTACAATATAAAAAAATTTAGAGATTCTGGCTTAATTAATTTTTTAAATGAAGAATTTAATTATCCGAAAGCAATTATATTATTCGGCTCTTTCAGAAAAGCAGAGAATACTAAAGAGAGTGATGTTGATTTATTCATATTATCCCCGATAAAGAAAGAAGCTAGTTTAGAGAACTTTGAAAAAAAGCTTAAGCATAAAATTCAGCTGTTTGTCTATTCAAGGGAAGAATTTGACAATCTGAAAAAAAAGAATAAAGAACTATTGAATAATATCCTTAATGGCATCAGCTTAGACGGATTTTTAGAGGTTTTTTAAACATGGAATTTGAAGATTTTTTCAAAGAGGGAAAAGTCAGGAAGGCGTCTGTTGACAAAGAATTGGCAAGATCATTAATTAAAACAGCAGAGAGCGATCTGGTTTTTCTCAAAAATGCTGAAATCAATGGGAACTCTGCAAGAAAGGTTTTCACAGGATTCTATGATGTACTAAGAAGCGTTATTGAAGCTTTAGCAATTCTTGATGGTTATAAAGTATATTCACATGAAGCTTTCACATATTATCTAAAAGAAAAAAATGAAAATAATGCCTCTATTCAATTTGACAGGCTCAGAAAGATTAGAAATAGGATCAATTACTATGGCAAGGATATATCTGTAGAAGAAGTTAAAGAAAGTATTCCAGAAATTATTGAGTTAATTGATATGCTAAAGGGAAGGAAGGAAGAATGGGACTCAAAATAAAAAAATTTATTCCAATCTTGGCGTTATTCTTATTTTTGATTAGCTGTAAAAATCAAACAGAAGAAAGTCAAGACAAACCAACACAAGCAATAGATATAGAATGTACTTTAGACTCAGACTGCTCAGCGGGCGGCTGCTCAGGACAGATATGCGGCGTTCAAGAGAAAGTTGAGGGCGTAGTTACCACCTGTGAATATCTGCCTGCATTCGATTGTCTGAAACTAACATCCTGCGCATGTATCAAAAATAAATGTCAATGGGAAGAGAGTAATGCATATCGTGATTGCCTGACGACATTGAAGGAGGTATGAGGCTTAAACACCATTATTGGTTGGATTGCTTTTGATGAGCATTGCGTATGCGCAAGAGCCAGGGATACTCTCGGCTAATCAGCAAAAGCGCAAGGCTTAAATACTAAAATAGTATTCTACAGTACTAACATAATATGTTGAAGTACTTATTTAGTAGTATTAAAAAGGTACAATGAAATACCAAAAAAGTATGTTAAAGATCTATGAATTTCTGGTGAATAACCTAGACCGGGCAGTGATCATCGAAGAGCTGATCAAGAAGAACAGTATCGGAAGGAATGCGGCATACCAGGCGATAGGATGGATGGAGAAAAATGGGTTGATTGATATAACTGTCAGGGGCAAGCAGAAAGAGGTCAGGTTAAGGAGAGATATTCATTCGCTGCAGTTTAAGCTGTTTCTTGATGCGATCAGGTTTAAAACGCTCAACAAGGATGTGAAGTTTATTGCCGGCTTGTTTGCCAGCGAAGTGAAAGAAGATGTTAGCGTGATATTGTTTGGCTCTGCTTTAACGGATAAGTTTAATGACATCGACCTGCTGATAGCATATAAAGACGAGGCGGACAAGGAAAGCATAATCAAGATAAAAAACAGGGTAGAGCTGGTCTCCGATTACGTGATAAATGCCCATTTTGACCAGGCTCCCGAGGTGGGCAGATTATTAAGCGGCATTTGCCTGTATGGGTATGACCGCTATTTGATGCTGCTGTCGGATAAAGAGAGGATAAGCAGCCAGTTTAAGGAAGCGCTGCAATGGTATTATGCTGCGGCAAACAATGCGCAAGATAAAGCAGAGCTCAGCAGGGACATAGAGCGCGCTATGGTAAACCTTGCTTTCGCTCATTGCATGCTCAATAAGGAAGAAGTGAAAACAAAAGAAGAGGCAAAGAGGCTGTTTGTAGAGAGGTACAAAGTAAATAAGAATATCAAAGGGGTAAGGGAGGCGCTGATTGCAATTGGCAAAGAGATATTTAGATGAATGGAAAAGGGCAGTTGATTTTGCGGGTGCGGTAAAGAACAACCTGGGGCTCAATGACCTGAAGACAGCTGCCAATAGGGAATATTTTGCGGTAGAACAAGCCGAAATAGCGCAAAAGAGGATTGCATGAAAAAAGAGGAAATGGCGCAGAGGTACCTGCAGCGGATCGTGCAGGAGCTGGCTCTCCCCAGGCAGAGCGCGTTCCAGGACATCACGAGCAGGGACTACCGCCAGTTCAAGAAAGAGATCCTGCCCAAGCCCCTGGGATGGTACGAGCGGGCATGCGGCATATGCGAAAGCATCATCAGGCTCAGGCCGGACCAGGCGGCAGGAGATCGGCTCCAGCGGAGCGTGGATATCGCGCATCTGGAGGTGACGCCGGCGGGTGTGGTGAGCTTCGCAGTTATCATGCCCCTGCTCCTGTTCATCATCGGCTCGTTGGCAGGCTATCTCCTCTTCCAGTCCACGTTCTTCATCGCCTTCTTCCTGGTGACGGCCGCTGCCATCATCTACCCGCTCATGAGGCTGCCGGAATTCCTTGCGGAGAGCTGGCGCCTGAAGGCGAGCAACCAGATGGTGCTCTGCATCTTCTATGTCGTCACCTATATGCGGCATACCTCGAACCTGGAGAATGCCATCCGGTTCGCGTCAGAGCATCTCGCCCCTCCCCTCTCGCTGGACCTCAAGAAGGTGCTCTGGGATTTTGAGAATGAAAGATATGATTCGGTGAAGGAGTCGCTGGACCACTACCTGGAGGGCTGGAGGGACCGGAATATGGAGTTTGTGGAGGCGTTCCATCTGGTCGAATCATCGCTGTATGAGAGCGCGGAAGGGGCGCGCCTGGGGGCATTGGACAAGTCCCTGGATGTGATCCTGGAAGAGACCTATGAGAAGATGCTCCACTACGCGCAAAACCTCAAGGGTCCTATGACCCTGCTCCACATGATCGGCATCATCCTCCCCATCCTCGGCCTGGTGATCCTGCCGCTGATGGTCAGCTTCATGGAAGAGGTGCAGTGGTACCATATCGCCATGCTCTATAATGTCGCCCTGCCGGTCGGCGTCTACTACCTGGGAAAATCCATCCTGGCGAAGCGCCCGACCGGGTACGGGGACACGGACATCTCCGAGATGAATCCCGAGGTCAGGAAGTACCGGAACATTATCGTCAAGCTCGGGAAGGCTGAGCTGCAGATCAGCCCCCGCTGGCTCGCCTGGGGCATCGGCCTGCTCCTCCTGGTCATCGGCCTGCTGCCGGTCATCATCCATATTGTCAATCCGGATTTTGCGGATTTCGGCCTCGGCCAGCCGGATGAGGGAAGCAGCTGCGGCAGGCAGTTCTGCTTCCTGGATTACCACCAGAGCACCGCCCGGGAGGGCCCCAGGGTGGGGACGGTGGTCGGCCCGTACGGCATCGGCGCGACCATAGTCAGCCTGCTCATCCCGCTGAGCATCGGGATCGGGATCGGCATCTATTATCATCTCCGCTCGCGGAATGTGATCAGGATCAGGCGCGACGTGGAGCAGCTGGAGACCGAATTTGCATCAGGCCTGTTCCAGCTGGGGAACCGACTGGGCGACAACCTCCCTGCGGAGATCGCGTTCGGCAAGGTGGCGATGGCCATGCAGGGCAGCGTCTCCGGCAGGTTCTTCGCCCTGGTCAGCGGCAACATCTCGCGCCTGGGGATGAGCGTGAAGGACGCCATCTTCCATCCCAAGAACGGCGCGATAGTCGCCTTCCCCTCAAACATCATCGATTCCTCGATGAAGGTGCTCCTCCAGTCAGTCAAGAAGGGGCCGCGGACAGCGGCGCAGGCCCTCACCAATATCGCGAGGTATGTAAAGGAGATCCACCGCGTCAATGAGCGCCTGAAGGACCTGATGGAAGATGTCATCTCCTCCATGCGCTCGCAGATATCATTCCTGGCGCCGATCATCGCCGGGATCGTGGTGGGCATCACCTCCATGGTGGGGGCCATCATCGGCAAGCTCAGCGCGCAGATGGTCGCGCTCGCCGCGAATTCCGGGCAGTCTCCACTGGGCTTCGCCACCTTGTTCGGCGAGGGCATCCCCGCATACTATTTCCAGGTGATCGTCGGGCTGTACGTGGTGCAGATCATCTACATCCTTACCGTCCTGGTGAACGGGATCGAGAACGGCTCAGATGCGCTCAACGAGCAGTATTCCCTGGGGGTGAACATGATACGGAGCACGGTCCTGTATGTCCTGGTGGCGGGCACCATCATCGTCCTGTTCAATGTCGTCGCCAGCCAGATCCTGCAGTTCACCGCAGTGGGCCTCTAGAAAGGTAATATGGGGACGCCGTGACTTTCCGCTTTCGCTTTTGAACACGGGACACCTACGTCTTCAGCGTAGTGCTCTCCCAGGCTGAGCTACGTCCCCATATAACCCAGCCAAAAGGAAGAAAGGTAAATGCCCATTTAAAATGGTTTCTGTTTGGAGGGTTGGTGCGAAAATCAGTGCGTATGCGTGTTTGCCCATCAGTAGATCTCCGCAGGATGGTGCTCTCCGACCTGAGCGAAGCGAAGTGGAGAGGTGTGCTCAGGCTACGCATACGCACGAATAAGAGTTTCGCACCAACCTCTGTTTGGGGCAGCCGACCGCTAGGCGGGCGTGAGCCTGGTCTTCCGGAGGTGGGGTGCGGCAGGCTTTTTCGCGGTATTCCAGAGGTAGGTGAATGTTTTCCTGTTGCTGCGGGTAACCGCCTCGTTCTCCACCAGGACGACAAAGAACGGCTCCGACCAGATGAAGAGCGCTGTTTTGTCCCCGTAGGTCCAGGTGGATATCCCGGAGATAAGCTCGCGGGGCAGTATCCGGTACTCCTCGGTCTTCGCGACCTTAAAATGCTGATCTGCCGGGCAGAGGAGCCTCCCCCTGATCCTTGCTTTTTCTATCTTCCTGAGCCACTGCAGGACGAAGATGGGTATCTCGGAGAAGTATTTCCCTACTTCCCCGATAAAGGTGTACGGGGCTCCGCTCCGTAACACGTCCCTCATGACCGTTTTCATGCCTTCTTTTCCCCGGTAGAGCTCCACCTTTGCCCGTCCGAGATCCCGGCCCTGCAGGGAGGTGAGTTCGGGTATTTTTTCCCTGAGCTCTTCGGCCCGCTCCTCGATTATCTCGGGGATCCTCCGGGGATCGACGGCGGAGAAGTATTTGACGTTGTCCTGGATGTTTTCCCCTACCAGGCCCTTATCGTGCAGGCTTGCCAAAAACCGGTAGACCGTCGTCCTTGCCGCGCCGAGGTCCTTGGATAAAAGGGTCGCTTTTGAGCTGCCTTTCCGCAAGAGGAGGAGGTAGATGCCTATCTCTTCCTCGGTCAGGCCGATCTTTCTCAGGGCTTCTTGGACCATGCCGTCGCTGGGGAGGCGCGGCTATATAATGCTTTCTATTGTTGTCCACAGAGGACTACACACATTTAAGTAGGTGCGGGGTATACCGAAGATCGCGATAGGCCATATCGCGGAGGCAACCAGGATGCCAAAAGGATTTAACCAAAAAGCGATAGAGGGGTTTACCCAGTGGATGGAGGCTATCCTGACAGAGTCGGGATTGCCGAAAAGCCAGGTAGAGACGAACACGGGAAGGACAAGGACACTGCTTGCCAAGGGATTCCCTCAGGTGAGGAAGTAAAGGGTATGGAAACCGAAACAAGGCTGTTCAAGATGATAGCTGTGCCTATAACAGAAGCAAATATCAGGATAGGCAAAGAGTACAACAGGCAAGCGCTGGAAGGGATGCTTAAGTTTCTAGAGGCATTATACGAGGATGTATTGCATGATGTCGAAAGTGAAGGTTTAGACCCTCTGGATGCGATAAAAAGCGAGCTCGCAGAGATTCATAGGCTAAAAGAAGCTTGGCTCCGGTAGATGGAGCGGATACGGGGCAGATAAGAAATATCGATGGATATCAGATCACTTCTTCCTCATCAAAGCCGCCGGCATCTTCCCCCCCGCCCTCTTCTGCCTGCGGAGGGGATTCCGGCTCCTTTTTCTGTGGCGCTGCGCCATGCTTCTCCACCGTGAGTTTGCCGAACCTTCCCGCGGATATCTGCAGCTCCCCCTGCCACTCGTTCACATACCCGTTCTCGATCGTGATCGTGTCCCCGGCGTTCACCTGGTCGATCTCATCGTTCCAGAGCGTCATGGATATCTCCCCGGTCGCATCCTTGATGCGGGCGTTGCATACCCTGCCTGCCTTCCCGAACTTCTGGAATTCGCGGACATCGCCCTTCTCAATGATGTCAGCGGTGATGGTGACATTTCCCTGCTTCGGCTTGAGGTCTTTGATGGCCATACAGGCAGGAATACATGGGGCATTTATAAATATTGTGCCTATTTCTGGAGTTCGGCGAACGGGATCTCCTGGCTGATCAGCTGCCGCAGGACGGCGGGCAGCTCGGCGATCTTGACGCGCACCTGCTGCGTCGTGTCCCGGTCCCGGATAGTGGCGTCTTTCTTCTGCAACGAGTCAAAATCTATGGTGATGCAGTACGGCGTCCCGATCTCATCCTGGCGGGCGTATCTCCTGCCGATGCTCCCGGACTTGTCGAAGAAGACCGTGAAATGCTGCCGGAGATGCTCGGCGATCTGCCGGGCATCGGTGATGAGCTTGTTCACCAGGGGGAAGACAGCGACCTGCACCGGAGCCAGCCTGCTGTCCAGGTGGAGCACCACATTGCCCCGCTCCTTGCTGTCCTCGTAGGCATCAAACAGGAATGCAAGCAGCGCGCGCTCTATCCCCTGCGACGGCTCTGAGGCGACCAGAGGGATGATCTTCTCCCTGCGCTCCTCCTGGAACACGGTCAGGTCTGACTGGGCGTGCTGCATGTGCTGCTTCAGGTCATACGCCCCCCGGTCCGCGTTGCCGTGGATCTCCTTCCAGCCGAAAGGGAACCGGTACTCGATGTCGAAGCAGCTCAAGGCGTAATGCGCGAGCTCATCCTTCAGGTGCTCCCGGATCCTGAGGTTCTCTTTCCTGATGCCGTGGAGGAGGAACCACTGGTGGAACTGCGCCAGCCAGTACAGCTGCCAGGGATTCCCGAGCTTCTGCTGGTGCATCTGCTTGATGGTGAGTGAAGCGTGCTCCTGCTTCTCCCGCTGCATCTCCGCAGTCAGCACCTGCACCTCCAGCTCCAGGGCGTCTTTCAGGAGGTCGTCATGGTGCAGCTGGCCGGGGTCCACAAAGAACTCCAGCTCGAACTGCTCAAATTCCCTGCTGCGGAAGAGAAAATCCCTCGGCGATATCTCGTTGCGGAACGCCTTGCCGAGCTGCGCGATCCCGAAGGGAAGCTTCATCCGGTTGTGCTCCATCACCAGGGCAAAGTTCGGGAAGATGGACTGGGCGGTTTCCGGCCGGAGGTACGCGGTGAAGCCCGATGCCGGGCCGACAGCCGTGGAGAACATGAGGTTGAAGGCATGGGCGCTGCCGAATGCGCCGCCGCATTTCTCGCAGCTCAGCTTGTGTTTCTTGAGCAGGCCGGCGATCTGCTGGGGGCTCATCCCCTCTGCGGAGATGCCCTTGTCCTGGAGGAAGAGGTCTGCCCGGGTGCGGTGGCCGCACTTCTTGCAGGGAAGCAGGAGGTCGGTGAACGATTCCAGGTGCCCGGATGCCTTCCAGACCAGGGGATTCGTGATGATGCTGCCGTCAATCCCCACAATATCCTCGCGCCGCAGCACAAATGACCTCCAGAGCTCCTGCTTGACGGCGTTTTTTAGTCCCACTCCGAGATGCCCGAAATCCCAGAAGCCTGCAATGCCTCCATAGATGTCCGCAGAGGGGTATACAAATCCCTTTCTCCGGCAGAATGCCGCCATGTCCTCTATGGAAAGCATAGGGAAAAGATGAGGCGCATGATTTATAAAGTTTGTTAATGCCAAGAAGAACACCTATGGAACCAGTGCTGTTAGGAATCATCATTATCCGCCTGCTCGTTCCGTTAATTATTCTGCGCTGGCCGTTGGGGGGGTATTGCCTCTCTCCTCGCTGATGCAGTTGATTACATAATCTTCGATTTGACTATCGGTGTGCCGCAGTATTACCAGCGGCTGGATAAGGGAATGGATCTCTATTATCTCAGTATTGAATGGCTTGTTTCTATACGGTGGATAGGCTTTACAAGAATAATCAGCTCAACGCTGTATTTCTATCGGGCGATCGGTATAGTGCTTTTTGAGGCAACCAATGCGCAGGTTTTGTTTTTAATATTCCCGAACGTATTCGAGTATGTTTTCCTGTTTGAGTCATTCCGACAGCGGTTTTGTCAGCGTTGGAAAGTAACTGCAAAGCAATATGTAGTGCTGGTGCTGGTCATCGCTGTCGTCAAGATTATTCATGAGTATATCATCCATATGACACCGTTCTTATCCTTTCCTTGGTGGAGGTTAATTATTTGAGAACTGACTTACTCTCTGGCGGCGCCTCAGGGGAGAATAGCGCATCCAATGACCAGCGCCGGGCTCCCGCAAAGAAGAAGGTAAGCGCCATGCCTAGGTAGAGCATATCCAGCTCTATCCTGCCCAGGCCCGCTCCCTGTTTCACCACGAAGATGATAATCAGGAATTCAATGATTAGGGCAAGGGATACTAACCTCGTCAGCAGGCCGACAATCAGGAATGCGCCGCCGACCAGCTCCAGCAAGGTCACCGCCCATGCCCAGAATATCGCCGGAGCAAAGCCAGTGTTCGCAACCATACCGGTGGCGAAACCCGCAACCCCCCCAATAATCTTGCCGTAGCCGTGGTACATCAGGCCGATGCCGAACGCCAGCCGGATCCAGATCAGGGCGTACTTTGCATACGGCTTCATCCATCGGTTGAGCATGGATGGGTAAAAGGGATGCTGTTTTTAAAGATTATTCTTCTCCAGCAGATATATGCTAGATCTCCCTGAACCGCTGGCTGTAGATGATCTTCCGCAGCAGCCAGGGCAGCGTGCCGGTCAGCAGGCGCTTGCCCATGGTCATCGCCGCGCGCCTGCCGTCCAGCAGGAAGATAAACCCCTTTTCCCGGAAAGAGGTTAGCGGATGGAGGGGCAGGTGGCGCAGGAGCGCCGTCATGTTCACCGCAGCGGCATGCGCCTGTATCCGGGTGAACTGCGCGCTGGCAGGGTGCTGCTCCAGCAGCGCATTGGTCGCGCAGTCGCCGATGGCAAAGGCCTCTGGATAGCCGGGAAGCTGCAGGGACGCGTTGACCAGGTATTTGCCGCCGTTCAGTGGGGTTTCAGGCGAGCTCGGGATGGTATTGGGCGCGATGCCCGCAGTCCAGATGATGATGTCAGCGGGGATGTGCTTGCCTGATGCCGTGGACAATCCGCTCTCCCTGGCGCGGACAGCCTGCTCGTTCGCCAGCACTCGGATCCCCAGCCGGGAAAGCCTGCCGAGGACATGCGCGACCAGCTTCTGGTCCATGCCGGGAAGGATGCTCTGCCCGGACTGGATGATGCTGATGGAAGTCTGCCCCTGCCGCTTCCGGAAATAATCGGACAGGCCGAATGCCAGCTCTGTCCCGGTATATCCGCCGCCGACAATAGCAATGGCGATCTGCTGCTGTAGCCTGTTGAGCTGCTCCAGGCGCCGCCGCAGCTCCTGCATATCCCCATAGCTCTTGAGGGTATAGCAGTGCTCCGCAGCCCCGGGCACCCCGAAGAAATTCGTCGTGCTGCCTGGCGCAAGCAGCAGGTAGTCATACGGTACCGTCCGGGAGGCGGTGATCACCTGCTTCTTCCGGAGGTCTATCCTCCGTGCAGCCTCGGTGATAATGGTGGTATGCGGCAGGCGAAGCTGCGCCAGGGGCTTCATCGCCTGGTGCCGGGGGATGTCTCCCCGGAAATGCTCGATCAGGCGGGGGGTGAAGAGGAAATGGTCACGGGAGGTGATAAGCGTATACCGGGTGCCGGCCGGAGCGTGCCGCTGCATCCGCCGCAGGAACAGCATCCCGCCGAAGCCAGAGCCGATGACAACAATCTCCATCTCAGTGCTGCAGCCACGCAGCCTCCTCCTGGTTCAGGTCAAGCTCAGCGGTGATGGCCCGCCGCTGCTGTGCAGGGACAGCCCACGCCTTGAGGTAGGGGATATGCTGGACCGCATCGCGGAAGGATGTATGGGTGGCGTCCGCCAGCTTCTCGGCGATGGCCTTCCGCTTGAGGTATTTCATATTGGCCCGCCAGATTGCCAGAAGGCGGGTGGTGGGGGTGTACTGCACGAATGCCGGGTACCTCTGCTGCTTCGCGGCGGCGACACCGCTGGTCATGAGGGCATCCACATAGACCATGAAGCGCCAGTGCTGCCAGCGCCGGATCCTCCGGGAGAACACGTCTGCCTTGCTCAGGGAGTCGTATGCGGCAGCCAGGTCAGCCGGCTTGGTGTACTCTTTCGGCAGGTTTTCGTCAATCCACAGCAGAATCTTGTCCCCGTCCTCTTCCACATGCGCGAACGCGTCGCGCGCGATCGTGATGTCGGTCGTCTTGAGCACCTTCACCAGGGCCTGCTTTATGCTCTCAGTCTTATGCCGGTCTCCGAGCTCGTCCAGCGATTCCCGGGTGATGCTCCCGCCGCTGCTCAGGACCTGGAGATCGTTGATGGCGCTGCGCACGTCGCCGCCGCTCCTCCTGGCCAGCGCCTGCAGGACCTCTGCATGGTAGGATATCCGCTCGGCGTCGCATATCCGCTTGAGGATGGGAAAGAGCGCTGCCGGGGAGACCTCCCGGAACTCGATCATCTCGCAGCACGATCTGAGGGAGGAGTATTTGGAGTCCCAGGGATTGGTGATGGTGAGCAGCATCGGGAACCCGCTCTGCCGGATCAGCTGCACGAGCGCCGGCAATCCCCCCCGGTCGTCATGCGAGAGGCCGTCGACCTCATCGATCAGGATGACCTTTCCCGTGCAGAAGAGGCTCTGCTGGTGGATGACCGCGCCTACTCTGGTCTCGATCTCTTCCCGGTTGCGGACATCAGAGGCATTGATCTCAAAGAGCTCGTATCCCAGGTCATGCGCAAGGGCATGGCAGAGGGCGGTCTTGCCTATTCCTGAGGGCCCGTACAGCAGCAGCCCCTTCCTCTTCTGCCGGGCATGCTGCTGGATGTACTGGGAAACAAAAGCGACCTGGCTCTCCTGGCCGACGATCTCCGCAGCGGTTTTCGGCTGGTATTTCTTGATCCAGGGAAGCATGAAGGCAGAAGGAAAAGAATGTTTATAATGGTTGCGTTTGGGAAAAGTGAGTGCATTATCGTCTTATTTCGGGTGAGCATGCAGATGAAGCAGCTCATCAAAGGAAACAATGCCTGTTGGGAATGACCCGGTGATAATGTTCTTCGCCCTCCTCTCGCTGATAAGGAGTTGTAAACGCCCTCGTTTATCTTCGTTTATCCCGCCTTTCTTGGCTAATTCCCTGACCGCAGCGACATAATCTGCTCCGACCGCCTCGTTCCATAATCGTCGCAACGTCCTCCCTAATGCAGCCCTGTTTGCACGAGAGATCTCATCTGCTCCTTCCGGGTGGCTTAATGACCATCTGATCCCTTCATCCCAATTGAACATCCTCTGGTGATAGACAGTGTTATGGGTATAAGTTCTGAACGGCGTGGGCACCATATCAAATAACGCAGTAGTCCTTGCATCAAGTTCTGTTGAGCCATTAATTTTTTCATAAGGCAGGTTAAATTCAAGATCTCCCGCATCAGGAGTGAGGTGCAGCTCATGATCATACGCCTCAGCAGCTTTAACCTCGCCATTTACCCGTATCATCTTCCGATCGTCTCTCGGGATAACGAGCCTGGTCGCTTTGTAGGTTCCAATATGTCTTGCGTTGTCCCTGAGCCAATTGAGGGATGAAGTTGATGAATGTATGTAATAGTTGATGAAGTCGTCTCTTCCCCTGCCCTGATAATCTTTTTTTGGCGGCGGAAAGCCGGTGAGGAGGAAGGCGTGGGGATATATTCCACTGCTGAACATCGCCGCAAACAGGTCGGAATCTGTTGCAGATTTTCTGCCTTTCCTCATGCTCTTCAGAGTTTCTTCATCATGGCTCTCTACGCCGATCTGGAGAAACTTGAAATATTTACCGATTTTTGCCAGTGCTCCCCTGTCTATTTGTCCCTGAGCGGTCAACTGGTCAGTCCGGGTATAACCCTCAATAGCTGCTTCTAATCCCCTTGTTCTGAGCTCCTCGCTTAAGAAAAGCATAAATTCTCTGCTTAAAGTTTCGTTGCCAAAACTGAAGACAGTTGATCCATATCTCTTTTGATAAAATGTGATGTCTTCTGCAACCTTTCTGGGGGAGCGCGCCAATTTAGAGTTCGGCCTATTGTTCGCGCTCATGATCGTACAAAAATCACAGCCTCCAGCAAAAGGGCATCCTCTTTGGGTGTACAGGGAGATGACGGGGGAGGGTGTCCAGAACACGTTTGCCCTTCCTTCAAGGTCGGTGAAAATGCCGTCAAAATCAGGTCTCGGCAGCATATCCATGTCTAAAGAAGGAAGGTTCTGGCCATCAAAGGTATAAACAACTCTTCCATTTCCGTCAAGAGAGATAACTTGGTTAATGCCCTGAAAACCAGCATTTTTTTGTATTCTTTGCAGAACCTCCTTCAGAGGGACCTCTCCTTCATGAGTGATGATAGCGTCAACATAGGTGAAGAGCTGCCGATTTAATGCATCGTCCTGGCTGAGGATATTGTTGAATCGCGTTAAATAGTTTCCGCCCCAGACGACCTTTATGCCCGGATTTTCTTGCTTGATCATTGCAGAAAGCAGGGCGGTCGGTAAGATCTGGTCCGGTAAAAAGACAGAGAAGGCGACAAGATCATATTTTCCCCGTTGGATATGGGGGATCACCACGTCCTGATAGAACTGATAAAAGAGGTTATCTTCCCTATGCTGTTCCCCGACGGATTCAAGAACTGATGCCCTCTGGTAAGAAGGGCGTTCTGACACATAAGTAAAAGTGTTCCCCCGCAATCGGATGGACTCTTTTTGTAAGTTGCGTTCTTGCCGATGGGAGAAGGCTATCCGGTCAAGAGCAGTCTCTAAGGTTTTATGATGCTGGATAAAGCGAGCGACGTCCCGGTAGGCGGAAATGTTTTGCTGTGCTGCGTATGCTTCCCTCATTCTTTCAGCTTCTTCCGGGGAGAACCGGCTGCTGAGCTGCTCCGGGCTAAAGGCGTATGCGTAATAAATGGCATCAAGATCTTTTATGGTAGTATGGGTATTTGGCAGAGTTTGGCCTAAATATCCCTTGAGGTAAGGCAACGCGCAATGGGGGGCGGTAGGGGGATGTGACTGGGGGCAGGCAGCCAGGAAGATGTTGAGGCTTATCTGGCTATCTGTCGTAAAGTACGGTTCCTGATTTCCGGGTGCCAGAGATTGTTGCTCCATTGTTATCACCCTTCAGTAATTTCGTTATAGGTATATATAGAACATTGTAGAGAATATTTTAACATAATAACAATATTTAAATAGTAAACGTAGTTATAGTAATATTATATGGTAAAAAATATAGATATTAAAGATGCAAAAATACTCGTTGAGCTGGATCGAGATGCACGGCAATCAAATATGCAAATAGGGAGGAGGGTGGGGCTGAGCAAAGAGGTCGTGAAATACCGCATTGATAATATGGTAGAGAGGGGGGTAATTCTCCGGTTCCACACGGTGGTTAATTATTTCAGGTTGGGAATGATCAAATTTAAGCTGTATCTCCGGTTGACCAATGCGAGCAAAGAGAAGATGGAAGAGATAGCGGAGTATTTCCATCGCCATAACAAGACGGAATGGGTGGTGCTCACCACTGGGAGATGGGACGTTATCTCGGGGTTCATTGTGAACAACGTCAATGAATTTGATGATGAGGTACAGGCCGTGTTGCAGAAGTTCGCGCAGCATATACAGGAAAAGGCGATTACCACAACGCTGTATCTCGCCCATCAGACAAGGGAATTCCTCAAGACGAGCAAAACGGGGGTGCCAAGGGTGGTGCACCATACCACAAAAGACAGGCAGGAGCATATCGACAGTATCGATAAGGAGATTTTAAGGTTGATTGTCAATAATGCAAGGATGCCTATTGTCGAGATGGCGAGGAGGATACATGTCACGCCAAGGATTGTGCAATATAGGATCAGGGAGATGGAAAAGAAAAAAATAATCTTGGCGTATAAGGCGCATGTAGATCCCCGAAAGATGGGGAAGGTCTTTGGCAAGATGATCGTGTATCTCGCAAACGTGAATAAAGAGCGGCTACATAAGTTTATCTCTTATGCCTCTTTGATGCCGGGGGCAGTATGGCCGCAGCGCGTTCTTGGCGATTGGGATTTTGAGTTAGATGTAGAGGTTGCCGATTATGATTCATTTCAGCAGATTATCGCTAAGCTTAAGGAAGAGTTCCCTGATATTATCAAAGACCATGATTTCTGCATGGTTTCCCGGGAGTACAAGCTTGATTTGTTGTCTGACGTGTACCCCCAGTTTTCAGGCAACGATTAACCCATAAAGGTAATGCAGGAAAGTTTATAACTACATTGCCCGCTTATAGGATGATGCGCAGCCGCGATATAGATGAAGACATCCTGCACGTCGCCCGCGAGGAAGAGCTGCGGCAGGCGGACGGGCAGCAGCCCCGCTCCCGGCTCTGGGCGCTGGGCATCGCGCTGTTCCTGTTCGTCTTAATGCTCTCGTTCGTCTTTGTCACCTTCCCCATCGGGGATATCATCGCCGGGCAGATCGAGTCCCGTCCGCTGGAGGGGGGAATTGTTGAGGCGGGCGGCCTCCGGATCGTGTTCAGGGAGGATGCCCTGAGGCAGCTGCAGGGCATCTACTATGAGGAGCAGCGCCGGGAATTCAGCCTCTGCATGCAGGGAGCGAAAGAAGGAAATAGCTATGGGATCTCCGGCCTCTACCAGCCGACGACATACCATCAGACCTTCAGTTCCGTGACCTTTGAGTCCTGCAGTGACGATACCCTCATCATCCTGCACAGCCATCCCTACAAGAGCTGCATCGCCTCGGAGGCTGATATGCGCATGCTGGAGCGGAGCAAGGAGAGGAATCCGGACGTCTTGATGGTGGTGATGTGCGAGCCCGGCCGCTTCTCAGTGTATGGATAAACGGAGTTAGCCAAATTTTTACACTGCCCTGACAATTTCCTAGTCAGTTATTTCTCTCACTTTATGACCCCTTTAATAACAAAACATGAGAACCCGCATTATCTGCTCTGAAATCCTTTGGTTGCCAGATTATTCTATCTACTTCTATGACCAACCCTTCTTCTTCTACATCTTGCTTGAATCTTTGATAATGTACTTTATGTTCTTCCTCGCCTTGTAATTCTAATTGGTAAACTTCTCGTATAACATCTATTGCTTCAGGAGTAGCATTTCCCCGCGCATAATAGGCTATTAATGCTTTGTAATATCTGTTGATTGCATCGCTCCTCAACTTTTTATCATTATCATAATACGGGAGGAAATTCTCGCAGATAATAATCTTGCCGCTTTTTGATAAATGCTCTTTTATAGACTTGAGAAATCTTCTTTTATCTTCATCTTCTATGTGGTGATAAGCAGAACTTGCGAGTACAAAATCAAATGTTCGACCTAACTGAAAATCTATAGCATTCATTTTAAGAAAATTCCTGCCATGTGTACTGAATCTTTTTCGCGCTGATTCGAGGAATTCATCATTTATGTCTATTCCAGTTAAATCTAGTTTAGGGTAGAATAGTCCAACATGATTAGCAAAGTTTCCAGGACCGCAGCATACATCTAATACGGAAATGGTTTTCAATTCTGTTCTCGCTTCGATTCCGCTTTCTTCATGTAGCCCACCAAATTCATTAGGCCTCTTTTTTCTCATTACTTCCTGAAGAAATAAAGAGGCTCCAGTGTACCACATATCAACTTCATTCCTCATCCCGTCTGGACCATTCAAGTACCTTTCCGATGAACCATAAAGCGTTTTCATTCTATTCTCCCAAATTGTTCTGGCTGACGAAGAACGTGTCTTAATCTATCTGTATAGCCTCCCCTTCTTGTAATCAACTCTAATGCACCGTCTCCTCGTATAAGTACTTCAGCAGCGGGCCTTTTATTGAGAAACTCCATGTGCTGACATGCCCCATATGCTCCGATATCCCTAACTAGGATGTAACTTCCCTCTTGAACATTTGGGGGAGACCTCACTGCTCCCGGAAACAGGTAGTCTCTCGAAAGGGTTGTGCAGCCGCTTAGCTTTGCGTAACCTGTTCGGTCGTTATCTTCTCTAAACTCATCAGTAAAAAAGCTGAGTTCGTGCTGTCTTTCTCGTATAGTGGCTGAGGGCATAAAGATGTAAGATCCATCAGTGTAGATTTGCTGTATTCTCTCGTTTTTCCTTGTATGAACCCTATTCATTCTTACAAGAAATTCTCCGGTATCAGCAAAGATGTCTCTTCCAGGCTCAATAGAGATTTTTACATACCTTGGGATAGAGTATTTATCAAGAAGTAAAGCTAATTGTGCGAAATATCTCTTCCATGGAAAGTGTTTTTCTTCAGAAGAACGAGCTTCATAAGCAAAAGCAAATCCTCCACCAAGATTTATTACTCTAGTTTTCGGAAAGTACTGCCTATAAGCTCGGAAAACTTCTTCAGCATGGTTGATCAGCCTGTCAAGTTTACTTCCTGTTTCCGGATACGTATGGATGGCATGGATAGATTTCCCTGATTTCAGACAAATCTTAGCTATTTCATTATATTCCGCTATTTTAAATCCAGTTCTTTGTCTTTGCTCAGGCGATAGATCTATTCTTATTCCTACGCTATCACTTCTTTGCAATGCATATTCTAATTCTTCTGGAAGTGCAACATTCACTGGTAAACCACAATTTAAGAAATATTCGAGATCTTCATCAGAAAGTGCTGTTGGTGAAACTATGCTTTCAATTCCAGATAATCCAAAATATTTTAGTTGATGATGCTCTTCTACGCTTTGAATGGTTGTACCGATCCCTTGTCCTGCTAAAATTCTAAAAAATTGAGGATGTGAGTTTGTAAAATAGGCCACAAAGATGTTTACCTTGTCAGCTAGATTTGTTCCTTCTAAAGCGCCTTTTACTCTTTGAACATTATTCTTGAGAGTCTCTTCGAAGTAAATGAATGTGGGAGTCCCACAATGCTCGGCTATCTTTCGGTACACGTCCAAATTTGTTTTTGTCATTTTACAGTGGCATCGTAGTACTAGAATATAAAAATATTTATTAATAATTTTTCAAAAACAGTAATATTTATAAGTATAATCCAATTTTATAATAAATAATGGAAAAATTGGATATAAAAGACAAGAAGTTGTTGTATTGGTTAGATCAAGACAGCAGAGCTACCAACAAACAACTAGGAAAGAAAGTAGGCTTAACAGAGCAGGCAATAGGGTATAAGATAAAACGATTGCAAGAACGAGGAGTCATTAAGAGATTTGTGGCTTTTGTCAACACACTCAGTCTTGGATACCAGCATTATAAAGTCTTTATCCAATTGCACAACACAACTGAAGAAAATGAAAAAGAAATAATCAGTTCGCTAGTAAATAATCCTAATATTCGGTGGGTTGCTTCAACAAGCGGAAAGTATGATATAACTTTTTCAGTTCTCGCCAAAACCCCTTTAGAATTCATCAGGGTATATCAAAGCATAGAAGCAAAATTTGGGAAGTATATTATTGAAAAAAATATTATCGTCAATGTTAGTTCACCAGGGTTTACACGAGATTGGCTAATTCAAAAAAGGGAATCAAAGAAGATAGAATATAAGATAAGCGAAGATGTTCAGCTTATTGATGCAATTGACAAAAAAATCCTTAAGTCAATTTCCCAGAATGCGAGGAAGAACACCGTTGATATAGCAAAAGAAATAAAATCGACAGTCGATGTCGTAAAATACCGATTGAAAAAATTAAAAGATAAGAGAATCATCAATGGGTTTACTATGCAGTTAGATCTGGCAAAAATTGGTTATGAATATTATAGTGTCTTTTTCCATATGCACAACTTAAATGAAGAGGTGGAGAAGAAGATTATTAGTTTTGCTGAAGTTCATTCCAACCTTCTTTTTGTTGTAAAAGCTATAGGAAATTATGATCTTCAATTTGAGCTAGAAGTAGAGAACTATCAGGAATTAGAGAATAATCTCAAAGATTTTAGGCATCATTTTTCAGAGTTTATCAGAGATTTTGAAATTTTGCGGGTTACTGGAGAATATAAATATGACTTTTTCCCTTTTTAATGTCTCATCTAGGGTGCTGGTTGATGTATGAATCGAAGCAGAAACGTTTATAAACAATTTGCGGCATACAGCAGCCATGGGCCAGCTTGCAGACAGCGCATGGAGCAAGGAGTTCGAGCAGCCCATCTATGCGCAGTGGAAGGCGGAAAAGAGGTACGCATTCCATAAAAACAGCAGGAAAAAGATATTCAGCATCGACACCCCCCCGCCCTACGTCAATACCCCCATCCACATCGGCCAGGCGACGACCTATGTCCTGATGGATTTCTTCGCCCGGTTCCACCGGATGATGGGGGAAGAGGTGCTCTTTCCTCTTGGCCTGGACCGGAACGGCCTGCCCATCGAGATGGCGGCGGAAAAGCGGTTCAACATCAAGCTCGGCGAGGTCAGCCGGGACGAGTTCATCGGCAAGTGCTATGAGGTGCTGGAGGAGTCCAGCGCTGCCTCGACCGAGTCGTTCCTCCGCCTGGGCATCAGCTTCAATTCCTGGGATGTGGGCACGGGCATCGGCGACGTCTATGAGACTGATTCCCCGGACTACCGCTCGCTGACGCAGGACACCTTCATCGACCTCTACGAGAAGGGACTGATCTATGAGGATGAGCGCGTCAACAATTACTGCCCGGGCTGCCAGACGACATTGGCGGACGCAGAGGTGGAATATGAGGACCGGCCCGGCCATTTCTACGATATCGTGTTCACCTGCAAGGAGACCAAGGAACAGGTCATCATCGGCACGACCCGGCCCGAGCTGATCTGCAGCCTGGGCATGATCATCTTCAACCCGGAAGACCGGCGCTACCAGCGGCTGGCCGGAAAGACGGCGATCTCCCCCCTTTACCATAAAGAAGTGCCCATCCGGGCGCATCCGGCAGCGGAGATAGAGAAGGGCACGGGCATCATGATGATGTGCTCGTTCGGGGACCTCACGGACATCCGCTTCTTCCGCGAGGAGAGCCTCCAGCCGGTCATCGCGATCGGCAAAGACGGAAAGATGAATGAGCGGGCCGGGTTCCTTGCCGGGCTTTCGGTCGCTGAGGCGCGGAAGGCCGTCGTCCGGAAGCTGGACGAGGAGGGCCTGCTGGTGAAGAAGACAGCTATCAATGGCCACCGCACCCCGGTCTGCGAGAGGAGCAAGGATCCCATCGAGTTCATCGCCATGAAGGAGTTTTACGTGAAGCAGATAGAGTCCAAGGAAAATATGAGCGTGCTCGCCCGCCAGCTGCAGGTGTTCCAGGAGAGCAGCAGGCAGATCCTCCTGGACTGGATCGCCAGCGTCAGCATCGACTGGCCCATCACCAGGAGGAGGTATTACGCGACCGAGGTCCCGCTCTGGTACTGCAATGCGTGCGGCAAGGTGATTGTCCCCCCAAAAGGGAGATACTACCAGCCCTGGAAAGAGGATCCCCCAGTCAGGAAGTGCGCATGCGGCAGCGCGGATTTCCGAGGCGAGAGCAGGGTGTTTGACACCTGGTTCGATTCTTCCATCTCCCCCCTGTATATCCTGAAGTACTCACGCGATGACGCCTTCTTCAGGAAGAGCGCGCCCTGCACCCTCCGCCCCCAGGGGAAGGAGATTGTGCGCACCTGGCTGTATTATACCCTCCTGAAATGCTACCTGCTCACCGGCAGGCTGATCTTCCGCGATGCGTGGATAAATTACCATATCGTGGACGATAAAGGCTATAAGATGTCCAAGAGCAAGGGCAATGTGATCGACCCAAGAGAGGTCCTGGACAAGTTCGGCGCAGAGCCCTTCCGCCTGTGGTCGGCGATCGAGGGGAATCTGGAGCGGGGTGATTTCCGCTGCTCGTTCGAAAGGATTGAGGGCGCGCAGAAGACCCTCACCAAGCTCTGGAATGTCGCCCGGTTCGTGTCCCTGTTTCCCGAGGCCAAGAAAAGCCCCCTGCAGGCGGCAGACCAGTGGATCGTGCAGGAGCTGGACACGCTGATTGAGTTCAGCGCCAAACAATACGGACAGTATGATTTCCATAACCCCGCTGCGGCCATCAAGCATTTCATCTGGGAGACCTTCGCCTCCCATTACCTGGAGCTGGTGAAGAGCAGGGCGTACAACCGCGACGGCAGGTTCACCAAGGCAGAGCAGGATGCCGCCCTGTTCACTCTGCACTACAGCCTGGACACCGTCCTCAAGCTGCTCGCTCCCATCATCCCGATGGTGACCGCGAAGATATATCTTGAGTTGCGCGGCAGAGACATCCATGCAGAGCAGTTCCCCAAGCCAGGGGTGAAGGCAGAAACAGGCATCACCAGCGAGGACATCATAAGCCTCAACAGCGAGATCTGGAGGAGCAAGAAAAGCCAGGGGAAATCATTGCGGAGCGAGATCATGTCGCTCACCATCCCGAAGAAGCTGGAAGGCCTGGCGAAAGACATCCAGGCCATGCATCAGGTAAGGGAGATAATGTATGGGGATGAAGTGAAGATCGTGGTATAATAAGTATAGGCAAAAGAAAAATCAAAGGAAAGGCAGATTTTAAGTCGCTGTAATCAGTTTCAGTCCATCAACATCCGGCTGGAGGATGATCTCCTCGCCTTTTTTCAGCTTGTAGTTCTTGACGATCTCATTAGGGAACCGCACCCCCAATCCGGTGCCGACCTTGATTATCTTTATCTCTTTGCTCATCCGTTCCCGAAGGGTGTCCATTGCCGCGGCAAGCGTATTGTTCTCGGTGATGGTGAAGCCGCATTGTTTGCAGTGAAGGGAATCGATTTCTATCCCATACCCGACGCCAAATTTCGTTTTTTCCAGGGTGTTTTTGCACTGGGGACATGATTTTGATGCCATTTCCGTTTACCTCCAGACTGTGGTTGCGGCGTTTATCTCTTTTTCACCACCGGCCCCTCCGGCGTGTCATTCACCAAGAATCCCATCCCGGCGATTTCCTCCCGCAGTTCATCTGCCCTCCTGAAATCCTTCTGTTTTCGCGCCTGCTCGCGCCGCTCCACCAGCCCCTGCACCGCGGCAGGGATGGCTGCCTCCCTCCGCTCAAGGTGGGCAAGGCCCAGCCCGAACACCCGGTCAAAATCCAGGATCAGCGCGAGTTTCTCTTTGTTCCCCAGCTGCGGATCCCGCACCACTGCCCAGAGCACTGCCAATGCCTTGGGCATGTTGAGGTCGTCAGCGATGGCAGCGGCAAACTGATTGGCGTAGGTGTTCTTTATCGGTTTACTTGCTGGTTGCTCCTGAAACGACAGAACATTTTCCCTGAGCGTAGAGAGCGCCTGCCGCGCCTGCTGCAGCGCATCGTAAGAAAAAGTCAGCGGCTTCCGGTAGTGCGCCGTCAGCGTGAAATACCGGTAGTCCAGGGGGTCAAAGCCCCGGTCCAGGAGCGTCTGCAGGGTGATGAATCCCCCTCCGGACTTTGCCATCTTCTGCTGGTCGAGGACAAGGAATTCCCCATGCAGCCAGTAGTTCACCCAGGGCTTCCCGGTCGCTCCCTCAGACTGCGCGATCTCATTGGTATGATGGACAGGGATATGGTCAATTCCGCCGCAGTGGATGTCAATCTTCTTCCCCAGGTATTTCATCGCCATGGCGCTGCACTCGATGTGCCAGCCCGGGAAGCCCTCTCCCCACGGGCTCTCCCAGCGCATCACGTGGTTTTTGAACTTGCTGCCCGCCAGGGAGAACCAGAGGACGAAGTCCTGGGGGTTGCGCTTGTTCCGGTCGACAGCGATCCTCTTGCCTGCCTGGAGATTTTCCAGGTGAAGCCGGGCCATTGCCCCATACTGCCTGAACGTCGAGATGTCATAGTAGAGGTTCCTGTCCGGTGAAAGGTAGATGTGCTTTTTCTTCTCCAGCTGCCGGATGAGCGCGATCATCTCGGGGATATGGTCAGTCGCCCTGCAGACGACCTCCGGCCTCAGGATATTCAGCCGGGCGGCATCAGAGAAAAAAGCGTCGGTGTAGAACTGCGCGATCTCCCAGACAGTCTTCCCCTCCCGCTGCGCTCCCTTCTCCATCTTGTCCTCCCCCTGGTCAGCGTCAGAGGTGAGGTGCCCGACATCCGTGATGTTCATCACCTGGGTGACGCGCATCCCGGCGTGCTGCAGCACGCGCTTCAGGATATCCTCGAAGATATAGGTCCGGAGATTGCCGATATGCGCATAGTTATAGACCGTGGGCCCGCAGGCATACATCCCTGCTTTGCCTTTCACCAGGGGCACAAATTTCTCTTTCTTCCGGGAGAGGGTATTGTACAGGGTGAGCGTGCTCATGCTATCGTGATTTTGTCTCTTATCCCTATATTAAGCTTCTCCTTTGCCGAGCCGCCCCTGACCGAGATCTCCAGGGTGTTGGAGGATCCGGTGATGAGAAAAGGCATGCCGGAAGGGGCCTCAGCATAGGTCGCATAAAACGGCATCTCTTGCCCATTGACCAGGTATGCCTGCTTTCCTAAGGAGAGCAGCGTCGTGATGATATTGCCAAAATGGTCGATATGAACAACCTCTCCCTCCCGGCCATCCCACACAAAGGAGATGGCCTCGCGCAGCTCCGTAGCCCTGCCCAGCGAAGGGAATGCAGCCCCTGCCTCCAGCATACCTGCTGCCGGAGCAAACACATCCCGGCCATGGAAAGTAGCAGATGCGCCGGCTGTCGGAAGTGCAACTGTCTCCAGCAGCCCGTCATCATGGCAGGCCGGATGCAGCAGCCCGTTATCCGGGCCGATAAAGGTATAATGGCTGGTTTTGACAGCCACTGCCTGGCGCTCGCTTCCCACCCCGGGATCCACAACAGCCAGGAATATGGTCCCCTCTGGAAAACGCCGGTAGTTCTGCAGGAGCAGCCAGGCTGCCTGGCGGACATGCTGGGGCTCTACCCCATGGTATAAGTCAATGATCTGGGCATGGGGAGCCTTCTGGAGGATAACTCCCTTCATGATGCCCACATACTCGCTCTGCCCAAAATCAGTCAAAAGAGCTATCATCAGGGGGAGAAATTGGGCATTCTTTATAAGATTGTCCACCAGTATATTAATCACTATAAAGTGAATTTAAAAGGGAATATTTATAAAGAAGTAAAAAGTACCGATTCCTGGTAAAAACGGGGAGATCCCAGAAAGTTTGGCCTATTCCAGAGCAGCATCCCTAAGGGATAATAGCGCTTTCTTATGCTGGTCAAAGGTCTTTTGATCGAATCTTCCGTACACCCCTGCAAGCCCGTCTCTAAACTGTTTGGAGTCCACTTTCTCCATTATTTTTGACAGCCGATCATGGAGATTATAGCGTGATGATACCTCAGAGATGATCCACTTTTTGTCCTGGGCATGGGGGAGCATCATGAAGATATCCCGTATGTCCGCAGGCCTGCAGGAGATTATTTTCATTGCCAGCAGCGCATCAGCATTGATGATGCGCAGCTTGAGTTCCTCCGGTATGGTCTTTCCCTTTAAGATACGCATTTTCGAATGCGCAAATATCCATTCAGCGGTGAACAGGGCGCCGGTTGCCCGGTCGCTGACATTCCGGACCATGACGTCCATGCTCACGGCAAAACCATGCTCGATTCTTTTTTCATACCGCAAGAAGCTTCCCGGATACGGCGCATCTTGGGGAAGATGCTCTTGCCGGTAGCCGATGCCGGTGAGGATGGTGCGGATATCCTGCAGCGCAGCCTCATCGGCAATCACGATGTCGCAGTCCACGGAGAACCTGGGCAATGCATACGCATTCACCGCATATCCTCCGATGATGGCGAAGCTGCATCCCCGCAGCGCCGTCAGGCTCCTGAATATCTCCTGTTCCCGCAAGGAAAATAAATTGCTCACCATGCTCAAGCACCATATTTCTTTCTGATGTAGCCTAATGCATAGGCATATGCGTCATTTGAGCGTGCATATGTTCTCGTTTCTTCCAATGGATCCACTTCGAATCCGTTTTTTTCCACACAGGAGAACGCGCGTACAGGAACCATGATCACAAATTCACCTATGGTTCCCCCGGAATGGGTATAGTGTGGGATCTCATTCCGGTTGAAGAATGCCTTCCAGTAGCTGATATCTTTTTTCAAGACCTTGATAAAATACGGTGATTTTTCCAATCCCCGCTGCATATAGGAGAAATCAGACCATATCTCGACTGCGGAGGATCGGGTAAATGCATATGTTTTCTCGGCACGCGTGATGATGTCCGGGACGCGAAAATCCAACAATCCCCGTATGGCGTCAGCAGGCCTGAGGCAGGAGTACGTCTGGCGGGAATTCTTGCGGATCCACCCTGCCCGCACCAACAAGGAAAATATCTTCTTTTTCATGCTCGGTGACACGATCCAGTCTAACTCCGACTGTATGAACTTCTCCTGGCTGCCATGCCGGGAAAACAACAAGGCATACGCCTTTAATCCGTATTGGGGTATTTCTATAGTCATATAGTTACCTATTAGGTAACTAATATTTAAATGTTGTGGTCACTAATTTGATAACTACTATATAGTAGCGAAAGATTTATATAGCACATACGGATTCCAAACAGAGAGGCAGATGTGCCAGAATAACGCCTATAAATGGCGAATTCATTATTTATACGAGGTATACGATGCAAAAAGTAGCAAAATGTACGGAGTGCGGCGCCCTGCGCATCCTGCGGGATGAGCTCTGCAAGCGCTGCGCCATGAACGGATTCCATGAGGTGGAGCATGGCCCAAGTGAGGCAATTGCCAGTCCAGCATAATATCACCAATCTGGATGAGCAGACTGAATCCCGCATCAGGCAGCTCTGCATGAGCCGCGGCCTGACCTTTGTCGAGGCAAGGGAAAGGGTGTTTGCGAGAAGGAAAAGCCGTTCTTTATAGGGTGTTTTATGGACGAATTAACCACTTTAGTAGGAAAGAGTTTTGATGAAACGCAGGCTTACCTGATTGGTCGGGTATCTGAGGCGGGGGAAAGGTTTGGGATATTCACAGGAATAAGCCATTTTGAGCACGTAGCAAATAATATAAGCAATATTGTGCAAACAATGTTATTCAGGAAAAGGGTTGAAGAGTTAAGCGATGATGACCGAGCAATAGCGGAAAGAGAATTGCGGGCATTTAACTTGTATCTCCGTATGGTTGAACAGAATCCTGTTTTCAGGAAACAGGAAGCGAGAAGCGCATATGAGTACAATCCTGCCACACCCAATGGCGTGACTGGGTATGTGTTTGAGCAGGCAAAGAGATTCGGGATGGAATAAGGCATATGCTCTGGTCTTATCTCTTTTTGCACACGAACAGGCAATGGTCCTTCTCAAACGGGTCCAGCACCCGGTAGTCCACCACGGCGATATGCTGCTCAAGTTCCTTCCGCACCTGCTGGAAGATCGCGCTCGGCTTCTTGGTGACGTCGATCGAGCGGGCCTTCACCACCAGGACGGCGAATCCGCCCTGCTTCAGGAACAGGCGGCAGTTCCTCAGGAAAATCTCCGCCTGGTTCCGCTGGGCGATGTCCTGATAGACGAAATCAGCCCCGCTCGCCCGGTGCGCATAGGACTCGGGATGGAATGCGTCGGCCAGTATCGGCGCCATGTTGCTTCGCCGCTCGCAGAGAAAGACCAGGTCACGAGTGCTTCGCGGGGCAGAGTCGATGCAGAACACAAATCCCTCTTTCCCCACCAGGTCAGAGACAAAGGACGGGGTGTATCCGTAGCTCGCCCCCAGGTACAGCGCCACATCGCCCGGCTTGACGCCGAGCTGCGAGATCCCCTTCATCAGGCTGGCGCCGAGCTTGCTTCTGGTCGGATCGATCACCCGGTACTCCTCCCCCTTCTCGGAGATAATCTGCTCCCCGAACTGCGCCCCGGAGATCAGGTTCTTGGTGAGGAACAGCCGCTTCTTGCCGTGCATCTCGAACAGCCCGGCGAACTTGCTCGGGGAGATCATCGCTTCCCCTCCACGTCCTTCCGCAGCTGGTCGCCGATGAATGCTCCTTTGAAATAATCCACCCGGGCAGCGATCGCAATCTTGTCCGCAAGGATGCGCGCCATCCTTCCCCGTTGCGCGGCAGGGGCCTGGCCCACCAGCGGATGCTCATGGATGATGCCGTGCTTCGGCGATTTCGCCCCGCTTCTCAGGTGCCGGAACAGCGCCTTTTCCGCGCCCAGCAGCTGGATGGTGGAGGCAGGAAGCGATGCCAGGCGCTTCAATGAGCCCGCACGGAGGATGAGCTGTGCGCCCAGCGATGCCCCGGCCAGGGCAGCGATGTTCCTGCAGGAGCGCTCCATGGCAGAGGTAAGGTATTCCTCCTGTGCCCGCCGCAGGGCAAAGAGCCTGCCGATCTCTGCGGCAAGCTCCTGCATGGCCTGGAGGTCTGCCGCCGCAAGGCTGGCTCCCATGGAATCCTTTGGCTTTTTCCCGGAAAACGCCAGCTCCAGGAGCTTTTCATGGTCGCGCACGTCATGGGAGATCTCCGGGTGGTGCAGCTCGATCCACTCCCGGAACCGCTTCATCAGGATATTGATCACCCGGTTCAGCTCGGTGATGCAGCTGACCGCCTGCTTGATCAGCTCATCCGCATGCACCGCTTCCCTGATCTGCTGCCTGGTGAGCGCGATGTTCTTTTCGCGGAAGGCTGCAAAGTATTTGGGCTGCTTCAGCTGCTGGAGGAATGCAGGGATGTCTGCTGACGAGCGCTCTCCCGTGACGCTGGTGAAGGGTTCCATACGACGGAGAAGTGCCGGGAGGTTTATAAAGATTGATATTGGTTACGGAGCGGCAATCTTCCACAGCTGCTCGAAATATTTCTTCTGGTTCTGGGCCATCTCCGCGTTCTCGATCATCACGGCAAACGGCTCCCGGGTCCAGGACTGGAGGATTACCTTGTTCGCGTAGATGACCGTGGCAGTTGGCGATTCCAGCGCAATAGGCATGAACCGGTATTTCGTGTACTGCAATGAGGCTGCCTTGTCCCTTGCCTTTTGCCGGGCTTGGGGGGTGTTATTGTAGATGACGTGCATTTCCACACGCTTCTTGATGCGTTTCTTATGCCATTCATCCATAAAGGCAGGGATGACGTCGTAGGACGAGCGGGAGCTTCCGTAGGCAAAGAATGCCTGGATGCGGGAATGGAGGATATCATTCATCACGGATTTCATCCCCTCTTTCCCCCCATAGATGGTGACCCTCGGCCGGACGGAGCCCCGTTCTTTCTGCAGCACCTGGAGAGAGGGTAGTATTGCGGAGATCGCGCTTTCCTTTTCCCGGAGGATGCGCAGCAGCTCGCGCGGATCAGCGGCCAGGA
>DATDVW010000085.1:0-3782 GCA_035289865.1 Candidatus Nanoarchaeia archaeon
CCGGATATCGTTCAGGGAGAGCGCAGCGACCGTTCCCGGAGGAAGCTCCTTGAGGAAGCGGATGCCGCGGACGCCGGATCCTGCAAGGGGGTCTGCGACCAGGAGCTGTCTCCTCCCGAGCGCCCGCAGGAGCGTGATGGAGATGTCCCGGTTGTATGCCATCACCGGGTTATAGAACACCGCAAGCCGCTTGGATATGGCCCCGGCAGTGGCAGTGATGGTGGCGCGGCCCTCGGTAAACTGCTGCTGCGGCATGATAGGCCGTATGAAAGGCATGGAGTATAAAAAGATTAAGAAAAAAGGAGAGGATCAGGGAAGCACTATCACGTGCCGTACCCGCCTGACCTCATCATTGCTCACCGTCACCCGCACCACATATTCCTTGGTGAGCGGCTCATCGATGAGCACATATTGGCCGGCGCTGTCTCCTGCATCCACATCAAAGGATCCGCCCCGGTAGATGATCCCCAGCTCAGGGATAAGGACCCGGACGCTCATGTCCTCGAGGTTCCGCACGTCCATCTCAGGATCGGCATGCCGGTTGGAGACCGTGACATGGAAAAAATCGTCGGTATAGAGCAGCCGGCTGATGCGCGGGGCTGCCACTGCACTGGCAGATGCCATCAGCATCAGTCCCAGCGCCATCATCACCATGAGTTGTTTGTTCATCAGTACCCCCCACGACGAATAATAGTTGCCATCGTAGTTACTATCGTAGAATAGATAAAGAATTTATAAAGGTATCGGTAGGGCAGGTGGGCACTAAAGGATTATTTTACTTCTAATAAGTGATAACAAAATAGAAAGGTTTATATAGGGAAAAACCTCCCACAGAGAGAGCTAAACCTTTAAAAGGAGCTTGGAAAACCATGAGGTACGCCTATGACACCAGCGATCAGGAGCCCGATATGCACGGTATTGGGCCATGTGGACCATGGAAAGAGTTCTCTTCTAGACACCATCAGGCAGAGCAATATCGTTGCCGGTGAAGCAGGCAAGATCACCCAGGCGATTGGCGCATCCATCATCCCGCTTTCAGTCATCAAGAGGATCACCGGGCCCCTGCTGAAGGCAGTGCCCATGACCTTCTCCATCCCCGGCCTGCTGTTCATCGACACCCCCGGGCACGCAGCCTTCACCACCCTGAGGAAGCGGGGAGGCAGCCTGGCAGACATCGCCATCGTGGTGATCGACATCAACGAGGGGGTGAAGCCGCAGACCAGGGAATCAGTCGATATCCTGAAGCTCAGCAAGACACCGTTTGTCATCGCGGCGAACAAGATCGACCTGATCCCCGGATGGAAGCAGGGGAAGGGAAGCCTGCACGAGAGCATGGGCCGGCAGGCAGCAGATGTCCAGGCAAAGCTGGATACGAAGCTGTATGAGATGGTCGGGCAGCTGAACAGCCTGGGCTTCCGGGCAGACCGGTTTGATCGGGTGGACGACTATACCAAGCAGGTCGCCATCATCCCGGTTTCCGCAATGACAAAGGAAGGCATCCCGGAGCTGCTCATGGTGCTCACCGGCCTCTGCCAGAAATACCTGGAGAGCAGCCTGGAATGCGATGCCAGCGGCATGGCAAAGGGCACCATCCTGGAAGTGAAGGAAGTGAAGGGGCTGGGCACCACCATCGATGTGATCATCTACGACGGCAGGCTCAGGGTCAATGATACGATCGTCATGGGAAGCATGGACGGTCCGATCGTAACCAAAGTCAAGGCGCTGTTTGAGCCTGCTCCGCTGGCAGAGATGCGCGACAAGAAAGCGGAGTTCAGGCAGGTAAAGGGGGTATGCGCAGCGACCGGGGTGAAGATCAGCGCGCCGGGACTGGACCATGCGGTTGCCGGCATGCCGCTGGTCGCTGCTGCTCCATCCGCGCTTGCCGGGGCAAAGCGCGAGGTCCAGCAGGAGCTGCAGGACATCCTGATCGAGACGGACAAGGAAGGGATCGTCGTGAAGGCGGATTCGCTCGGCAGCCTGGAGGCGGTCATCACCCTGCTGAAAGAGCGGGGCATCCCCATCAGGAAGGCATCCATCGGCAACATCTCCAAGAATGATATTGCCGACGCGGAATCGGCGAAGGAACAGAAGAACAAGGTGATCATCGGGTTTGAGGTGCAGGCAGAGCGCTCGCAGAAGGTGAAGATCATCACGGCAAAGGTCATCTATGAGCTGCTGGACCTGCTGGAGGAGCATCAGCAGAGCGTCGAGAAGCGCGGGGAATCGGCAAGGCTGGATGCCCTCCCCAAGCCATGCAAGATCCGGATCATGCCGGGCTACATCTTCCGCCAGTCGAATCCCGCAGTCTGCGGCACCGAGGTGCTTGCAGGGACATTGCAGGCCGGCGCCTCCCTGATGAAGAATGGTGTTGCGCTGACCGAGGTAAAGGAGATCCAGGACAACGGCAAGCACCTCCCGCAGGCGGAGCGGGGAAAGCAGGTTGCGGTCGCCTACACCAGGGTGATCGTGGGGCGGCAGCTGCATGAGGAAGATGCGCTCTATTCCTTCCTCACCGAGGATGAGTTCCGCGCCCTTCGGGAGCTGAAAGAGCACCTCGCCGCTGATGAGATCAGCACCCTCAAGGAGATCGCTGCCATCATGCGGAAGCAGAACGTGATGTGGGGCGTATGATGATTGGTGATATTGGGGCGCATATGGAGCAAATAGAAAAATATTATGATCTGGTAGAGCGGGATTTGCGGAAACAGCATGGAAGCGATACATTCGGCACACGGTATCGTAATTGCTTGGGAGTATTCTCCCCGACCCATGTGCAAACATTCGAGCACATTATCAGAAAATGCATCCTGCCCGACAACAGGCGCAGCACAGATATTGACGGATTAGCAGGAAAATGTTTTCTGGATTTGGGGTCCGGTGATGGCAGAGGGCTGGCAGTGGCAGCGCTGCTTCACATGCGGGCATACGGCATTGAGATGGATAATGGACTGGTTGCCATCGCAAACAAAGCGGGCGATGATCTTGCTGGAAAATCCGTGATACCGCACCGCTTTATGCTGACGCAGGGCGATTTTAATGATGATGTATCATATCGGCGATTGGGTGCAGGCCTCAGTGAGATGGATATGGTATTCTACAGCTTCAATTCGCTGTCCATCGTGCCATTTTTTGGGAAGTTTGCCCGGAAAGCAAACCCCGCTGCCCGATTGGTCCTGCTGGGCGGGGAGTGTGTTCCAGAGCTGTATCACGGGGATGTTGAAGATGTCGGCCTGCAGATATCAGAGGCGTATGAAGTGGAAGGTCCGACGCGCGCATTTGGCCATTATGCGGTTGTCACCCATTCACCTCATGCAGCCGCCGCGCCTTCGGCACATAGTTGAGGATCTTCCCGCCGGAGATCTTCCCGCAGCCGAGGAAGTCGTCTGCTGACCGCACCAGGACGAACCCTGTTTCTTTTCCCGGATAAGCGACTGCCTCTCCCTTCATCCACATCTCCTTCTGCGCGTCGTCCAGCCCGATGGTGTGGTGCGCCGCTCCCGGACCGACGATCTGGCTCCCCTCGATGCTCAGCCGCAGCCCGTCCGGCTGCAGCTCCCCGAAATAGAGCCCGATGCTGTTCAGATGAAGCTGGGAAAAATCAAGGGCAAAGGCGCCGGCGTCCGCGACAAAGATATCCCCGTCCGCGCGCCGGAGAAACGCATAGTCCAGCCTTCCGGCAAAGCCGAACTGCTGCCGGAGGAGGGCAATCAGTCCTTTTCGCTCTTTGGTGTTGAGGATGCGCAGTCTATCCATGGGTGTTTGGGAAGGGCATCATGCAAGGC
>DATDVW010000086.1:0-5113 GCA_035289865.1 Candidatus Nanoarchaeia archaeon
GATCAGCCAGGCGGCGATCCGCAGCCCGTCGGAGGAAAGGAAGGAGACCTCCTCATAGGCAAGCCCGGCGTCTGCTGGGGTGTTCGTTCCCCGCACCGGGTCAGGATGGAGCGCGGAGAAGACCGAGACAAAGGAGACGCCGAAAAAGAAGAGCAGCACGGCTGCAAGGAAAACAAATAGGTACCTCTTTTGCATATGTTCCCCAGAATGATGAGGATATATAAATATTGGGGAAACGGAGGCTCTGTAGAAAATCTCGCTATGCTCGTATCGGAAATCCCGAGATTTCCGAGTACCCGGAAACGCTCGGCGTTTCCCGGTGGTAGCGCCGGTTCGCTCCGTGCTGTTGCATGATGAAGGGCGGCCCCTTCCCGAAGGGAGCGACCCCTTCCGCCAATCTGCGGCAAGCGTATTATCGCTCACGGTATGGCGCTACCCTACATTTTCTACAGAGCCGATGGAAAGAAAGATTAATATAGTGAATATCCCCGAGAAGAGGGATATGAAAGCGCAGGTCATGCTCATCCTGGTTATCCTGATCGCCTCCGGCTGCGCCGCTCCTGAAATGGGGGAAGAGGCGCAGGATACGCCGCCTCTGGAGGAGGAAACCGCCATCGCTGAAGAAGATGCCATAGGTACGGATACAGGCGCCGCGGAAGCCCCAGCCCCTGCTGATGCAGCTGATGCAGAAGAAAATAAGGAAGAGGCATCCCCGCAATGGGTGTACGGCGGCCCGGCGATAGAAGGCAATTATGCCGATTCTGATTTTGTTGATCTGGGCGATGGCAGATACCGGATGTATTATGCCACCGAGCCGGAAGTGCCGGGAAACAAGTTGGAGGTCTATTCAGCGACATCCGCCGACGGGATCAGATGGGCGCCGGAAAGCGGTTTCCGAAGGACATTTACGGTCTTCCCGGACGTGGTGCAGCTGCCGGACGGCACCTGGAGGATGTACTTCCAGAATGCAGGGGTCATCAAAAGCGCAGCATCCTCTGACGGCCTGAAATGGACGGATGAGAGTGGTACCAGAATAGACACGAAAAACAGCGTGGGGCTTACGTTTGAACGTGTTGCTGGCCCTGCCACAATAAGGGATGGAGATAGGTATATCATGGCATACAGCGGCGCCATCCCGGGAAAATATAAGGACGCGCCCAACAACCTCATGGCGGTGCTGCTCTGGGCAACCTCATCAGACGGGCTGAGATTCGAGCCACAGGGCATGGCGCTCGACACCAGGAATGACAAATTTTATGGTTTTGCAGACACGCCGGACCTGGTATGGTGGGATGACGGCGCCATCAGGATGTTCTTCTGGGGATACTTTGGTATTTATGAGTCAACATTCACCGGAGAGGGCTTTACCGAGCCGGTGATGGTCTACGAAGCCAAGAAGAACAGCCCCCTGGCCAGGTTCCCCCCAAGCCCGCCCGGCGATCCGGCATTGGGCAAGGTCGGCGATAAATGGTTCATGTACTATGGGCAGCACACCAAGGGAATTTTCTATGCGACGCTGGAAGATGAAACAGTGGAATAATATTAGGATAGCACAGAAGCTGGGGAAACGGAAAGATTAATATATGCGTCTGGTGAGGGATCGATGATATGAAGATGCAGGTCATGCTCATCCTGGTTATCCTGATCGCCTCCGGCTGCGCCGCTCCTGAAGCTGGCGGAGAGGCGACAGGCGCGGATGCGGGCGCTGCGGAAAATTCTGCTGGTGCGGAACAAGAAATACCTCAAGAGACAGCCGAACGTGAAGAAAGAGCATATGCCATCTCCCCCCTGTTTACGCCACTCCGGGGATGCGAAGAAAAGAATCCCAGATTCTCTTATTCCCCTATAGATATGGATGTGATCGCCATCATCGAGCCGCAAGGCGAGCTGACTGACAGGACATCCGGGCATATCACTCCAGGAGACCATATAGGGATTCAGTATCCGAAAACGGACGGGCCGCATAAGTTGTATGCGATGGCAGACGGGTATATCGTGAGGATGGAACGGCAGCCGCGCTCTTCTCTTTTTGGCCTGTCAGATGATGTGGAGAACCTGCATGTATATTTTGAATACTCCTGCAGTCTGTTGGGCAGCTATGTTCATGTGACTAAGCTTACGGAAGAGATTTTAAGCTCAAGCCAAAGGCTGAAGGAATTTTACACCAAGCCAAGGCCAGCCAACACGGAAAGCATTTATGAAAGAATACCGGTAAAAGCAGGCCAGCAGATAGGCGAGGTGCAAGGCTTTGGTCTTTTGGGGATGCTGACGGTAGATACAGATGTGATGCTTTCAGGCTTCATCTCGCCGGAAATCTATGAGGGGGAACCCTGGAAGATACATGCGGTGGCGCCTTTTGACTATTTTAATGAGCCCATAAGAAGCCAGCTCATTGCTAAAAATGCAAGAAAGGAAGAGCCCCGGGGCGGCAAGATAGATTTTGATGTTCCGGAAAGGCTTGCGGGAAATTGGTTTTTGGAAGGGACAGATTACAGCGGGAACCAGAAGAATCAGGGTTACTGCGGGGATTATTTATGCCCGTATTGGGATACGCATCTTGCCTTTGTGTACGATTTCGTGGACCCTGGTCAGATTAGGGTGTCGGTAGGCTATGATGCGGGAATCGCTGAAAATGGCCCGTACGGCGCAAAAGGAAATTCTCCAGACCCAAAAGATGTTTCTCTATCTTCAGGCATGGTAAAGTACGAGCTTGTCGGGCTGAAGGATGTTGACCGGGAGTTTAATATTATCAGCCAGGGAAAGCCCATCCACACAGAGGGTTCAGGCGAGGTTGTGGGAACGATGCTGGTGCAAATGCGGGAAGATGATAAGATACAGGTTGAAGTATTTCCCGGAAAAACCGCTTCCCAAACAGATAGCTTTACCGGAAAATCCATGGTGTATTGGAGATAAAGATTCTTGAAGCAAAAAAGAAAGTTTAATATACACTGCGCGGCGGATGTGTAGCCATGGAAAAGAGGCTTCTGATCTTCCTTATGCTGTTTGCCCTTTTCGTGTATGGCTGCGCTACGCAAGATGCTTCTGAAATTTCTGCCCCAAACGCTGAAGAAGCACAGCCGAGAGACGATCTCGGCTGCTGGCCGCCTTCGTGTTCTTTCATTCCTGATTTGCAGGGGAAGCAGTTGTGCGAGGACTGGAAGGCGGGGAAAGAGATTCAATGGTTTGATTGTTCTTTTATGGCCGCGTTCCCTAACTGCGTTAAGTTATGCGAGTTTGAAAAAAAGAACAACCCGCAAGCCAATGCAGGAGCTGATACATATTCAGTAACCGTCAATCTGCCGGGATCTGAATCCCAACCTAACACAGGACCTGATTCGACTTCATACGCCTCTCAACTGAAGGAGGTTCCGCCATTCTGTGTAACTGGCGACGAAGATCACCGCGCACAGTTGGTCTATGCAAGACCGCAGGACGCGAGCGATCGGTATGATTTGTTGGCGCCTAAGATACGCAAATGGGCAGGCCAGGGGAACGGCATAGTCAATGCCGAGGCCAAGAGGTTTGATGTAAATGCAAACCTAAAGATGGCGTGCGAAGGCAGTAAGCTTTCTGTGCTGAATGTAGTCCTCTCTGAAGCATCCAAAGAAAAAGCAAACGTGGATGTTCTGGTTTCCGAGTTGCGGTCGAAGGGCTTCAAGGACGACAAGGTAAAATATATAGTATGGTATGATGGATTTGTTACTCAACCTGACGGGAGACCGGGTACTAAGGCAGAAGCTTGGCTCGATAACTGGCCCGGGGAACATTTCGGAAAACCCCAGGATGACGGGCCTACGGCTGACAATGCCTTCAATCAGGGCGCAGACTTTGCATTCGTCTATCAACAATTCGACGGGGGTTATGCCCAGGTAGCTATGCTCCATGAGTACTCTCATACCCTGGGCGCCGTGCAACATAGCGCGCCTCATCACACCGGCGATGGACACTGTAAAGATTCAAGACCCGTTCATATGGGGGGACAAGATGTTAATTGCGCTTTTAATCCCTCGCACCCTAGCTACAAGCCGAGCCTCGAGGTGTACGGAGATGTTTGCAATGGTTTTGGTTATAGATACGACTGCGGCAACGACGACTACTTCAACCCAAAGCCGGAGCCGGGAAGTTACTTGGCGACACACTGGAACCTGGGGTTGCCGATGAATAAGTTTATCAAGTTCGACGAGGCAACCACCGAATAGTCCGTCGCAAGAACACGCAGCCGGAAAAATGCCAGGAGTGGTTCATGGAAGCGCCCCAGGGATGTTTGTATTGGAAAGAAACTGAAAGGTGAAAGCAAATGAAGTTGAACATTGCTAGTTTTGTTTTATTTCTTGCCGCTTTGCTGCTGCTTTCTATCTTGATGGGGTGCGCCGCGCCTTCAAGCGAGGACAAAAAAACTGAAGGCAACTTAACAGAAATAACTTCAGCCAGTGACAACATCAATAGTGGTGGCACTCAAGGCAGAAGCGAACGGAATGATTTTGGCTGCTGGCCGCCTTCGTGCTCTGTTATTCCGGATCCGCAGGGGGAAAAAAACTGCGAAGATTGGAAAGCTGGAAGACCGGTTGCCTGGCCTTCAGACTGCGGCTACTTCGCTGGACAGCCTGCCTGCCGAAAGTTGTGCGGGGCTGAAACATCTTCTGCTCCAGTTGAACAGCAGGAAGTGCCCGAGCAACAGCCCCAAAGCTCCTCTCCTTGCGATCCAGCTCCCTTGCAAAGGCAATTTGGAAATACGCCTTATTACACCGGACCGCTTTTTGATGGTCACTATCATATGCCGACGTTTTTTAAAGTTCCTGATCATCCGGGAGCACCGATTATTGATAAAGAGATATCCCGACGTGATGTCGCCTGTCTTTTTGATAAAGATAGGGTCAAAGGAGTTTTTGCTTTTTACTCGATACCGATAAACTTAAAGGATTCGTCATTGCAGATCATCCGAGAAATTGAACAGGAATATCCCGGAAAAATCACTCATTTCCTTGAGTTCGTGGTATTTCCCGGTTATTCAGTGGACCCTGTACAAATCGGGGATATTCTCGATGCGAACAAAGGCTTATTCAAGGGATACGGAGAAATCTCGCTGTATCTACCTCACTATTCCAATGTGATG
>DATDVW010000087.1:0-6140 GCA_035289865.1 Candidatus Nanoarchaeia archaeon
ACCATCCCCTCCCCGATGACGAAATAGGCCGGGGAGACTGAGGACGACCGCCCCGTGAACGTCATGCGGCCCCTCTTGCTCTTCGCCCACGGCGCTTGAGGCTGAATTCAGGGGAATGTACCCTACCTCAGCCCCACAGAAAACAATATAAATCCGCCCCCAACACGCAGCATCATGGAGACGTCGGAAATCGCAACTGGCCCGCCCCATGCTTCAGCTGGGAGCAAGAGGGCGATTTCCGAGCGTGCTCAAGAACACGCCCTGCCCTTTAGGGGGGGTGTTCTTGACATCCCCTCGCTTGCAGGAAAGCGGATTCTCATCACCGGCGGCCTGGGCTTCATCGGCAGCAACCTGGCGCACCAGTGCGTCACGCAGGGAGCGAAAGTGACGCTTTTCACCAACCAGCTGAAAACGATCGCCAATGTCCGGGAAATACAGGATCAGCTGGAGATCCTCCAGGGCGACATCACCAATTACCATGACCTTACCGCTCCGGTCCAGGACAAGGACATCATCTTCCATCTTGCGGGGCAGACCAGCGGCATCACCTCCATGGAGAACCCCTGGCTGGACATCAAGGCGAACCTGACGGGCACCATGAACCTTCTGGAAAACTGCCGCGTCCACAATGACGCGGCAAGGATGGTCACCGCCGGCAGCATCACGCAGGCAGGCAATGTCCGGCAGCTGCCCATCACCGGGGACGAGCGGGACAATCCGCTGAGCGTCTATGAGGTCAACAAGATGGTGTGCGAGAAATACGCCATGATCTACCACCGGGCATACGGCTTCCCGGCAACCTGCCTCCGCCTCTCCACGCTGTACGGCGAGCGCCAGCAGCTCACCAGCCCGCGCTTCGGCATCACCAACTACTTCATCGGCAGGATATTCCGGAACGAGCCGATCGTCGTCTATGACCGGGGCGAGTTCCGCCGGGATTACCTGTATATCGGCGACGTGATCCCTGCCCTGCTTCTCGCAGCGTCAAAAAACACCGCCGGCAGGGTGTTCCCCATCGGCACGAACCAAGCGACAAGATTCATCCATATGGTGCAGGAGGTCATCGCCGCTGCGCAGGAGGTTGCCGGCATTGCCGGCTCGTACCAGTTTGCCGAGTTTCCCGCAGAGCACAAGAAGGTGGATGTCGGCGATTCCCAGGTGGACTACCGGAAGTTCCATGACGCCACTGGCTGGGAGCCGAAGACCATGCTTCCGGAAGGCATCAGGAGCACGATGGCATTCTACCGGGAGCGTAGGCAGGAGTACTTATGAGCTACCAGATCAGGCGGATGGACGGCGAGGAGGTGCTGATCCTCGGCGGCATGGGGGCGGTGGGAAGCAACATCGCGCACCAGGCGGTCGGCCTCGGCGCCCGCGTCACGATCTTCGACAATTTCATGGAAGGGACAGGGGCGAATCCGGCGAACATCAAGGAGATAAAGAGCAGGATCGCCATCATCAGGGGAGACATCCGCAATTTCGACGCGCTGGCAGACGCCGTCCGGGACAAGTCCATCATCTTCAACTGCGCGGCCCAGGTCAACCACATCCTCTCCATGCAGAACCCATTCCTGGACATCGACACCAACTGCCTCGGCCAGATCAACGTGCTGGAGGCCTGCCGCAGGCACAATGACACCGCAAGGATAGTCTACACCGGGACACGGGGGCAGAGCGGGGCCGCGTTATATTCCCCGATCGACGAGCAGCATCCGGACAATCCCACAGACGTCTACGGCGCGGACAAGCTTGCCTCAGAATGGTACCATCTCCTCTATCACAAGCACTACGGCATCTGGACCACCTCGCTGCGGATGACCAACACCTATGGGCCGAGGGCGCAGATCATCCACCCCACCTACAGCATCATCAACTGGGTGATCGGCAAGGCCATCCTCAACCAGGAGATAACCGTCTTCAGGCCCGGCACGCAGCTGCGGGACACCAATTACATGCAGGATGCGGTGGACGCCCTGTTCCTTGCTGCCCAGAACAGGCAGGCGAACGGGGAGATGTTTGTGCTCGGCTCCGGCCAGGGCATCCCTTTCATCGATCTCGTCAAGATGATCATCTCCATTGCCGGCACCGGGAGCTACCGGCTGGTGGACTGGCCCACGGACCGGAAGAACATCGAGACCGGCAGCGTCATCCTCAACCATGGCAAGATCAGGGCCATGCTCGGCTGGGAGCCAAAAACCCCCCTGGAAGAGGGCATCCGCAAGACCATCGGTTTCTACCGGCAGAACTTTAATGAGTACCTGCAGCAGCCGCAATAATAGCGAATCTCGTTAATTTTGGAACTTTTGCGAGATTCGCTAAATAGCAAATTGCAAGTAAAATGTTCCAAAATCTATGCAATTTGCTATAAGCTTAAAAACCGGGAGGGATTTGCAGTAACATGCTCGAGAGTTCCAAGCAGAAAAACTACGCCGCCGTCGGCCTCGTCGCGCTGCAGAAAGCCTACGCCAAACAGCTGGAGCTTCTGGATAATGGCGCGATCAACACGATTGTCGAGACCAACAGCCAGGGCGATAAGGCGATGGCCGGCGACATCGAGTCAGAGAACGTAGTTATCGCCTATCTCCGGGAGCAAAATTTCCCCTGCAGGATTGTCGGCGAGGAAAGCGGAACAACAGAGATCGGCAGTCCCCGGTATCTCGTCGTCCTGGATGGCATCGACGGCAGCTCAGGCCTCAGGGCAAATCCAGAGAGCAGATGCGGAACCATTATTGCCATTGCGCCAAATCTGAATCCGCGCTACAACGAGTTCATTTTCGCCGGCATCACTGAGTTTGCAACCAACCGCATCGTCTATGCTATTCAGGGAAAAGGCGCATACCTCCTCCAGGCAGAATCATTACGCAGGATCATCAGGCAGCCCCATCACGGCCAGCTCCGCATTGAGATTGATAACCCAGAATTCTGGCCGGATTATGCAGAGGAGATGGGCGCGAACCTGGGCGATGTCTTTACGCTTACCAAGGAGACGTTTTCCGATAAGCTCAGGGGGAAATTTCTCATCAAAGGCGTTGCTTCCAGCGGCGCCATGTGCATAGACCTGATGCTCGGCGAAGCAGACATCATCGGCGGCGTAATCGCGAAAGGCGTCTTTGAGCCGCCCGCAGAATACCTCCTGGTCCATGAGATCGGCGGCGTCCTGACCGATATGAGCGGCAATGACATCGGCAGCGGATACTGGCTCGCCTACGGCAGGCCGCTCTCCCCCCTGATCCGGGCAGTCTCCCCGGACATCGCAGAAAAATTCCTCAGGTTGCTCTCATGAACATCCTCGTCACCGGCGGATTAGGGCATATCGGCTCCCAGCTGATCCGTGATCTGGCGAACCGAAAAGATGTAGGGACGATCCGTATCCTGGACAATCTCCTGACCCAGCGCTACTGCTCGCTCTTTTACCTGCCGGAAACAAAATACGAATTCATCGAGGGGGATATCGCCGACCCCGCTGCCGTCCGCCAGGCCATGCGGGATATGGATCTGGTCATCCATCTTGCTGCCATCACCGATGCCCCCTCCACAATAGCCAAGCCGGAGGAGACGCATCGTATCAACTACACCGGAACAGAGATGGTCCTCCATGCGGCGATGCAGGCAAATGTCCGGAAATTCCTTTTTCCCTCCACCACCAGCGTCTACGGGGAAGCAGAGGGCATTGTTGATGAAGATGCCGCAGAAGAAATCTACAAGCCCGCAAGCCCCTATGCAGCCGCGAAATTCGCCGCAGAGAAGCTGATGAGGGATGCCCATGCAGCCCAGGGGTTCCCCGCCATCGTCGTCCGCATGGGGACGATATTCGGCACCAGCGTCGGCATGCGCTTCCACACCGCGGTCAACAAGTTCTGCTATCTGGCGGCATTGGGCAGGCCACTCACGGTCTGGGAGAACGCCCTGGACCAGAAGCGGCCCTACCTGGGGCTGAATGATGCGGTGCGCGCATTCTCTTTCCTGGAGCAGCACGGCAAGGCAGGAGAGCTCTACAACGTGGTGACCGAGAACTATACGGTCCGCCAGGTCGTCGACACCATCCGCGCCGTCGTCCCGGATGTGCAGATAGAGCTTACGAAATCACCGATCCTCAACCAGAAATCCTACCACGTCGCCAGCGCGAAGATCCAGGGCCTGGGGTTCACCTATGTGGACAGCCTGCAGGAGCAGATCAGGAATACCATCAGCTTGTTCCGGGGGATACACCATGGCTGAAAAGCTTCTCCAGGGGAAAGTTGCATTAATCACCGGCGGCTCCCGGGGAATCGGAAGGGCGATCAGCGAGATGTATGCCGCACACGGCGCCAGAGTTGTTATTAATTACTCAGCAGGCGCTGATAAACAATTCGGGAATCCTGCGGGAGAGCTGCTGAAAAGCATCCAAAACAAATACGGAAATGTTGTCCGCCTGCATCAAGCAGATATCGCACAGGTAGGCCAGCATCAGGCAATGATAGACGATGTTCTTGGCGCATTTGGAAGCTTGGATATTCTTGTAAATAATGTGGGCATATGCCCATTTGTCCCCTTGCACCAGCTCACGCCGGAGATCTATGACCAGACATTTGCCGTGAACATCAGGGGGCCCACCTTCCTTACGCAAAGAGCAGTGCGGGCAATGCTGCAGAATCCGCTGAATGAATACGGGCTGCGCGGATCCATCATCAACATCGGTTCCATCAGCGGAAAGAACACCGGCGGAAATCTGCAGCACCATTACTGCCAGACAAAAGCAGCCCTGCACGCATTCACCGCAACACTCGCCCAAGACCTCGGGCCGAAAGGGATCCGGGCAAACACCATCGCTCCGGGCGTCGTGTTTACTGATATGAATAAAACGGCGTTTGCCCAGGCGTCGCAGAAAGAGATCGATGCCATGCTCCGCGCGATTCCGCTCCGGCGGGGCGCAACCCCTGACGACATAGCGGGATCAGCAGTATACCTCGGATGCGATGAGCTCTCCAGGTACGTCACCGGCGCATTGGTTGATGTGAGCGGCGGCCTGCACGTCGTTGTTGCAGGAGACGAATTGGAAAATTGAATATATCTTCTTTATCCAATAAATGTTTATAAACCAAAGGGAATTGCTTGAACTATGCCCTATGCAAATCTGATCGCAACCGCTGATGAAGATTATCTGCTGCAGATTCGGCAGGTAAACAAGCCTCAGTTTTCTCCCGGCCAATATCCTTACCTATTTCCGGGGAATTGCTCTTTCTTCGGCGGTGAAATAAATCCAGGAGAAACTGCCTCAGAATCCTTTACGAGAGAAATGAGGGAAGAACTTCCCGGCCTGATATTCCCCTCCATGAATCATCGGGTATACCATTGGAAAGAGGACATCCCTCGCGTCATGGACCGGGCGAACGCCGTCTTCAACGGCAATCTTGAGCATCTATTGGGATTTGCACTTGATCAGCCATTTCCGGATTCAGGCGCTGGAAAGAAATATCGCGGACAGGGCCTCACTTACCGAGAATGGCTGCATGTTATGTCAGATGCTGCGGGAGATAATTATTTTGTGGCCCGGATCGATCCGGCGGCACTGCTGGGGGTTCAGGATCAGGAAGGCGGCGGACACATCTGGGTGCCTTACTTTGTCGCCCAATGTCTGGTTATGAGCCCCTCTGATAAGCTTGCCTTTTTGGATGATATCTCTGGCAGGGTTGAGCAGGGCGAGATTGCCTTGATATAGCATCTTTATAAAGAATATTCTGTTTATGCCTACTTATTATGCCATCAGATCGCTTATCCATTGCTGACCGCGCATCCGCCGTCCGCTCCTTCTACGACCGGCTCGCCCCGAGCTACGACACCCACATCACCAGGAGGGTCTATGAAAGGCTCATCATCTCCCTGCTCAAAAAGATAATTCCGCCGGGCAGTCGCATCCTGGACATCGGCTGCGGCACCGGAAGGTATCTGCGCTCCCTCCGCCCCTCATATGGAGTCGGCGTTGACATCTCGCCGAAGATGATTGCTGTCGCGCAGCGGCAGGCCGGAAAAAACCTCTCCTTTCTCGTCGGCGATGCAGCAGCGCTCTCCCTCAAAGGGGCCTTTGATTATATCATCGCGATCGAGACCATCGCCTACTGGCCGGACCAGGATGCCGCGGTAGCCAGCATCAGGAGGCTCTG
>DATDVW010000088.1:0-12823 GCA_035289865.1 Candidatus Nanoarchaeia archaeon
TGCCTTCAAACGACGAACAATCCACTTACGTTTTTTTCATTTAACTTGTATGCCATAAAGCGCACCTCCATAAGAAAATAAGTAATACGGGGCTTTATTTAAATACTGCCCCAAAATGTAAACCAAAAACGGTACTAAACAAGACGCCTCCGATAACCGCAACATTTATATACCAAATATAATTCAAATATGTAACAAATATAGCTCAAATCAGTAACACAATGGTAAAACGTGTCTCTATCTCCCTGGACCCGGAGCAGCTGCGCCTGCTGCGCCACATCCGGGGATTCGGCACCAAGGAAGCGGAAAAGGTGAAGAACATCCTGCTCGCCTACTTTTCGGAAAAAGGCTACCTCAAGGAGTTCAACGAATGAGCAGCATCCTCTCGGACATCGGCATCATCATCATCGTAGCGACCGCCCTGGCTTTCCTCATCAAGCTCCTCAAGCAGCCGCGCATCCCCGCCTATATCCTTGCCGGCCTCCTGATCGGCCCGCTCGGGCTGCGCCTGGTCACCGACACCGAGGTCATCCGCACCCTCTCGGAGATCGGCATAGCATTCATGCTCTTTGTGGTGGGCATGGAGCTGGACATCCACAAGCTCAAGCTGACCGGGCTGGTCTCCTCTGTCGGCGGCATCCTCAAGTCCATCATCCTCTTCTGCACCGGCTATGCGGTTGCCGTCGCATTCGGCCTCCTCCGGCTGGAAGCCTCATACATCGGCCTGATCCTGGCGTTCTCCAGCACCATGGTGGCCATCAAGATGCTCGCAGACCGCAAGGAGCTCGAGACCCTGCACGGCAGGATCATCATCGGCACCCTGCTGATTGAGGACGTGGTCGCCATCCTGGTGCTGGCGGGATTGACGTCATTGAATGATTTCCATGTTGACCTCCTCATCTTCTCCCTGCTCAAGGGCATGTTCCTCATCGTCGCAGGATACCTGCTGGGGATAACTGTCTTTCCCCGGATATTCAAGATAGCGGCGAACTCCACCGAGCTCCTCTTCCTCATGGCGATATCCGTCTGCCTTTCCTTTGTCCTGCTGGCCGGCTATTTCGGGTTCTCCATCGCGATCGGCGCGTTTGTCGCCGGAGTCGCCCTTTCCCATCTCTCTTATAACATCGAGATCGTCTCCCGCGTCAAGCCCCTCCGTGACTTCTTCGCGACCATCTTCTTCGTCACCCTGGGCATGGGCATCTCCACAACCAACACTCCCTGGGGGCTGTTCTTCGCCCTGCTGGGCATCGTCCTGCTGCTCAAGCCCGCGTTGGTGGTGCTGATCGTCGCGCTGTTCGGCTACAAGAAAAAGACCGGCTTCCTCTCCGCGATCTCTCTTGCCCAGATATCAGAGTTCGCCCTGATCATCGCCGCCCAGGGAATCGCTCTTGGACACATCTCATCAGCCCTGCTGTCCCTCACCGTCCTGATTGCAGTCATCACGATCATCCTTACCCCCTACCTGGTCCGCTACGAATATGCGATCTATGCCCTGCTGGACGCACCGCTCTCGCTGGTCGAGCGCCTTTCCTCGGGCAAGCGGGAGATTTCCACCCAGGGGAAGCACCAGAGCGATGAGGTGATCCTGATCGGCTATGACCGGATCGGCTACCGGATATACGAGACCCTGAAGAGGCTGAAGAAGCATGTCCTGGTCATCGACTCCAATCCCGAGGTGATCCACCAGCTCAAGAAGAAGAGATTCCACTGCCTGTACGGCGACATCGGTGATGCCAATTTCCTGGAGCACTTTGACTTCACCAAGACCAAGATCATCATCTCCACTATCCCGACTAAGCGGGAAAACCTGCTGCTGACCAGAGTCGCCAAGGAGCAGCAGCCGGATATCCGGATTTTCGCGACCGGCTACGCGATCCAGGATGCCCTCCAGTTCTACAGCCTGGGGGCGGATTATGTCATCCTTCCCCATTTCCTCGGGGGCGACCATGTCTCGCTGCTGCTGGAGGAGATATCCAAGAACCCCAAGATCCTTGCCGCGCGCCGCACGCAGCACATTAAGGACCTGCACAAGCGCAAGGCCCTTGGCCACGAGCATCCGCGGAGGCTGTTCCGGTGAAAATGCGGATGTCCCTGAAATCGCAGGCAGGGATGGAGACCATACTGATCTACAGCTTTGCGGTGCTCATCATCGCCCTCTCCCTGGGAGCCCTGGTGAGATACGGCATCCTGGACATCGGCAGGCTGCTGCCGGAGCAGTGCAGCGCAGGGACAGGCATCAGCTGCAGCCAGTTCCTGGTCAGCAATGACCCGGGCGAGCAGGACAATGACCTGGTGCAGGTCGAGCTGCAGAACGACCTGGACACTGATATCCTGGTCACCGCATTCTCCATCACCGGAGAGGGCCAGATGGCCTCTGCCTGGGGAGGGGGTGATGGATGCGTCATCCAGGAAGCGCAGCCGATCGCCTATAATGATATCCAGCTGTTCACCCTTGCCGGCTGCAGCATCGCCATGCCCCCGGGCGAGCGCATCAAGGGAAAGCTGCGCATGGAATACACTGTCGGAGGCTCCGGCGTGGTCCGGGCTGTTGAGGGGAACATAGCAGCCATCGTGCTCGGCACCCTCCCTCTCCTGCTCTCCCCGGACTGCGTGGCCGCATCAGAGATATGCGACGGCATGGACAATGACTGCGACGGCCTGATCGATGAGGAGCTGGGCAGCAAGAGCTGCGGCATCGGCGCCTGTCAGGTATCTGTCCCCTTCTGCGCAAACGGGGTGGAGCAGGCCTGCATCCCCCTCTCTCCTGGTGAGGAGGTCATCGACCTGCTCGACAACAACTGCGACGGCCAGGTCGACGAGACTGCGTGCGAGTGCAGCGCTGCCAACGAATGCGGTGCAGACGGCAGGATATGCGACGGCTGCCGCTACCAGGAAACAGGAGCGGAAACTGCGTGTAGCGACGCCATAGACAATGATTGTGATTCCCTCATCGATTTCGACGGTTACACTTCAGGCGCGGTCAGCCCGGCAGTCCATGGCGATGCGGATTGCCCGGTCACGCTCAGCGCCATCGCGGTTTCCGCAGCAGAGCCCGTTGAAGGAGCGTCCATCGAGCTCTCCTGCACCGCTCCCGCGCCCGTGCGCAGCATCCTGGCATCCATCGCCGGCCAGCCCTGCGCCTTTCTCGCCTGGGCAGACAACATCGCGAGATTTTCCTGCAATGTCGGCGGAGTCGGGACCAAGACAGCCCTCTGCAGCATTGATCCGGAAAAATCCTACCAGGCAGGCAGCAGCCCGCAGGCGATGGTCACGATCAAGCCGAGCTGCCAGTGCAGCGGGAATGCCTGCCATCCAGGACTGAACAGCCAGCTCTGCAACGGCTGCTTCTACACCGCAGCGCCCGCAGAATCATGTGACAGCATCGACAATGACTGCGACGGCCTGGTTGATGACGGCGTCAAGACTGCCTACTACCGGGACGCGGACGGCGATACCTACGGCTCTTCCCCATCCCTCCAGGCCTGCGCCCAGCCCGTCGGATATTCCGCAAACAGCCAGGACTGCAACGACAACAATCCTGCGGCCCATCCCGCAGCAGTTGATGATGCCACAAATCCCGGCACGGACAATGACTGCAATCCCCTGACAGACAAGGATAATGACGGGTACGCCGTGGCCAACGGCGACTGCAATGATAATGATCCTGCGATCAAGCCCGGCGCTGCAGAGATTTGCGACGCAAAGGACAACAACTGCAACGGGCAGGTGGATGAGGGAGTCGGTACTGTCTATTACCGGGATGCGGACAGCGACGGCTATGGCAGCACCGCATCGCCGCAGGTATCCTGCGCCCCGCAGGCAGGCTATGCCAGCAACAGCCAGGACTGTGACGATAACAATGCCGGAAAATGGCGCTACCTCACCGGCTATCCGGATGCAGACGGCGATGGCTCATATTCCCCAACCTCCGCCCAGGTCTGCAGCGGCAGCTCGCTCCCCCCCGGCTACGCATCATCCCCCGGAGCGGACTGCAACGACGCAAATCCTGGGATCAGCCCGTTCACCAATGAAGTAACATGCAACGCCATTGACGAGGACTGCAACGGCTATGCGCGCGACCCGGACTGCGACGGCTGGTGCAGCCAGTTCACCTCAGTGGATCGCTGGGGATGCTTCGGCCAGGGGTTTGGCGCAGACTACAACTCCGGCTGCAACGGCAACATCGACTGGAACGACAATGACGCTGCCTGGCATCCCGGGGCTGCTGAAGGCATCGGCAATCCTGACTACAACCAGGACTGCAAGACCTGGCAGTACACCACTTATCCTGAGCAGTTCTTCAGCATCGAGATATTCGGGGGGACGCCGACGTTTATCTACGGAGACTATGATGCGGGCAAGTGGTGCCAGTGGCACGCAGGCTGCCTGGACTCCGGCGCGAGCTATACCCGCCAGCCTCCATTTACTACTACGAAATATTATGAGCGCTGGTACAGTAGTTTTGTCTACTACGAAAGCACCCTGACTGCAGGGTACGCAGCCGCTTCCATCACCTGCAGCTGCCCGGGATGGGCGTACCAGTAACCAGCATCAATAGGCTCTGGAGAAAATATAGGGTAGCGCCATCCCGTGAGCGATGCTGCATCAGAAACAGTATGGCGGAAGGGGATGCTCCCTCGGGAAGGGGCCGCCCTTCATGCCGCCCGGTATGGAGCGAACCGGCGCTACCCGGAGCATAGCGAGGTTTGCTCCAGAGCCGCATCAACAATAAGATTTATATATCAACGACAGCAGGAGAAACAGCACGATGGGCGAGGACATATCCAAGGCCGATGAGCAGGTGACGAAGGACAAGCTCAAGAAGTACCATTTTGACTCGCCGGAATACGATGAGGAGCGGAATGAGCAGTGGATCTACACCGATTATCCCCAGCCCATCAAGCGCTACCGGGTGGACTATGAGCGGTACGACCTTTCGCTGGAGGAGAGCTACTTCTGGGTGCTGAACTTCCTGAAGGTGGATGCCGCCTTCTCCCGTATCTACAAGCTTATTGACGTCTTTGCCGCTGCCGAGCAGTCTGATTTCTGGGGCGTTGCGCAGCAGCGGCTTGGCCTGCAGCAGGACCGGGTGAGCAATTTCCTCGCTACCGTAGGCAAGATGGTCAAGGAGCTCTTCCAGCTGGTGCGGGAGCTGCGCATCTTAGATGAGCGCCTCAGCTATTATGACGACTCCTACACCGGCAGTTCCACCGCCAAGTCCGCGGAGATCACCCTGAAAGGCATCTTCATCGACCTTGCGGAAGGGGGATCAAAGAATCCCGCCTCGGTCTTCGGCATGGCGCGCGAACTGCAGTTCGTCACCCTCCCCGACCTCTTCTTTGACGCGCCTGCAGGCTCCGCAGAGGAGCTGGACAGATGGGTGGAAAAGCTGGATTTCAACGAAAGCGTCAAGCGGGTGCTGCTGCGCAAGCTCCGCAGCTTTGTGGAATGGAAGAAGAGCACCCACAAGGAGCTCCAGTCGCGCAGGCTGTTCACCCTGAAGTATCTCCGCCAGCACTTTGACATCATCAAGATGTACATGGCATGGGTCAGGCCCTACCTCAAGAACATCCGCAGGCTCACCATGAGCCAGACCAAGGTGGACCAGGCGGACATCGTCTCTGCATTTGAAGGCTCCATGATCGAGGTCGAGTTCCTCGCCAAGAAAGTGGTCGAGAAGAACCGGTACAGCGCAGTGGTGGTCGCGAATTTCGATGCGCGCACGCATCCCACCATGTCCTTCCACCAGGAGGGATTCGCCCAGCGCGGGCCCATCCACACCGGCAGGATCGTGATCAATCTCCGCTGCTACGCCTGGACCGATGAGCAGGTGAACAATTACATCAAGATGCGGACCGATGAGGACCTCTCCCTGCTCGGCGATGTGGATGCCTCGGTGAAGGCGGCCATGATCGCCCTGGGCGACGAGCTGATGAACTACCTCCGTGAGGCGGGGGAGGAGGATGTTAGTTCAGGTGAGCAGAAGCAGAAATCAGCGCCCCGGCAGAGCGTCGCAGACCCCTTTACTGCTGTCTTCAAGGGAGCGGCAGGCATGGCAACCGCATTCTTCCCGGGAAAGTCGCCGCAGGCAAAGAAGCCGAAGGTCAACAAGGCTGTCGACGATGCCCAGAAGAAGGCAGCCGGCGACCACGCCCGGCAGATGATGTGGAACTGCTACAAGAACTACAAGAACGCGCACGGCATGCTGGCGTGGTAAGGAGATAGAGACTGCACGGTAGAGGTTGGAGATTTTTTGCGTATCTATCGGTTCATTATCCTTCTTATGCCCCTTACTCCGCACGCCGCCATGGCGCAGACCGACCAGGGGTTGCTCCCTACGGGATGGTCGGTAGGATTTGCGTAGCAAATCCGTCTGCCGCCATGCTGGCGGCGTGCGGAAGAATGATAGTATCTACCGGCAAATAATATCCCATCGCCCAACCACAACATTTATATTCCTTAGGCCCCCGGAATGCGGTATGGCAACGCTCAAGGAGCTCACCAAGCTGCCGCCGGAGGAGCGCATCAAGAGGCTGAAAGAGCTCCAGCAGGAGCATGAGGATGAGATCAAGCAGGCGCAGCAGCTGATCCGGGAGAGCAATGAGCAGATAGTCCGGGAGAAGGAGACGGAGCAGCTCCGCCGGTTTGTCCCGCAGCAGAAGCAGGTGGACATCACTGACCTGTTCAAGGAGGAAGAGGCCACCCTGGAGCAGCGCACCCGGCAGGCGGCCAAGGAAGCCCCGAAGCTCAGCGAGGAGGAGATCCGGCAATACGGAAATCAGCTTGCCCGGGAAAAGTCCCTGGACGAGCTCAGCAGGAACATCTATGCCCGGGAGCAGACCATCCATGACAAGGGCTATGCCAATCCCAACGATGCGCAGGACCTCAAGATAGCGGCATACGCCATGCGCAGGAAGGAGCAGGAATACCAGGCGCAGGGGATGATCTATGAGGCCAGAAAAGCATCCCGCACCCAGGAAGAGGTTGAGCACCTGCTCAATGTCTATATGAGGTAACCAGCAACCATGCAGTTTGGCACCAGCTATTACCATCCCTTTGACCGGAAGTACGACCAGGTGGGAGACATCGCGGCAAATCCGCGCGTCTACAACGCAGACATCGAAAAACCCCTGATGCCTATCTCAGAGATAGCGCAGTCCGTCACCGAGGGCAACAGGTTCGGCTCGTTTGTGCAGACCGTGACCGGGGCGATCAGGACAGGGGGAGGCTCCATCGAGCTCCAGCCGCAGCTTGGCGGAGGGGCGGAGCCGACCGGAGTAGAGAGCTACGGCAAGGAAGCGCGGCAGGCCCTGCGCGAGATGGCGCGGGCGAACAAAGTCAACTTAAGCGCAGTCCATACCCCTTCCCAGATCGGCAATCTCTCGGGCCTCGGTCAGGAGGGTTTCTCTGACCAGCAGCGGCTTTCCTCGCTGGAGGAGGTCAAGAAAGCGATCAGCTTTGCAGGGGACGTGACCGGCGGCGGCGCTGTGGTTGTCCACACCGGAGAGTTCCAGCGCCCGATCTCCGACCAGAAATGGGCATTGATGCGGGATGAGCGTGGCCAGCTCATGAAGGACCAGCGCGGCAATCCAATATACCAGTTTGTCGGCTACCAGGAAGAGCCCGGGAGGGCCATCTACTACATGGTGGACGACCGCAACGGCAGGCTGATCCAGTCAGTCCAGAAGTCGCAGGTGGTGTTCGAGCCCCTCTACAAGACCGCGGAGTCAGAGGGATTAGTGGGCAAGCGCGATCCCCAGACCGGAAGGGTGCTGCAGGCGGACGATTATATCGACATTGAGGGCCATTGGATCGATGAGCGCAATCCTGATAATCTCTTCAAGCGCGTTCCGGAGTGGAATCCCGCAGAATCACGCTTCAAGACCGAGCGCAGGACCTGGGATTATTATGAGGGCAAGGCAAAGCGCTGGGAGGAAAAATATCCTGATCAGCCTCCCCGGAAGCCTGAGGAGATGTTCTACCGCGCGCAGATGGAAAACCAGATGCTCCAGCACCGGGGGCTGTCGCTCTACCATGCACGGCAATACGAAAGTTCTTTCAAGGATTATGGGAAAGCAAGGAAAGCCCTGGAATTCTACAAGAGGCTGGAGGAATCCACTGACCCGGAGGAGCGATGGAAACTGGAGAAGCAGATGGGCAGTGAATTCGGCGGCCTCATCCCCCCTGACGTCAAGCTGCCCTCTGCCTGGCTGGAAGAATATATCAAAAACTCGGAGCACAATCTCCGCCACACCCATGAAAGCTCCGCAGCCAACGATGCGCAGGCAGACACCATCAGGGAGTCTTTGGACCACATCAAGCCGGTGGAGAAATACGCCACCGAGCAGAGCCTGAAGAGCTACGCCGAGGCAGGCATCATGGCCATGCAGGAGACTGAGCATAATCCGAACGTCAAGCGCGACATCTTCGTGGCTCCGGAGAACATCTTTCCCGAGATGGGCTACGGCAGCCATCCCCAGGAGCTGATCGAGCTGGTGCGGGGAGCCCGGCAGAAGATGGTGGAATACCTCACCTCCAAGCGGATCAATGATCCCCATGACCGGCGTGACGATAAGGGTGAGCTGATCAAGATCGACAATCCCTGGTACCAGCAGCGCTTCAAGGAGAACCTTTCCCTTGCCTGGAAAGAGGCGGAATCCCATATCAAGGCGACCTTTGACACCCAGCACCTGGGGATGTGGCGCAAGCATTTCCAGCCGAAATTCATCGCCAATGAGGGCAGGATCGAGACCGAGGCAGAGACCAACAAGCGCTTCAACCAGTGGTACATGGGGCAGGTGGAAGATCTCCAAAAGTCAGGCGTGCTCGGCCATCTCCACATCGTGGATTCCATGGGCAGCAGCCATCAGCACCTGCCCGCTGGCCAGGGCATCTTCCCGGTCGTGGACGCCATCACCTACCTCCGGAACAAGGGCTTTACCGGCACCATGACCTCAGAGGCATGGGCAGAGGAGCAGCACGCCGTCGGCAGGATCCTGACCGCTACCTGGCGGGCCTTCGGCAATACCGTCCAGGGATACGGCGCCCCCCCTCCCCGCGATAAATGGTCTGATGTCCAGCATTCCTATTTCGGCAGGACCTATCCGCCCTACTTCATCTTCGGGGCGTACGCTCCCAGCAATGACTGGCAGCTCTGGAGCACCGTGCCGATGGAGTGAGCGAAACGAAAACCTTATATAAACGTAAGGCAATCAATGCCTTATGGCAAAAAAATACTTTGCGGACATTGTCATCAATAAAGAAAAGCTCAGCACTGGCGAACCGATCTTTGTCGCCCATTGCATCAGCTTAGGCATCGCGAGCCAGGGCAAGACCACTGAAGAGGCGATGAGGAACATCAAGGAGGCGATTGCCTTATGCCTCGAAGAGCAGCCGGACAAATATGAGGCGTTAGAGCCCACGGAAACCTTCTTCTCTGTTGTTGAGATCAGCAAACATGCCAAAGCTGCCGGTATTGTCAGGTAGTGATGTTGTTAAAATTCTCTCCAGGATGGGGTTCACCCATGTCCGAACGCACGGCAGTCATGCTATCCTCAACAAAACCGATGCGGGGCGCGGAAAGATTACCATTCCTATTCCCTTGCATAAGGAGCTTGCCAAGGGGACATTGCGGAGCATTATGCGGCAGGCTGAGATGAACATTGACGACCTCTTAAATTTAATGAAATGACTGGCGGCCCTGGAGTCCGTTGCCGATGGAGAGCGAATCAAAAGTCTTATATAAACGGCATTCTTTGTTATGTTTATGGTTAAAAAATATCTCGCCGACATGGTTATTAAAAAAGAAGAGAAAGTAGAGTATGCACTGGACAAGTATAGGAAAAAGGAGCTGTCGCTGGCGCGCGCCGCAGAGATTACGGGAATTCCTCTTGCAGATATGCTCAAGATTGCTGCAGAGCAAGGCATACCCATCCAGTACACCAAACACCATTTACTGCGGGATCTGCATGAGGCATGATTGTCAGCAATACATATCCGCTGATACATCTGGGCAAAGCAGATAAATTACCCCCCTTAAAAGAATGTTTTACCGCTGTCCTGATTCCACAATCAGTTTATGATGAGATAGTAAAATACCCTCAAAGCACCGAGGCAATGTCACTCAAAGCGGCAGTTGATCAGCGATGTGTATGCGTTGTTTCTGGAGAAGCTGAAGAAAATCAGATAAGGCAGGCATCCTCCATCGCCCTCTCAAAATCTCCGGTAGGCACTGTCCCTTGCCCGCTCAAACTCACTCTCATCCTCTATCCTGCCGAATCTGCACAAGCCCAATTTGTATGGATCCCCATAGAGCAGCCGTTCATACCTGAATGGGTCCTTTTGGTCTGGGTATTCCCTGAGGTAAGAGAATCCATCAGCCAACATTATATCCAGGGGAATGAACCCTTCTTCACAGAGATGAATATACACCTGCTCCAGTACCCCTTCAAATACGCGGACCTTCACATGGAAATGATACGGTTTTCCATCGACAGCGGGACGGTGGTCATAGACATCGTGGTGGACAGTCCGCTGCTCAACAATATATGGCCTGCCCAAATGCAGATTCAGCCGCTCCTCTATCTCTGGATTGCGCTGCTCAACGCGGTGAAGATTGATTTTCCCTCCACTAAGACCGCTTGCGCATCCCATGCTCAGTTACCTCCTCCCCTCAACAAGCTCTTCACTGCAGCGCGCTCCAACGCCTCCAGGGCATTCACGATAGGGATGCCGCTGTCCTGCGGGGAGATGAGCAACGGCAGGTCAGTGCAGCCGAGAATAATTCCCTCGGCTCCTGCCCTCTGCAGCTTTCGCATGATCCTTCTCATCCTTCCTTTATCATCCCTCCTCGTCCTATTGTGGATTATCCTGATGATGCAGCCGCTTATCCATGCTTGCTCGCGGGCATCAGGCGCCACGACCCCAATCTGGCGCTTCGCAAGCTCCCTGGTGAACAGCCCGTCCTGCATGGTCCTCGTCGATGCCAATACCCCTGCCTTCCCCAGCCTCAGCCTCTTGCATGTTTCGGCGGTTTCCTCGATGATGCTCAGTATCGGGACAGGGGAGATCTTCCGCAGCTGCCGGATGAAGGTGTGGACCGTATTGCAGGGGATGGCGACCTGCGTGCAGCCCGCTTTGCTGAGCCTGGCCACTGACTGTTCCAGCAAACTCAGGTGCTCCTGCGACGCGCCGCCGGTGATCAGCCGGCGCTCAGCCGCCCGGGAGATGGGCAGGTTATCCATCACCAGGTGGGGCTGTCCCTGCACATGCTGCATGAACATCCGGTTGACATCTATGCAGAACATGGCGCTCGTCTCTGGCCCGAGCCCTCCGATGATGCCCAGTATGCTGTGTTTCATTGCGTACACCTGCCGATTACCTGTTGCAGCCTTTCGGCGAGCGGCCCTCGCTCTGTCTGCCCCACAGTCTTGTCGTACAGCCGGACGACGGCGTTGAGGAAATTCTCGTATGCCCTGGTGGCATGGCTGCCAAACCTCTCCCGTGCAGAAGCTGCCTTTGCGGCAACATCCTCTCCTGCGCGCAGCAGTATCCTTGCCTCCGGGTCGTCACAGAAGTATGGCGCCGCCCGTATCTTCCCTGGGTTGAACGTCCTTCCCGGGACCGTGTAGACGAACGATAATGCGTCCCCAAACTGTTCCCGGAACCTTCGGTCAAATGCCGCCTCATCGGAGTTCCTGCTTCCATTGAGCGCCCATCCCAGCTTGAGATCAATGCCTTTCTCTTGCTGGAACCAGATCATGTCTGCAAGCTCCCTCCTGATGTACTCATGTGGGGCGCTCACCTGCTGGACGAGTGCGGTGTAGGAAGCGAGATGGTCGATATCCGAAGCGCGGACAACAGACCATCCGCTCAGGCTGAGATTGTCCACTGCCCGCTGGAGGGTTTCCCGCTGCTCACCCGCAGCCTTGTCCACTGATGCAGCGGCAAATCCGTCGGTCAGCGCATGGGTATCCGCGATCAGGATATGCTTTTCCGGAGCGAGCTGCTCAGCAGCCAGCACCATGCTCAGGATGTCCACAGGAAGGCCTGTGGTCAGCGTTTGGCAGCCGTTGCAGAGCCCCACCCCGAAGTAGAGCGCTTGCGGTGCTGTTGGCAGCGTAAACCCTTGCAGGGACAGCTCTCTCTCCATCAGCGGTTCCTGGGCGATAAATTTCATGATATCACCTATCTCCTTCCTGCCGGGCATAAAGGCGACCAGCACAGTTCTGTACACTATCCTCATCCATTGCTCTGTTCATCATCATTCACCGGTACTGGGTTTGCCCTTACGTTCATATATATAACTGAATATTATCCGAAAATTAACCGAAAGATATATAAATAATTGAATAATATTCAATAACATGAAATAATCTAATGCGCCATCAAACAATATCGCACTCATTTTGCCACAGAATCCTATCCGGTTTCATTGCATCTGTTCTTCAGCTGCTTTTTATATATCTGCATTTTGACATAATGCTCATCGCGCGCCGTATCCACGATTGACCGTTCTCTAAAAAGCTCAAATCCCGCCTCATGAAGAATCTTTGTGCCATCAGACACAGAAAAACCGAGCAGATCATGCCTGTCTACTAAGTATATTCCGTCATCATGAAGCAGGGAATATACTGCTTGGCATATGCTTCGATCTAACTGTTCATTTATCTTCAACCAGTTGCTGCTCTCATGAGCTCCGGCCGATTCCCTCAGGATATCAAGCTTAGTAGGGCTATTAAAAAATGCTTCAGCAATAACCGCATCAAATTTTAATCCAGGTGGAAGAAGTGCTGAAAGCTCTTTTTGGGTGAGATCAGCTACT